>NZ_CAXREX010000072.1:0-40675 GCF_964229645.1 Nioella sp. | reverse complement strand
GCCCGCGCATGATGGAAAACCCGGCCCAAACCGGCCTGCCCTTCATGAAGATGCATGGGCTCGGCAATGATTTCGTGGTGATCGACGCGCGGACGACCGACGTGTCGATGACTGCGCCGCTGGCGGCTGCGCTGGCGGATCGGCATCGCGGGGTGGGATTCGATCAGCTGGCCGTGATTCATGCCGACGCGGAAGCCGATCTGGCGCTTGTCTTCTACAATGCGGACGGATCGACCGCAGGGGCCTGCGGCAACGCCACACGCTGCGTAGCGCGCCACGAGATGACCCGGACCGGGAAGACGACGCTTGCGATCCGGACCGAGCGCGGATTGCTTGATGCCGTGGATGCGGGCAACGGGCTGACCTCGATCAACATGGGTGCACCGCAACTCCTCTGGCAGGACATTCCGCTGGCGCGCGAGGTGGATACCCTTGCGCTGCCGATCGAGGGTGCACCGACTGCAACCGGTATGGGCAATCCGCATTGCACCTTCTTCGTTGAAGATGCGGAGGCGGTGGACCTCGCGGCGCTTGGAGCCAGGATGGAACACCACCCGCTATTCCCCGAGCGCACCAACGTTCAGTTCACCCATGTCCTCGGGCCGGATCACCTGCGCATGCGGGTCTGGGAACGGGGCGTGGGCGTGACGCTGGCCTCTGGCTCGTCCTCCTGCGCCACCGCCGTTGCCGCTGCCCGACGGGGCCTGACTGGACGGCGCGTCACCATCGAGCTTGACGGTGGCACGATCCATATCGACTGGCGCGACGATGGAGTCTGGATGACCGGACCCACGGCCCATGTCTTTGATGCCGTGCTGACGCCGGATGTCCTGGCAAAGCTCTGATGCCCGCCAAGCCCCCCATTTTCCATACGCTTGGTTGCAGGCTTAACGCCTACGAAACCGAAGCGATGAAAGCGCTCAGCGACCAGGCCGGGCTGGACAATGCCGTGGTCGTGAACACCTGCGCCGTGACCGCCGAGGCCGTGCGGAAAGCGCGCCAGGAAATTCGCAAGCTGCGCCGCGACAATCCCGAAGCGAAAATCATCGTCACCGGCTGCGCCGCGCAGACGGAACCCGAAACCTTCCGTGCGATGGATGAGGTCGACCTCGTGATCGGCAACACCGAGAAGATGAAGCCTGAAACCTGGGCCGGTATCGCGGGCGACTTCATCGGTCAGACCGAGAAGGTGATGGTCGACGACATCATGTCTGTCACCGAAACGGCAGGCCACCTGATCGACGGGTTCGGCACAAGGTCGCGCGCCTATGTGCAGGTTCAGAATGGATGCGATCACCGCTGCACCTTCTGCATTATTCCTTACGGACGCGGGAATTCCCGGTCTGTCCCTGCCGGCGTCGTGGTGGATCAGATCAAGCGGCTGGTGGATCGCGGATACAACGAGGTGGTTCTGACCGGCGTCGACCTGACCAGTTGGGGGGCGGACCTGCCCTCGCAACCCAGGCTCGGCGATCTGGTGATGCGCATCCTGAAACTGGTGCCGGACCTGCCGCGCCTGCGAATTTCCTCCATCGACTCCATCGAGGCCGACGACAACCTGATGCAGGCCATCGCAACGGAACCGCGCCTGATGCCGCATCTGCACCTGTCGCTTCAGCCTGGGGATGACCTGATCCTCAAGCGCATGGCCCGGCGTCACCTGCGCGACGACGCCATCCGCTTTTGCGAAGAAGCGCGGCGCCTGCGCCCCGACATGACCTTCGGGGCCGATATCATCGCAGGCTTCCCGACCGAGACCGAGGCCCATTTCGAAAACTCGCTGAAGCTGGTGACAGAGTGCGACCTGACATGGTTGCACGTCTTCCCCTATTCCAAGCGCGACGGCACACCCGCTGCCCGCATTCCGAACCAGGTCAACGGTGCGGTGATCAAGGACCGCGCCGCCCGGCTGCGTGCGGCGGGGGAGCGGCAGGTCGCCACGCATCTTTCCGCGCAGGTCGGGCGCATGCATCGGGTGCTGCTCGAAAACCCCCACATGGGCCGGACCGAACAGTTCACCGAGGTCACTTTCCGCGATCCGCAGCGCGAAGGGCAGATCGTTGAGGCACTGATTGCCGGGGTTGACGGCACCCGGTTGACGGTCTGAGGCGCCGGGTCAGGCCCCGCGATCCTCTTCCGTCCGGACCAGTCGAAACACCGAATGGATATCCGTGCGCAGGCTCCTGATCAGCAGGCTCACCAGCATCGATTCCGCATTCGCAACGATCCCGAGGCAGATCGCGGCGATGAACACCGCTTGCGAATATCCCAGCACGAAGAGCCAGACGAAGAACACGCCCGACCCGACCGCCGCCAGTTTCGACGTATAGAGGTGAAAGGCGGGAAGCCCCCCGAATTTTATCAGAGACAGACCGGCGGCCCCGGCATAGCTGGCGAGGAAGGCGAGAAGCCAGGCCATATCGGGCCTGATGCTGTCGCCTTCGAACAGGTAGACCCCCAGCAGACCGGCCAGCACCGTGCCCCCGTCCGCAATCGTGTCGAGCCAGGCACCATCGCTCGACTCCTGCTTCAGCCAGCGGGCGATCGGGCCATCCAGCAGATCGCTGAGCAGGCTGATCACGATAACGGCGAAGAACGCGTCCCGGTAACCGGCCAGCGCCAGCCCCGCCGCGGCGGGGGCGGCCGCCAGCCTGTAGAGTGTCATCAAATTCGGGATCGAGGGCGTCACCTTTTCCCCCGTGGCGCAGATTGCATCCGGTGGACAGTGGGCAAAGCTCTTTCGCAGGTCAACGGCAAGCCGCCAGCTCTTCCCCCTGTCGGCCCCGCCTCTGCGATTTGGTGAGCAGCGGCAGGTCCTTTTTTCTGGCCGTTCGCGGACTCCTCCCGCTATCGTTCCCGAAAGCGCATTCCGGAGAGACCCCATGCCCGACGATCACAGCCCGACCCGTCCACCGCTACAGGCCCGCAACCCCAACGGTGGCACGGCACCCATGACGGATTGGGGGATCGATTCAGAATACGGGCTGCTGAAGGACGTTCTGCTCGGCCCCGTGGAAACCTTCGGGCATATGGACAATGTGGCCTTCAGCTCGATCTATCGCGAAACCGCGCGCACCGGGCGCAAGTGGGATCACCAGATAGCGGTCAAGCAGTATCGCGAAATGTGTGATGCCTACGAGGAAGCAGGCGTGACCATCCACACCCTGCCCGTCGACGAGCATCTGAAATACGGGGTCTATGCCCGTGATTCCAGCTTCATGACGCCGTGGGGCGCGGTCATCACCCAGATGGCCAACCCGCGCAGGCGAGGGGAATATTCTGCGGCGCTGCGCTTTTATCTCGGGGCCGGTATCCCGATCTACGACATGGTCAGCGCAGGCAATTTCGAGGGCGGCGATTTCCATATCATCGAACCGGGTGCTGTGCTGATCGGCTACACGGGCCTGCGCTGCGAAGAGATTTCGGCTCGTCAGATCGGGAACTGGGTCGAGAAAGAAGGGTGGGAGGTGCACTATGCCTATATCGACCCGTTCTATGTGCATATCGACCTGATGGTCTGCATGATTGCCCCGAAATGCGCTGCCGTCTGTTTAGAGACGACCCCCGATCACGTCACCGACTGGCTCAAGTCCCGCAAGATCGAGATCATCCCCGTGGGGTTCCGCGATACGATGGCGCTCGGCTGTAACGTGATGTCCCTTGGCGGGGATCGCGTTCTGGCCCCCGCGGCCAGCAAGGACCTGATCGCCAGGCTGCGCGCCAACGGGTTCACGGTATACGACCCGGAAATGGACATGTTCACCATGATGGGGGGTGGCATCCATTGCATGGCGCAATCGCTCAGGCGCGAACCGGGCTAAAGCCCTTATGGACTTCACCGGCCAACAGGTGCACTGCTGCTTGATTGGCCCCAAGAACCCAGAAATGCCCGGATGACAGAGGACACGAACAGCGGTTGGCTGGCGATCATCGGATCGTCCTCCATCATGTCGCTCGCCCTGCTCGGCGATGCGCTGCTCTATGCGGTGCTGCCCGCCTATGCAGAGGATTTCGGACTGACCCTGCCCTGGGTCGGTGTGATGCTGTCGGCAAACCGCTTCGTCCGGGTCTTCGCCTATGGGATGTTGGCACAACTGACGCAAGCTGTGGGCGTGCGCCGCATGTGCATGGTCGCGGCGGTTACGGCGACGGGAACGACGGCGCTTTACGGGCTTGGGCAGGGACCGGCCGTTATCCTGTTCGCACGGGTCCTGTGGGGGTTGACCTACGCGGCCTGGTGCTCGCCACCCTGTCCTACGCGGTAGAATACCGAAGCCAGATCGGCACCCGCGTGGGTGTGGGGCAGGCCATTCAGCGGATCGGCCCGATCCTTGCCCTGTTCGGTGGGGCGTGGATGGTGGGCGCTTTCGGTCCGAACATGACCTTCGCCATGCTGGCCATCCCAACGGCGGTGTCGCTGCTGATCGCGTTCAAGCTGCCCAAGACACGGGGCGATGCAACCCGGCGCAGCAAGCCGCCCGCGCTGGCCCGCCCCAAACCCATCGACCTGGTCTATTTCCTGCAGGGGTTCGGGGTGGACGGGGTTTTGCCGTTTCGATCACGCTCATTTTCGCCAGAAACGCCCCCCTGTCCGAAGCGGTGATGAGCGGCAGCGCCCTACTGGCCATGCGCCATTTCGGCGAGGCCATCGCCGCGCCCCTCTTCGGCTGGATCGCGGACCGCCTCGGTGCAAGAAGGGTCTTTGTCGCTGCGGCATTTCTGACGACATCCGGCTTCGTCTTCGTGGCTGTGGGCGTCACGGTTCTGGGCGCGCTCGTCATGCTGATCTTCCGAGGGGCACTTGCGTCGCTCGGGCCTGCGGTGATCACGCAGGGACTTGCCGTTGACGATGACGCCATCGGCCCATTGGCGCGCATGCAGGCCTGGCGCGATTTCGGCGCGGCGCTTGGGCCGCTTGTCACGGGGGTTCTGCTGACGCTGCTGGCAGCCGAGCTGCTGCATGCGGGTGTGGCCGCTGCGCTCATCGCCAGCCTGATCTATTGGCTGGTCTCTACACGCCGATAAACCGGCCTAGTGCCACGGCTGACGGGGGGCCGGGGGCGCAGCGGCGGGGCGTTCGGATTTTGGTGTGATCACGGTGATGATCCCGGCCATCACAATGGCCCCCATACCGATGAAGCTGATCCAGTCGGGGAACTGGCTGAACAGGATCACGTCGAAGCCGAGCGCCCAGATCATGCCGGTGTAGTCGAAGGGCGCCAGCTGCGAGACGGGCACGCGGGCGGCGGCCTCGGTGGCGAGGATCTGGGCCACCCCTCCAAGTAGCCCTGCGAAAACCAGGAACCACAGCACCTCTCCCTGCATCGGCACCCATCCAAGCGGCAGGCTCAGAAGCCCGATGCCAGAGCAGACGACCGAGAACCAGAAGGCGATGGTCACCGCGCTTTCGGTTCGGGTCAGGTTGCGGATCTGAACGCGCACCAGCCCCATCGTTGCGGCAAAGCCAAGGCCTGCCGCGATCCCGATCAGCTGCGAGGAATCCGCATCGGGCCGAACGAGGTTGCTGGCCAGCATCAGCAGCACGCCTCCGAAACCGATAAAGGCCGCCCACACGATGCGGCGGGTCAGAACCTCACCAAGCAGAAGCGCTGCGAAGGGCAGCGACACCAAGGGTCCCAGGAAGGCCAGCGCGGTGGCGTTTGCCACCGGCAGGTAAGCCAGCGAGATGAAGGATAGAACCATCGAGATGCCCCCGAAGAGCCCCCGCAGGAAGTGACCGCCCGGCCGCTTGGTCAGGAAACCGCTTGGGAAGCGCCCGATCCAGGCCATGTAGATGACGATGGGAACGATCGCGACGAAGCTGCGCCAGAAGACGATCTGGCCGACGGGCACGCTGTAGGACAGCCCGTGCACGGTAGCGGACATGGCGGCAAAGAAGCCAACCGACAGAAGGCGCAGGGCAATGCCGTTCAGCATGGGGGACTCGCATGAGGGACGCGGCCACCATGGGCCGTTCCCGCCGGGTCCACAAGGGAGGAACGCGGCCCGACGGGCCGCGATCCTCCAGCGGTATCAGGCAGCTCTGCCCGCGGTCAGCGCCGCGCGGCTGCGCAGGATGCCGAGTGCAGCCTCGGCGGCCTCGCGGCCCTTCTGCACGAAATGCGCCTTGAAGATCCCGATGTGATGGGCGGTTTCCTGGAAGTGATGCGGGGTCAGCGACACGGACAGAACCGGAACCCCGGTGTCCATCCCCGCGCGCATCAGCCCGTCGACCACGGCCTGCGCCACGAAATCGTGCCGGTAGATGCCACCATCAACGACAAGCGCCGCACAGGCGACCGCGCCATAACGGCCCGTGGCGGCAAGATCGCGCGCCAGAAGCGGCATCTCGAAGGCTCCGGGAACGTCGAAGACATCGACCTGTTCGGCAGGAATGATCTGGGTGAAGCCCGCTAGGGCCTGATCCACGATTTCGGAATGCCAGTTGGCTTTCACGAACGCATATCGGGTGTGTGTCATCTTGTGATCTCCTTTCGAAAAGCGACACGTCACCCAAGGCGATCACGGGCAGGGCCGCGCCCGGACCGGGCGCGCCCCCTGCTCGTTCTCTTTCATCCGGACTATGACCGTCGGCCCCGGCCTCTCACCGGGTCTGCTGGACCCCCCGTAAAACACGGGGGCGCTCGCGGGCTCACGGGGTCAGTGCCTCGCATACCGCCGGTGGGGAATTTCGCCCCGCCCTGAGAACGCCCAGGTTGTTGCAAATGCCGCCCATCTGCGCAAGCTGCGCAAACGACAGATCACGGCAGGAGAGCGCCCCATGCACCCCAATCCCGTCTACCGACAGGAAAGCCACGAGCGGAACATCGCCTTCGCCCGCGACCGCGGCTTTGGCGTGCTGAGCGTGAATGGCGATCCCGCGCCACTGATCTCTCATATTCCCTTCGCGCTTTTCGAAGACGGCACGCGGGCAGAGATTCACCTGGTGCGCTCCAACCCGATCGCGCGCGCCGCGACGGCCCCCCTGCCCGCCGTGCTGGCCGTGACCGGCCCCGATGGCTACATCTCGCCCGACTGGTATGGCGATCCGGCGCAGGTGCCCACCTGGAACTACGTCGCCGTGCACCTGCGTGGCACCCTTCATCCCCTGCCGGATGAAGACCTGCGCACCTCGCTTGAAACGCTGACCGAGCTTTTCGAAACCCGGCTTCTGCCCAAGAAACCGTGGCTGCTCGACAAGACACCCGAAGACGTGCAGGCGCGCCTGATGCGGATGATCCGCCCCTTCCGCTTCGAGGTGGCCGAGGTCGACGGCACATGGAAACTGGCCCAGAACAAGACCCCTTCCGCACGCCAGTCGGCAGCGGGCCACCTGAAGGCCGCCCCGATCGGGCAGGAAACCGCGCTTCTGGCCGCGCTGATGATGGGTGTGCAGGACGGGGAATAGACAGCGCCCCCGCGCGCCCCTACCTTCCTATTGAGGAGGACCCGAACCATGCCGCTACCCTTACCCCCGCTGGCCGGGCTTGCGTTGAAATATGGCGCCGTTGCGCTGGCAGGCTTTGCCTTGGCGCGGGCCACGTCGCACGGGCGGCTTGACCAGCGGGTCGAGGACCTGATGGACGACACGCCCGAGGGCGCCACCCTGCGCACCGCCGACGGTCAGGCCAATGCCACCTTCCGCTGGCGGCGCACCTTCCGACTGAATTCCACTGGCCGCGGGGTCGAGATCGACGCCACCGCCCTCACCCGACTGAAAGTGAAACGACTCGCATGATCACGCTGCTGTCTTCTCCCGCCTCGCCCTTCGTCCGCAAGGTGCGGGTGCTGCTTCTGGAAACCGGTCAGGATGACGTAACGATCCAGGACGTTGCGACCACCCCCGTGTCCACGGCGGCCGAGCTTGCCGCCGCGAACCCGGTGGGCAAGATTCCCGCGCTGATCCGGGATGATGGGCCGGCGATCTATGACAGTCGGGTCATCACCCGTTTTCTCGATGCCCGTGCCAAGGCCGGGCTCTACCCCGATGCCCATCTGTGGGAAACGCTGACGCTGGAAGCCACTGCCGACGGGATCATGGATGCGGCGGTGACGATCACGTATGAAAAGCGGCTGCGCCCGGAAGAGCTTTGGTATCACCCGTGGCTCGATGCCCAGTGGGAAAAGATCGCCCGCGCACTCGATGCACTCGATACCCGCTGGATGAGCCACCTTCACGGCCCGCTCGACATGGGCCAGATCGCCGTGGGATGTGCACTTGGCTATCTCGACCTGCGCCACGATCACAAGCAATGGCGCAAGGGCCGCGATGCCCTGGCCGCGTGGGAAGCGCGTTTCGCCGAACGGGACTCGATGCGCGCAACGGTGCCGCAAGGGTGAAGATCCGCATCGCCATCAGCGACACCGACCGCGCCGCCTGCTTTGCCGTACGCAAGGCGGTCTTCATGGGCGAACAGGGTGTCAGCGAAGCCGAGGAATGGGATGGGCTCGACGACGCCTGCACCCATTTCCTCGCTGCGAGTGCAGACGGCCCGGCAGGCTGTGCGCGGCTCCTGCCCAAGGGGTACATCGCCAAGGTGCAGCGCGTCGCTGTCATGCCCGCTTATCGCGGCACGGGGCTTGGGCGACAGATCATGCAGGCGGTTCTGGACCACGCGCGCCACGAAGGGTTCACCACGGTGATTCTCGATTCCCAGACCCATGCGCTCGGATTCTACGAAGCCCTGGGCTTCATCGCCCATGGCCCCGAATTCGACGACGCGGGAATCCCCCACAGGTCCATGCGACTCGCCCTGGACTGACGGCGGCTTCGGGCTTGGATTTCACAGGCAGAGCGCCCGTTTCGCTTGCCCTTGATGCAGATATGCGACAATTGGGGCATCGTGCGCGCGTTTGTCCGCTGGACGCCGCGCCCCTTGCGCTTGTAGAAGGCGCGACAATGGCTGCGGACTAGGTGCGCGGCCTCGCTAGGATTTCTGGCCCGGGGACATGGGCCGCTGATGAGGGAGACGCTTTCGGTGTCACACGCAGAAGATCATCCCAGCACCCGCCGCGACTTTCTGTACTATGCCACCGGTGGCATGGGTGCAGTGGCTGCCGGTGCTGCCGTCTGGCCGCTGGTCAACCAGATGAACCCGTCCGCGGACGTGCAGGCCGCATCGACGCAGCGCGTCGACGTGTCCTCGCTCGAGCCCGGCTCGCAGCTGACGGTGCTGTTCCTTGGCAAGCCGATCTTCATCCGCCGCCGTACGGCGGAGGAAATCGAAGCCGGTCGCGCAGTTGACCTGGGCGATCTGGTCGACGGCAATGCCCGTAACCCCAACATCGACGCCACCGCTTCGGCCGCCGATGAAAACCGCACCCTGGCCGATTTCTCCGGTGAAAACACCGGTGAATGGCTGGTGATGTGGGGCGTCTGCACCCACCTCGGCTGTGTGCCGCTCGGTGATGGCGCCGGCGACTTTGGCGGCTGGTTCTGCCCCTGCCACGGGTCGCACTACGACACCGCAGGCCGTATCCGCCGCGGGCCCGCCCCCGAAAACCTTCCTGTCCCGGACGCCTCGTTCGTGGACGAAACCACCATCCTTCTGGGTTAAGGGAGCGAGAGATGTCCGGCATTCCCCACGACCATTACGAGCCGAAGTCTAACGGTGCGAAGTGGCTTCACCGCCGCCTGCCTGTCGTCGGCCTGATCTATGACACCCTGATGATCCCCACGCCCAAGAACCTCAACTGGATGTGGATCTGGGGCATCGTGCTGGCGTTCTGCCTGGCGATGCAGATCGTCACCGGCATCATCCTGGTGATGCACTACACCCCGCATGTCGACCTGGCCTTCGCCTCGATCGAACACATCATGCGCAACGTGAACGGTGGCTGGGCCATCCGTTACATCCACATGAACGGCGCGTCGCTGTTCTTCGTGGCCGTCTACCTGCACATCTTCCGTGGTCTCTACTACGGCTCCTACAAGGCGCCGCGCGAAGTGACCTGGATCATCGGCATGCTGATCTACCTGCTGATGATGGGCACCGCGTTCATGGGCTACGTTCTGCCCTGGGGCCAGATGTCCTTCTGGGGCGCGACCGTGATCACCGGCCTCTTTGGCGCGATCCCGTTCATTGGCGAAGCAATCCAGACCTGGCTGCTCGGCGGACCCGCCGTGGACAACGCCACGCTGAACCGCTTCCTGTCGCTGCACTACCTGCTGCCCTTCGTGATCGCAGGCCTGGTGATCGTCCACATCTGGGCGTTCCACCACACCGGCAACAACAACCCCACGGGTGTTGAAGTGCGCCGCTCTTCCCGCAAGGAAGCCGACGCCGACACGCTGCCGTTCTGGCCCTACTTCGTGATCAAGGACGTGTTCGCACTGGCCGTCGTGCTGGTGGCGTTCTTCGCCGTGGTCGGCTTCATGCCGAACTACCTGGGCCACCCCGACAACTACATCGAGGCCAACGCCCTGGCGACGCCCGCGCACATCGTTCCGGAATGGTACTTCCTGCCCTTCTACGCGATCCTGCGCGCCTTCACCAACGATGTGTGGGTCGTGATGTTCGCAAGCTGGATCACCGGTGGCATCGTCGACGCGAAGTTCTTCGGCGTGCTGGCCATGTTCGGCGCGATCGCCGTGATGGCACTGGTGCCGTGGCTCGACACCTCGTCGGTCCGCTCCGGTCGCTATCGCCCGATGTTCAAGTGGTGGTTCTGGCTGCTGGCCGTCGATTTCATGGTGCTGATGTGGTGTGGCGCAATGCCCGCCGAGCCGCCCTACTCGACGATCTCGCTGATCGGGTCGACCTACTGGTTCGCCTACTTCCTGGTGATCCTGCCGCTGCTCGGCATCTTCGAGAAGCCGCTGCCGCAGCCCGCGACCATCGAGGAAGACTTCAAAGAGCACTACGGCAAGTCCGGGTCCAACGGCGACAGCGCCGCGACCCCGGCCGAGTAAAAGAAAAGGACTGAATAGCATGTTCAGGAAACTTGCACTCACCGCACTGACCGCCGTTGCTCTGGCAGGCACCCCGGCGCTGGCCGCGGGCGAAGGTGGCGGTCACGTGGAGAACATCCGTTTCTCCTTCGACGGTCCCTTCGGCACCTTCGACCAGAACCAGTTGCAGCGCGGCCTTCAGGTCTACACCGAGGTCTGCGCCGCCTGTCACGGTCTGCGTTACGTTCCCATCCGGACCCTGTCCGATGAAGACGGCCCCGGCATCCCGCCGGATCAGGTCCGTGCCTACATCGAGCAGAACTTCATCGAAGTCTGGGACGAAGACCTGCGCGACTACCGTCCGGCCACGCCGAACGACAACTTCCCGGCCAACGATGCCGCCGGCGCACCTGACCTCAGCCTGATGGCCAAGGCCCGCGCCGGGTTCCACGGCCCCTACGGCCTGGGTATCAACCAGTTCCTCTTCGGCATGGGTGGCCCGGAATACATCGCTGCGCTGCTGTCGGGCTACAACGGCCATGACGAGGAAATGGCAGGCACCTATCTCTACGGGAACGACATCTTCCCCGGTGGCCTGATCTCGATGGCTCCGCCGCTCTATGACGGCGCGGTGGAATTCAACGACGGTCACGCCAACGACGTGCACCACATGGCCGAGGACGTGGCCGCCTTCCTGATGTGGACGGCAGAACCGCAGCTGATGGCGCGCAAGCGTTTGGGCTTCACCGCCGTCATCCTGCTGATCATCCTGTCCACGCTGCTTTACCTCACCAACAAGCGCCTGTGGGCGCCGGTGAAGCGGGCTGCGAAAGAAGGCTGATCGCCCACGCGACTGAAACGGAAAACGCGCCCCTCGGGGCGCGTTTTTTGTTGATTACAACCAAGGCTTCAGCGCGCCGGGCGGGGCCGCCAGCATCGGCGCAAGCGGTCCCGAAAGCGACACCGCACCTTTTTCCAGCAGGCACAGATCGGAGCAGAGCGTTTCAGCCTCCCGCAGGTCGTGGCTGACCATGACCAGTGTCAGGCTCTCCGCCGCGCACAGCTCTCCCACCAGCGCCAGCATTTCCCGCCGCAATCCCGGATCGAGCGCCGCGAAGGGCTCGTCCAGCAGGGCGAGCGGTTTGCGCCTGAGCAGCATCCGCGCCAGCGCCACGCGCGACCGTTGCCCTCCGGACAGATCACCGGGCATGCGCGCGCCCATCCCCCCAAGACCCACCTTCTCCAGCGCCGCGGAAACGTCGGACTGATCGGCCTCGCTCAGTTTCAGGTTCGTGCGCAGCCCAAGCGCCACGTTGTCGAAGGCCGACAGGTGGGGAAAGAGATTGCCCTCCTGAAACAGGATCGACAGGGGGCGGTCCTGAACGGGACGGTTTGTCATATCCTGCCCGTTGATCCAGATCCGACCCGCATCGGGCGACAGAAAGCCCGCGACAAGGCTCAGAAGCGTCGTCTTGCCCCCGCCGGAGGGGCCAAGCACGGCAAGCCGCGCGCCTGCATCAAGCGAGAGGTCCACGCGCAGCGTAAAGCCGTCGAACCCGGCCACCACGTTTTCAAGTCGCAGCATTCACCCGCCCCCCTCGGTCAAAAATCCAGAACAGCATCAAGCTCAGCACCAGCAGCACGAGCGCAGCCGCCTCGGCATCATCGGTGCGATAGGCCCCCATCAGGCGGAACATTTCCAGCGGCAGCGTGCCCTCCTGCGGAGCGGCGAACAAGGTGATCACCCCAAGGTCGCCCATCGACATCGCCGCCGCCAGCCCTGCCCCGAAGCCCAGGGGCCTGCGGATGCGTGGCAGTAGAACATGGCGCAATCGCTCGTGCCCGCTCATCCCGAGGGATTGCGCAAGCGGGCCATAGCCGGTCTCGGCTGCCTCGATTGCAGGCACCAGCGCACGCAGCAGGAAAGGCAGCGCCGCCAGAGCATTGACCAGCCCGGTGACGGGCAAGGCGGAACTGCCCGGGCTCACGTAAGGCCGCAGGATCAGGAAGAGCCCGGTTCCGATCACCAGCGGCGACACGGCAATGGACAGCGCCCCGATGGTTTCCAGCAGCCCCCGTGCCCGGCCCCGCGCGATCAGCATCGCCATAGGCAGGGCCAGCGCCACAGCAAGCGCTGCCGTGGCCAGCGACAGAAGGATCGAACGCTGCGCCGCGACCCAGACCGATCCCGGCAGGTCCAGCACACCGCCAATGCCGCGCAAGAGAACCGCAAGAAGCGGCAGCAGCAGGAACAGGGCGGCCAGCGAAATGGCCAGCCAGTCACCGGCTTTCTGCACGAGGCTCTGCCGCTCGAACCGTTCCAATGGCCGGTCGAGACCCGTCCCCATGGCCGCAGGCACCGCCACCCGCAGAACCAGAAGCCCGGCCACCACGCAGATCGCCACCTGCACCAGCCCCAGCATCGCTGCCCGGCCAAGATCGAACTGGTAGCGGAAGGCCTGGTAGATGGCGAGTTCAACCGTCGTGGCCCGCGGCCCCCCGCCGAGAATCAGGGCCACGGCGAACGAGGTCGTGCAGATCAGGAAGATGACCAGCAGCGCGCCGGGCAGCACCTGCCGCAGCATTGGCCACTCCATGTGGCGGGCTATGTCGCGGGGACCGAAGCCAAGCGTTGCGGCCAGCCGGAAACGTTCCGCCGGGATCGCCAGCCAGCCTTGCAGGATCAGGCGCACCGCGAGCGGCAGGTTGAAGAAGACATGGGCGAGGACAACCCCGTGCAGACCGTAGATCTCCAGCCCCGGAAGGCCGAGTGCGGCAAGCCCTTCGTTCAAGACCCCACGTCGTCCGAAAATGGCGATCAGTCCAAGGACCGCGACGATCACCGGCAGGATGAAGGGCGCACCCATGAGGGCAATCAGGGCCGCCCGCCCGGGAAATCTGCGGCGGACCAGAGCGCGGGCAACGGGGATGGCCAGCAGCACGCTGAAGAGCGCCGACAGGGTTGCCTGCCAGATCGTGAACCGAATGGCGGCGATGTCGGCAGGGCCGAGTCCGGTGAGGAACTCGGCCCGGACCAGGACCGCAGCGAGCGGCCCCAGGATGGCCAGAAGGACAAGCGCGGCAATTGCCGCGCCTGCCCACTGGGCCGGGCTTACTGGCTGAGCGCGGCTTGCCATTCGTCCAGCGCCCCCTGACGCAGGGCCTGGGCATCCTCGGCGCTCAGCAGGAGCGGCGTTTCCGGCACAACCAGCGTGTCGAACCCGGCAGGCAGGTCCGCGGCGGGAAGGGCTGCGGGATACATCCAGTTGGTCGTCGGGATGATCTGCTGGAAGGCCGGGCTCAGCATGAATTCCAGGAACTCTTGTGCAAGCTCTCGCTCGTTGGTCAGGCTGACGATCCCGGCAACCTCCACCTGCATGTAGTGACCCTCCTCGAAAGCCGCGACGGTGTGGCTGTCATCCTCTTCCGCAATCAGGTGGTAGGCGGGCGAGGTCGTGTAGGAAAGCACCATGTCGGCCTCGCCCTCCAGGTAGAGCCCGTAAGCCTCGGACCAGCCGGGGGTGACGGTAACGATATTGTCGGCAAGACCTTCCCAGATCGCGCCAGCCTCGTCGCCATAGGCGGCTTTCACCCACATCAGAAGGCCAAGGCCAGGGGTGGAGGACCGGGGATCCTGGATCACGATGCGCAGGTCGCTGTCGGCCAGTTCGCGGAAATTCGAGGGCGGGTTTTCCAGATCGGTGCCATGCACAAACGCGAAATACCCCCAGTCATAGGGGAGGAACTGGGGATCGTCCCAAGATATGGGCATGGTGAGGCCCTCTGGGTCGATGCCGTGGGGGGCGATCAGGTCCATCGCGCGGGCCTGGGCGATGAGGTTCGTATCAAGGCCCAACACGATGTCGGCCCCGGTCTGCGCGCCTTCGAGAAAGAGCCGCGCAAGGAGCGCCGCGCCGTCGCCGGCCCCCACGAATTGCAGGTCGCAGCCACAGGTTTCCTCGAACGCTGCCTCGACCGCCGGGCCGGGGCCCCAGTCGGAGACGAAACTGTCGTAAGTATAGACGATCAATTGGGAATCCTGTGCCAGCGCAGCGCTAGCAACAAGGGCAAATCCCGAGGCGATGAAGGGGGTTTTCATTCCACTTTCTCCTTTTCGCGACGGGCGGTGGAGAAGTGGCGGGGTCTGCCCGCTTAACCTTCCCTCCGCCGGTCCTAACCGGTTCAGGTTCAACGGGTTCGCATGATGCATCTCAGGCCTTCTGGGCCACCCCGAGGTACGATGCGAGGTAGCGCAGAACGGGGCCCGCGGCAAGGGAATGCGTGAAAGCGAGGGGGGTGCCGGGCGTACACCCCCCGTGCACCCCCTGTACACCCCCCGTGCAGACAAAACGCGGTTTCGCCGCCTGCCGGCGTCGATCCGGGCGCGGCCCGCCTCACCCGCCCGGCTTGCGCCGGGAGGCCTCGGCGTGCCGCAGTTGCCACGGGAGGGGGAGAGGGCGCGCCATCCGTTCAGGGCCGTCGCCAGCAGGGCGGGTTGACGCCTCCGGCGGGAGTATTGGGACCAAGAAGAAGGGGCAGCGCGGCCGTGGCGCGGCGGGTGGCGGGCTGAATGAGCCTTGGATTTTCCGGGTAGGCGCGCTAACCGGGGGCGAGGAAACGGAGCACGCCCCATGTCGATGAACAGCTTTGGCCATCTCTTCCGCGTTACCACCTGGGGCGAGAGCCACGGGCCCGCGCTTGGCGCGACGGTGGATGGCTGCCCGCCGGGCGTGCCGATCGCGGCAGAGGCGTTGCAGGTCTGGCTCGACAAGCGCAAGCCGGGGCAGAACAAGTTCACCACGCAGCGGCGCGAACCCGACGAAGTGGAAATCCTGTCGGGCGTGTTCGAGGGCGTCAGCACCGGCACGCCGATCCAGCTGATGATCCGCAACACCGACCAGCGGTCGAAGGATTACGGCGATATCGCCGAGAAGTTCCGGCCTGGCCATGCGGATATCACCTATTGGCAGAAATACGGCATCCGCGACTATCGGGGCGGCGGCCGGTCCAGCGCGCGGGAAACGGCGGCGCGAGTGGCCGCGGGGGGTGTTGCGCGTGAGGCGCTGAAGCAACTGGCACCCGATCTGAGCATCACCGGCTACATGGTGCAGATGGGGCCGCATGGGATCGACCGGGCGCGGTTCGACTGGGACGAGATTGCCCGTAACCCGTTCTGGACCCCGGACGCCAACGCCGCGGCCGAATGGGCCGAATACCTCGACGCCCTGCGCAAGTCGGGCGACAGCGTGGGCGCGATCATCGAGGTAACGGCCCGGGGCGTGCCCGTGGGGCTGGGGGCCCCGATCTATGGCAAGCTCGATACCGACCTTGCCGCGGCGATGATGTCGATCAATGCCGTGAAGGGCGTCGAAATCGGCGAGGGCATGAACGCCGCCTGCCTGACGGGCAGCGAGAATGCCGACGAGATCCGCATGGGCCCGAACGGGCCGGACTACAGTTCTAACCACGCGGGCGGAATCCTTGGCGGAATTTCCACCGGGCAGGACGTGGTGCTGCGGTTTTCCGTCAAGCCGACCTCGTCGATCCTGACCACGCGCAAGACAATCACGAGGTCGGGTGAGGAAACCGAGATCATCACCAAGGGCCGTCACGACCCCTGCGTCGGCATCCGTGCCGTGCCCGTTGCCGAGGCAATGGTGGCCTGCGTCTTGCTGGACCATATCCTGCTGCACCGGGGCCAAATCGGGAAAATAACCGAAATTGGGTGATGCAAACACGTGTTTGCAGCCCATCCTTCGCCCCGTTCCTGCCCGATTTGACGGGTGTTCTGACCGCGCTGCAGAGAGGCGGTTGGAGGCAGAATGCTGATTAAGCGATTTTTGAGTAACGAGAGCGGGGCAAGCTCGATCGACGGCACAACGTTTTTCATGGGACTCATGGGAACCGGTGCGTTGGTTGTTGCGACCGCATTTTCAAGCCAGGGGTCCGGTAGCATTGATACGGGCCCGGCGGCATCTGCCCCAGCCGGTCTTTCCCAGGTTGTCTGGTTGGAAGGCTTCGACGACGGCGGGCGCGGATGGGACGGCGGGACAACCGACCGGTCCGATCCGTATTATGGCTCGGTTCTGGGCCGCTTCGGCGGCAGCGCCGGGCAGCAGGCCGTTCGTCGAAGCTTCCTTCTGCCAACCGGCTACGATTACGCGGAGTTCCAGTTCGATCTGCATTCGATCGACAGCTGGGAGAGCGAGTCTTTCCTGATCTTTCTCGATGATGTTCCGGTGGCCTCGTTCCACTTCGACGAAGGCACGAACGGGCCGGTGAGGGAGTCGGCCAATGGGGACCCGAGCATCGACCTGTCGATCGAAGCCGTTTCACGCAGGAGCCCGATCGGCTTTCACCCCGATTATTCCGACCAGACCTTTCGCGTGACACTGCGGGTGACGAACCCCGCCCCGCGCATCGCTATCGGCTTTGGGTCCACCCTGGATGAAGGGGTCGAGAACGAATCCTGGGCCATCGACGATTTCGAGTTGCTGACCGGCAGTCTGCCCCGCGCCTGACGCGGGACCCTCAGCGTGACCGAATTGCGGCGCCCGTGGGGCGCGTCGGCCCAATTTGTCCCAAATTTTTCCTTCCTCCCCTGTTACGCACGAGCGCGGGGCATTGGATGTTCGGGATTCGGCACATGCTGAGAGACTTCCTTCGGTCGGAATCGGGTGCCGTCACGACAGACTATGTCGTGATGTCGGCAGGCGTGGTCGGCGTGGGAATCGCGGTGCTCAACACCACCTCGATGGGGGTCGAGAACCTGGCGGGCGATATCAACACCGCGCTGACCGGCAACATCGTGAACACCAGCTTCGCGCGGGAACGCTATTTCGACGATTTCGAGAACGGTGCAGGGTACTGGGTCGGCGGGCACACGGATTCGTCCGATGGCTTCTTTGGCGGCATCCTGGGCCCCTATGGCGGCAGCGACGGGGCCGAGGTTGTGACCCGGACCTATGATCTTCTGGGCGGCTACGATTACGCAGTGGTCGATTTCGACCTGCATGCGATCGACAGCTGGGATGACGAACAATTCGTGATGTTCATCGACGGCGAGCCGATCAGCGCCACCCAGTTCAACTGGCAGACCGATGGCGTCACGGGCGGCTGGACCACCACCGACGGCAACTACACGGTCACGATCGAGCCGAGCGGCGCGCGCGAGCACTTCGGTTATAACGACGAGTGGGTCGACCAGAGCTTCGACGTGCGGGTCGAAGTGGCCGACCCGGGCCGGTCGATTAGCGTGGGCTTCGGCTCGACCCTGAACCAGGGGGTCGCCGACGAAAGCTGGGGCGTGGACAACGTCGCGGTGACGTCGACCAACAGCCCCTCTGACGTCTGAGCGCGCGTCTGCTGTCAGCTCAATCCCAGGTTCATCAAGGTTTCGATATCGGCACGACGGGTACCCGCAACGATGCGGCCCAGTTCCTGCTCGCCCCGCAGCACGACGAGGGTAGAGCGGCGCGGGATTTGCAGACGCTGCGCGAGATCGCCGCGCCCGTAGGTGTCCCAATCAACGCGGATGAAGGTCATGGCCTGGTCATAGGCGGGGTTCTCGGCCCGGAGCGCCTCGATATGGCGTTCCTGCGTGCGGCAGGTCCCGCACCAGGGGGCGAAGAAATCGACGAACAGCGTTTCGCCCGCAGCCAGCCGTTCATCGACCAGGCCGGGCACGTAGTCGATATTGCTGGCGCTGGCGCGCCCGGCCAGCAACAGCGCCGAGCCGCCAAGGATCATCACGTCGCGTCGGTTCATGTCAGTCTCCGTTACAGGGCAACCGAGAGGTCCTGAAGCCAGTAGGGCAGGACATCGAGAAGCCAGATTTCGATTGCGTGGTGCCAGCGCAGCAGGATGCCAACGCCGACAAGGAGGAAGACGCCGCCAAGAAGCGGACGAGAGCGCTCGGCGATAGCCTGCATCAGGGCGCGGCGGCGTTGGAAAAAGCCGCGGGCGCCATAGCCGAGCGCGAGGATAATGGTGGATACGCCGAGCGCGAAGAAGACCATGATCGCGCCCGCGCGCCAGAGCTGTTCTCCGGCGCTGGCCAATGCAATGGCACCGCCAAGCGTGGGGCCGACGCAGGGGCTCCAGACCGCGCCCAGGAGCGCCCCGCCGATGGCCTGCCCTTGCCAGCCCTCGCGGGTGTTAAGGGCGGTCATGCGGGTGTCGGCGCTGGCGGATACGCCCGCCGTGGCGGTGGCGAACGCGGCTGAAAAGCGGGGGACCAGCAGCACCAGGCCGAACGCCACCATCAGCACGGCGCCCGCGCGGCCCACGGTTTCCTCGTCGATGCCAACGGCGTGACCGGCGGTCGCCACGGTCAGGCCAAGCGCCACGAAAGACAGGCTCATGCCGCCGGCCAGCGCCAGCGGGCCATAGCGGCTGGCCTGAAGCGACCCCGCCAGAACGATCGGCAGGACCGGCAGGACGCAGGGGTTGATCAGGGTCAGCAGACCCGCGCCATAGGCTAGGACAAGTTCCAACATGCCCCTGTTGTGGGGTCGGGCGAATGTAATGTCACATGACGCCTGCGTGAGGCGCGATCACGGCTGCGTCAGCGGGCCTTGGTGGTGCGCGCCATCTGCACCGCGAGGATGCCCGCGGCGATGATGGTAACACCCAGGATATCGGCCCAACCCAGGCGTTCGCCAAGGATCACCGCCGCAATGGCCACGCCGAAGAACGGGTTGAGGAAGTGGAAGGTCGCGCCGCGCGTGGCCCCGATCCGCTGGACCAGCAGGAACCAGATCCATGTGGCGAGCAATCCCGGGGCGAAACAGGTATAGAGGAAAGCCACGACCAGCTGCCAGGACCAGGTGACGACCCAGCTTTCCAGCGCCAGGGCAAAGGGCACCAGCGCCGCGCCGCCCACCAGCATCTGCAAGCCCACGATCATCAGCACGCTTGCGCCGCTGCTTTTGCCAGACGAGGCCCCGCGCACGGTCAGCGTCGCAACCGCCAGCGCAATGGCCCCGAGGATGCAGAGCGCAACGCCCAGCGGATCGACCCCACCGGTCAGGCGCTGCGCCATGATCAGGGCAACGCCGCCGAAGCCCGCCATAAGGCCCAGCACGCCCAGCGCCGGAAGTCGTTCGCGGAAGATCAGCCAGTTGGCTGCGGCCACGATCAGCGGCATGGAGGAGGCGATGATGGCAGCGAGCGATGCCTCGATCCACTGCATCGCGACGAAGTTCAGCCCGAGATAGAGCGCGTTCTGGCAGATGCCGAAGATGATGACAGAGCGCCATTGCGCCCGGCTGAGATGCCAGCTCTGGCCCAGCGCGCGGGCAATCAGCACGCCGATCATACCCGAAATCGCAAAGCGGATCGCCAGCGCCGTCAACGGCGGGGCGGCAGCCACGATGATGCGCGCCGAGCTGAAGGCTGACGACCAGATCAGCGCAAAGGCCAGACCCATCCCGATCGCGCGCAAATCCATCAGCTGTCTCCATCAAAGCAAAAGGGCCGCCCAAGGCGACCCTTCGCATGTCAAGCAACGCTTGGCAATCAGCCGTTCACGCTGTCCTTGAGAGCCTTCGCGATGGTGACTTTCACCACCTTGTCGGCCTCTTTCTTGATCTGCTCGCCGGTGGCGGGATTGCGCACCATGCGCTCGGGGCGCTCGCGGCAGTAGACCTTGCCGATGCCCGGAAGGGTCACGGCGCCGCCTGCGGCGACTTCCTTGGACACGACGACCGAGACGGCGTCGAGCGCAGCTGCTGCGGCTTTCTTGTCGCTGCCCATCTCTTCGGCCAGTGCGGCGACGAGCTGGGTCTTGGTCATGGGTTTCTGTGCCATGTTCTGTTCTCCTTAACTGCCCGAACCCTTGGGTTCGTTGCGTGAAAGCTACCCGAATATTGTGGACGCACACAATGACTAGTGTCGCATTTCCCCTGAAAAACATGCTTTCAGGGCCATTTTCCGCCGCGTCACAAGAAGGCAGTCTCCTCGAAACTCCTCAATTTGCGACTATGGAGACGCTCCAAAGGCATTTCGCGCAGCGTTTCCATCGCACGGATACCGATCTGGAGATGCCTTGAAACCTGCGTCTTGTAAAAGGCGCTGGCCATTCCCGGCAGCTTCAGTTCCCCGTGCAGCGGCTTGTCCGACACGCACAGGAGGGTGCCATAGGGCACACGGAAACGGAACCCATTTGCGGCAATTGTTGCGCTTTCCATGTCGAGCGCGATGGCGCGCGACTGGGACAGGCGCTGGACCGGGCCCGATTGGTCGCGCAATTCCCAGTTGCGATTGTCGATCGTGGCGACGGTGCCCGTGCGCATGATCTTCTTCAACTCGTAGCCCGAAACCTCGGCCACGGCGGCCACGGCGGTTTCCAGCGCGATCTGCACTTCGGCCAGCGCCGGGATCGGAACCCAGACCGGAAGATCGTCATCGAGCACGTGATCTTCGCGCAGGTAGGCATGGGCCAGCACGAAGTCGCCAAGGCTTTGCGAATTCCGCAGCCCGGCGCAATGGCCCACCATCAGCCAGACATGGGGGCGCAGAACGGCAATGTGGTCGGTCGCGGTCTTGGCGTTCGACGGCCCCACCCCGATATTGACCAGCGTGATGCCGCCCCCGCCCTTTCGCTTGAGATGATAGGTCGGCATCTGTGGCAGCTTGGCCGGCGTGTTGAGCGGCTGGTCGGGCGCGGTCACCACGTCGTTGCCGGGGCCGACAAGCGCGGTATAGCCGCTGTCGGGATCGGCCAGCATCTGGCGGCCATAGGCCACGAATTCCTCGACATAGAACTGGTAGTTGGTGAACAGAACGTGGTTCTGGAAATGCTCTGGCCCCGTGGCGGTGTAATGCGCCAGCCGCGCCAGCGAGTAATCCACCCGCTGGGCGGTGAAGGGGGCAAGGGCGCCCGACCCGTCCTCGTTCTTGAAGCCGAAGCCATTGACGATGTCGTCATTCGTGGTGCCGAGGTCAGGCACGTCGAACACGTCGCGCAGGGGAAAGGCCATCGCCCCTTCCTGCGGAATCTGCAGCTCGGCGTCATTCAGGACCGCGAAATGCACCGGGATCGGCGTCATCGACGCACCGACCGAAACCGGCACCCCGTGGTTCTCGATAAGCAGGCGGATCTGCTGCGTCAGGTAATGCTGGAACAGGTCGGGCCGCGTAACCGTGGTGGCATAGGTCCCCGGTTCGGCCACGTGACCGAAGGACAGGCGGCTGTCGACATGGCCATAGCTTGTCGTTGTGATGCGAATCTCGGGGTAGAAGGCGCGGTAACGCTTGTCGGGCGCCCCGTCGCGCAGGACCTCGGCAAAGCGGGCCTGAAGGTAGCGCGTGGCCTCGTCGTAGAGTTCTTGCAGATAGGCCACGGCTTCGGCCGCGTCGGTGAAGAACCGCGGTTCGGCCTCTTTCGGGCTGTGCAGCGGGGCTTGGCGGGAAACCGGCGTCATGCATCGCCCTCCACGAACAGGGATGTGAGTTGGAAGGTGGTCACGTCGACCAGCCCCAGATCGGAAATGCGCAAGGACGGAATCACCACGAGCGCCAGCAGCGAATGCTGCATGTAGGCGTTGTTGAGCGTGCAGCCGCAAGCCTCCATCGCCTTGACGATGCCCTGCGCCTTGTCCGCCACGGTGGGGGCGTGATCGTCGCTCATCAGCCCGGCGATCGGCAGTTCGACCAGTCCGATTTCCTGCCCGTCCTTGAACACGGTGACACCGCCGCCGACCTCGGCCAGCCGCATCGCGGCCTTGGCCATGTTGTCCCGGTCGGTGCCCACCACGATCATGTGGTGGCTGTCATGGGCCACGGTCGAGGCCATGGCCATGGGGCCTTTGTAGCCGAAGCCCGACACGAAGGCATTGACCACGCCACCCGTCGCCCGGTGCCGTTCCACAAGCGCGATCTGGCACACGTCGCCCTGCCCTTCGACCAACCCGTCCACGACGGGCAGTTCGGCGGTGAGCGCCTCGGTCGGGGCCTGGTTCTCGACCACGCCAATCACCTTCACATGGGCGGAATTGGCACCTTTCGGGGCCTCGATCTCGAAATCCTGCGCGGACAAGACCTTGCCCAGATGCACCGTGCCCCGTGCCTTGGCGGGCCAGTCGAGATGCGGGCAATCGACGAGGATGTCCCCGTTCTCGGCAAGCTTCACACCGCGCCCGTAAACCACCTCGATGGGCAGCGCCGTGAGGTCCGAGGTCAGGATCATGTCGGCCCGGCGACCCGGCGCGATGGAGCCCAGTTCGCGCTCCAGCCCGAAATGGGTGGCGGTGTTCACCGTGCACATTTGCAGCGCCACCAGCGGATCGCAGCCGCAGGCAATGGCGTGGCGCAGAACCCGGTTCATGTGGCCCTCGTGCACCAGCGTGCCGGAATGGCAATCGTCGGTGCAGAGGATGAAATTGCGCGGATCGAGCCCCTTTTCCGTCACCGCCGTGATCTGGCTTTCGACATCATACCAGGCGGACCCGAGCCGCAGCATCGAACGCATCCCCTGCCGCACGCGGTCGATCGCGTCGCTTTCGCGGGTGCCTTCGTGATCGTCCGCCGGACCGCCCGCCGCGTAGGCGTGAAAGGCCGGACCCCGGTCGGGGCTGGCATAGTGACCGCCCACGGTCTTGCCCGCCTGCATGGTTGCGGCCATTTCCGCCAGCATCTGGGGATCGCCGTTGATCACGCCGGGGAAGTTCATCATCTCGCCCAGCCCGATGATGCCCGGCCATGTCATCGCCTCGGCCACGTCCTGCGGAGAGATCTCGAACCCGGTGGTTTCCAGCCCAGGCGCCGACGGCGCGCAGGAGGGCATCTGGGTGTAGATGTTGACGGGCTGCATCAGCGCCTCGTCATGCATCAGCCGCACGCCTTCGAGCCCCATGACATTGGCGATCTCGTGCGGATCGGTGAACATTGTCGTCGTGCCGTGGGGAATGACGGCGCGGGCGAATTCCGCTGGGGTCAGCATGCCCGATTCAATATGCATGTGACCGTCGCAAAGACCGGGGATCAGAAACCGTCCGCCCCCATCGACCACTTCGGTGCCATCGCCAATGCAATGGGCCGCATCCGGGCCGACATAGGCAAAGCGCCCGTCGGCCACCGCCACCTGCCAGCCCTCCAGCACCTCTCGGCTTTGGACGTTCACGAGTTTCACATTGCGCAGAACCAGGTCCGCCGGTTCGCGCCCGGCCGCCACGGCCACCAGCCGCGCGGCGCTTTCTGCCCAGGTTTTAAATGAAGATACGTTTTCCATGCTCAAATCTGGCACCGGAGATTTCCGGCTTCAAGCCACATTTTCATGACAGGTTTTCAACCGGTTGCTTCCCGCTTACCCTGAGACGACCCAAGCCGGAGCCCGCCATGACCGTCACGATCTACCACAACCCACGATGCAGCAAGTCGCGCCAGGCGCTGGAGCTGATCCGCGCCGCAGGGGTGGAACCAGAGGTGGTGGAATATCTCAAGACCGGGTGGAGCGATGCGCAGCTGACAGAGCTTTTCGCCAAGGCGGGCATCACCCCGCGCGACGCCCTGCGCGTCAAGCAGGACCCGGCGCCCGAACTGGGCCTGAAAGACGCCGATGATGCCACGATCCTGGCCGCGATGGTGGCCCACCCGGTGCTGGTCGAGCGGCCCATCGTGGTCTCGGGGGATCGGGCGGCAATCTGCCGTCCGCCCGAACGGGTGCGCGAAGTGCTGGACAAGGGCTGACCCGATCCGGCTTGTTTGACGGACCCGCGCGGCGACAGGCAGGACGCCTCCGGCGGGAGTATTTGAACCAAGAAGAAGGCAGGAGAGGCAGGTGGCCAGGCAGCCCCGCAAGACAACCAAGTCCAAGACGAAGCGACGGCCCGTTCTGAGGCTTGCGCTTCGCTGGCTGCTGCGCGGCATTCTGGTGGTCATTGTTCTCGGCGTGGCCTGGATCGCGCTTTATGCCGTCGTGGCCCCACCCACCACGCCCTACATGATCGCCGAGCGTCACAGGCTGGGCGAGGTGCGGCAGGTCTGGCGACCGATGGAAGAGATTTCTCCTCATCTGGCGCGGGCGGTCGTTGCGGCGGAGGACGCGAATTTCTGCCTGCATTCCGGCTTCGACATGGACGCGATCCGCGCGGCCATTTCCGAAGGCATGAACCGGGGCGGATCAACCATTAGCCAGCAAGTGGTGAAGAACGCCTTCCTGTGGCAGGGGCGATCCTGGGCCCGCAAGGCGCTGGAAGGGCTGATGACCCCGGTGATGGAGCTGATCTGGACCAAGGCCCGCGTGCTGGAGGTCTACCTCAATATCGTCGAGTTCGACGAGGGCGTCTTCGGGGCGGAGGCGGCCGCGCAGCACTATTTCGGGGTGTCGGCGGCGGAGCTGAACCCGACCCAGGCAGCGCGGCTGGCGGCGGTTTTGCCGAATCCAAGGGAGCGGTCTGCCTCCTCTCCGACAGCGGAGTTGCGCGCAAGAGCCGCCCGGATCGCCGATGGAGCGGCCACGATCCTTGCCGACGGGCGCGACGATTGTTTTGCGCGTTGAAATCGTCCCCGGCACGGGGCAAAGAATGGGCATAACTCCGAAAAGAGCAGACCATGACCCGCCTCTATCACTTCGCCCTGTCCCCCTTCTGCCGCAAGGTTCGCCTGGTTCTGGCCGAGAAGAAGATCGACGTGGAACTGATCGACGAGCGCTACTGGGAGCCTTCGGGGGAATTCCTGCGCCGCAACCCGGCGGCGAAAGTGCCGATCCTGAAAATTGACGGGATGCTGCTGACCGAAAGCCAGGCGATCTGCGAATATATCGAGGAAACCAACCCCGAACCGCCGCTGATGCCGCGCGACGCAGCGGCGCGGGCCGAGGTGCGTCGGCTGTGCTTCTGGTTCGATGACAAGTTCCATCATGAAGTGACGGCGAACCTTGTCTATGAACGGGTGAACAAGAAGGTGATGCGCGGGGGCTACCCCGATGGCAAGGCGGTCAAGACCGGGGCGCAGAAGATCAAGTTTCACCTCGATTACATGACCTGGCTGCTCGATCATCGCCGCTGGCTGGCGGGTGACAGCCTGACCCTGGCCGATTTCACCGCCGCCGCGCACCTGTCGTGCCTCGACTATATCTCGGACGTGGACTGGAACCGGTCTGCCGTGGTCAAGGACTGGTATGCCAAGATAAAGTCGCGCCCGGCCTTCCGGTCGATCCTTGCCGACCAGATCCCCGGCTTCATCCAGCCGCCCCATTACGCGAACCTGGACTTTTGACCGGGCTGAAGGCGGCGCTGGAGGCGAAGGCCCTGGACGAGGGTTTCGCCAAGATGCGCGTCTGCCGGCCCGATGCGATTCCGCAGGCGGCGGATCGTTTGACGGACTTCGTGAAGGAAGGGCGTCACGGCCAGATGGGCTGGATGGCCGAGCGGATGCACTGGCGCGGCAACCCCGCCGCGCTCTGGCCCGAGGCGCGGTCGATCATCATGCTGGCCGAGCCCTATACGCCCGACATCGACCCGCTGGCGGCGCTGGAGCGGCGCGATTGCGCGACGGTCAGCGTTTACGCCCAGAACCGCGATTACCATGACCTCGTGAAGAAGCGGCTGAAGCGGGTCGGGCGCTGGTTGCTGGACCAGGCCCCGGGCGAAGAGATCAAGGTCTTCGTGGATACCGCCCCGGTGATGGAAAAGCCGCTGGGGCAGGCGTCCGGGCTGGGCTGGCAGGGCAAGCACACCAACCTGCTGGCGCGGGACCTTGGCAACTGGTTTTTCCTTGGTTCGATCTTCACGACGGTCGAGCTGGAGCCCGATGCCCCCGAGATCGACCATTGCGGGACCTGCACTGCCTGTCTCGACATCTGCCCGACCGATGCCTTCCCGGCTCCTTTCCAGCTGGATGCACGGCGCTGCATTTCCTACCTGACCATCGAACATGCCGGACCTGTCGAGCCAGAGCTGCGCGAAAGGATGGGCAATCGCATCTATGGCTGTGACGATTGCCTGGCGGCCTGCCCGTGGAACAAGTTCGCCGTGGCCGCGACAGAGATGCGCTATGCCGGACGGCCAGAGTTGCAAAGCCCGAAGCTGGCTGACCTGGCCGGGCTTGATGACGCCGCGTTCCGCGCCATGTTCAGCGGATCACCGATCAAGCGCATCGGGCGCGGGCGCTTCGTGCGCAACGTGCTCTATGCCATCGGCAATAGCGGTGACGCGGGGCTGATCAGGGCCGCGTTGGCGTTGACAGGGGATGAGGACTCGACGGTGGCCGATGCGGCGCGCTGGGCGGTTGAGAGGTTGCGATGAAACTTGTGATTTTCGGCATGGGCTACTCGGCGCAGGCGCTGGTGGAGGAGATGCGGCCCTTTGCGTCCGGAACGGTCATTGGCACCACGCGATCGGCCGCGAAGGCCGAAAGCCTGAAGGCCCTCGGTGTCGAGCCGCGCGTCTTTCCCGGCGCCGACATGCGCGCCGAGCTGGAAAGCGCCACCCATGTGCTGATCACCGCGGGCCCCGAGGACGGGGCCGACCCGGTGCTGAAGCATCTGCGCCCGATCTTCGAAGAATTGGCGGATCGGTTTCAATGGGTGGGCTACCTGTCCACCACGGGCGTTTACGGAGACCACAAGGGAGCCTGGGTCGACGAATCCGCACCCCTTACCCCGGCCACCCGCCGGGGCCGCGCCCGCGTGACCACAGAAGGTGAATGGAAGGCCCTGGCGCGCGATCACGGCCTTGCGCTGCATATCTTCCGCCTGCCGGGCATTTACGGGCCGGGCCGGGGACCGTTCGAGAAGGTGCGTAACGGAACCGCGCGGCGGATCATCAAGGAGGGGCAGGTGTTCAGCCGGATCCACGTGGAAGACATCGCGCAGGCGCTGCTGGCCTCGATGGCGCAACCAAGGCCCGGAGCGATCTACAATATCTGCGACAACGACCCTGCCCCGCCCGAAGACGTGCTGACCTATGCCGCCGAGTTGCTGGGAGTCGACTTGCCGCCCGCCGTTCGCTTCGAAGAGGCCGAGATGACCCCGATGGCCCGCAGCTTCTATGCCGAAAGCAAGAAGGTGGATAACGGCCTGATGAAACGAGAACTGGGGGTCAAACTGCGTTATCCGACCTATAGGGCGGGGCTGGATGCGCTGTTTGCTGCCGAGCTATCGAAAGGCTGATACCGGTGGCCGGGCCACTCTGGTAGACTGGCGAAAAAGCAGATCGAGGCAGGTTGATGCGCATAGTTCTGGCGGTTCTGGCACTGGCGATGCTCGCCACGGCGGGATGCAGCCGTTTTCCCACTTATGACGGGCCCGAGGTCACGCGCGTCGTCGTGCACAAGTCCAGCCGCCAGATGTACCTGCTCCATGGCTCGGAAGTGCTGCGCAGCTACGATATCGAGCTTGGCTTCGCCCCCGAGGGCGACAAGCAGGTCGAAGGCGACGGGCGCACACCCGAGGGCAGCTACATCATCGACCGGCGCAACCCCAACAGTGCCTATTACCTGTCGATCGGGATTTCCTACCCCAACGCCGAAGATCGCGCCGAGGCGGCCGAGCTGGGACAAAGCCCGGGCGGGGACATCTTCATCCACGGCACGCCCCGCCCCTGGCGGCGGGCCGAAGACTGGACGGCAGGCTGCATCGCGATTTCCAACCGTGAAATGCGCGAGGTCTACTCGATGGTGGGCCTGGGCACGCAGATCGACATCCTGCCCTGACCGCAGCATGATCGTGCGACGAAATCGGGCCTGCAAAAGGCCCGCCAATGTTTAGCTGTTGCTGTTTGCCGGCAGGCCCTGGCCCGTGGTGCCGCCATCGCCGGTGACCATGGTCCACCAGATCTTGCCGGTTTCTTCCTGGTAGAAGGCAAAGCCCAGATCGCGCGCATCAGGGTCGGTAATCACGTCGCGGGTATCGGCCTGCTGCATCCAGGCTGCGACGGTTTCAAGCTCGGACTCGTAGGTCTCGGAGATGTTTTCCCCCAGAAGGCGGCCGCTATAGCCAGCCCGCTGCGCCCGGTCGATGGGGGATGACCCGTCCGACCCGAAATGCCAGGGACGATTTTGCAGGCTCATGTCGCGCGAATGGGTCGCTGCAGCGGCGTTCAGTTCCGCGTTGAGCTGCAATTCCGGCGCGCCTGCGGCCCGGCGCAGGGCATTCACGCTGTCGAGAACCCGAAACTGGATTTCCGCCTCGTCGCGCGGGTTGATTCGATAGATCGTCGGCAAGGGGCGGCCATCGGGCCCGAGGCGGGGCGAGGTGTTCCCAAAGCAGGCCGAGAGAGCGCCAAGGGCGGTCGTCATCAAAATCGTGCGTCTCAGCATGGCGATCTTCTTGCTTGAAATTGCGAAAGTTGCGGAGGAACCCATAGCGCCCCCGGGGCCGCCAATCAAACGAAACAGGCACGATTCCGCGCAAACCCGCAGGAGTGTGAATGGACGGCGGGCCGCTTTACCGATATTTTATGCGAAATAGGCAGATACCCCACGGACTTATCACGATGAGCGACAGCAAATCCGGCCAGATCAACCGGCGCCTTTTCCTTGGCGCCGCCGCCGCGACCCTGGCCACCCCTGCGATTGCACAGGAATCGATTCACGAAGGCACGACCGAACTGGAACGCGATGTCAGCCAGAACGTGCGGCACAACATTTCCAGCTTCCGCACGCTGGAATGGCAGGATTACTTCGACAACCTGCGCAATGGCGCGATCCTGGTCGATATCACCTCGCGTGCGTTGCACTACTGGAATGCGGACGAATCCGTTTATCGGCTGTATCCGACCTCGGTGCCCGCGACCGAAGACCTGACCCGCCGCGGGCGCACCAGCGTGATCCGCCTTGTCGAAGGTCCAGAGTGGCGCCCGACCCCGGCAATGCGCGAGCGTAACCCCGAATGGCCGGAATATGTCGGCCCCGGCCCCGACAACCCGCTTGGGACCCATGCGCTCTATCTTGGCTGGACCTATTACCGCATCCACGGCACCCACGACACGCGCAAGATCGGGCGGCGAAGTTCGAACGGTTGCATTGGCCTCTACAACGAACATATCGCCGAATTGTTCGGTCTGGCCGAAGTCGGCACGCAGGTGTTGCTTATTTGACGACAAATCAGCGATCTTGGGGCTGGGAAACATTTCCCGGCATTGCATTCCTAAGGCATTGCTGCTTAAACCTACTTACGAGGTACAGTCTTGGGTGCCCCGCTATGCGTAATACCGCGCGAACTAAGGGGCGTATCTTGGAGGATACTATGAAAAAACTCGCACTCGCAGCCGCTCTGTCCGTTGCCGCCACCTCCGCTTTTGCTGGCGGCTACGTTGAGCCCGTTCTGGAACCCGTCGTGATCGTGGAAGACACCTCGTCCTCCGCAGGCGGCGTCCTGGTTCCGCTGCTGGCAATCATTCTGATCGCCGCTGCAATCGCCAACGACTAATCAGTCGCTGGACCAGAATAGAGAAAGGCGGCCTTCACGGGCCGCCTTTTTCGATTCAAGGGGGCCGTTTCGGCCCCTTTTTTACTTGGTAAGACCGGCTTCTTCCGCGATCTGCGCCCGGGATTTGCGCGCGCGTTCGGTGGCCGATTTCAGCTGCCCGCAGGCTGCCATGATGTCTTCACCGCGCGGCGTCCGGATGGGGCTGGCATAACCCGCCTTGTAGATGATGTCGGCAAAGCGCTCGATCCGTTCCCAGTCCGACCGCTGATAGGGCGCGCCCGGCCATTCGTTGAACGGAATGAGGTTGATCTTGGTCGGGATGCCCTTGATCAACCGGACCAGCCGACGCGCGTCTTCGTCCGTGTCGTTCACATCCTTCAGCATCACGTATTCGAAAGTGATTCTCTCCGAGTTCGAAAGCTTCGGATAGCTGCGCAGCGCATCGAGCAGTTCCGCGATCGGCCACCGTTTATTGATCGGAACCAATTTGTCGCGGGTCTCGTCGGTGGTGGCGTGGAAGGACACCGCCAGCATGCAGCCGATTTCCTCGGCGGTCTTGGCGATCTCGGGCACCACGCCAGAGGTCGACAGGGTGATCCGGCGGCGGCTGAGCGAGATGCCTTCGCCATCCATCGCGATCTTCATCGCGTCGCGCACGTTGTCGAAATTGTAGAGCGGCTCGCCCATGCCCATCAGCACGATGTTCGATAGAAGGCGCGGCCCGTTTTCACCACTGCCCTCGCCCGGTTCCGGCCATTCCCCCAGATCGTCGCGCGCCACCCTGATCTGCCCGACGATTTCACCCGCCGTCAGATTGCGCACCAGTCTCTGCGTGCCGGTGTGGCAGAAGGAACAGGTCAGCGTGCAGCCCACCTGGCTGGAAATGCAGAGCGTCCCGCGATCGGTTTCGGGGATGTAGACCACTTCCACTTCGTGCCCGCCTGCGATCCGCACCAGGTATTTGCGCGTGCCATCGGCGCTGACGTGGCGGCTGACCACCTCGGGCACGTCGATCACGAAATGCGCGGCCAGCTCGGCCCGGTAGGCCTTGGCCAGGTTCGTCATCTCCTCGAAGTTGCGCACGCCCCAGTGGTAGATCCATTGCCAGATCTGGTTCACGCGCATCTTGGCCTGTTTCTCGGGCGTGCCCGCAGCGATCAGCGCCGCGCGCATCTGGTCGCGCGTCAGGCCGACGATATTGGTCGGCCCGTCGGGCAGTTTGCGCGGAATGGTCAGGACATCCTGCGTGATGGGGGCGCTGGCGGACATGGGCAAAGCTCCGGAAGGGGATGCGGACACATATAGGCATCCTCCCGCCAAGGCAAACCTTGTCTTTCAGGAATTATCCGCCGCAGCGGGTCTCGGCATCTTCGACGGCGGCGGTGAAGCCCAGGAGCGAGAAGGTATCGACCGTCTGCGTGCCCCGGCTCGACACGGCGGTCAGAACGGCTTCGGAGCCACGCTTCATCGCGGTGATGATGCGCTGGTCTTCCTGTTCCGAGGCCGCCCAGGCCATTTCACCATCGACGAAGAGTTCGAAGGTCGAGTTGCCGATTTCCATCGTCACCGTGGAGTCGTCGGCGAAGGGGTAGCCGCCCGTGAACGACACCTCGCCCATGCGGCTTTCCGAGGGCCAGTAGCTGACGAAGAGCAAAATCTCGGACCGGCGCACGGCAACCACGCGGCCATCGCGCGTATTGACCGTTTCGCGCGGGGCAGACACGACCCAGCACTGCGTCGGGTCATCCTCGACGAACACGCTCCAATCGGTTTCCGCGTTCACCCGGTTTTCGGATTCTTCAGTGTCCTGCGCAAAGCCCGGCACCGCAAACGCCAGTGCGATCACCGATCCAGCAACCCAGTTCTTCATCTTGATCCAGCCTCCAGCCGTCTCTCTGCCTCCTGGTCCCGGCTCGGCCTGTTTGTCAGGTCTTGCACTCGATCCCGGGCCAATACTTAACTGCGAGCGGAGATTAACCCGAAAATCCTTTTGGGGAAAAGCCCCGGCGGCGGAAAATTGCCGGGAGATAGACGGTTGGGAGACCTGGAATGACCGAAGCGGAACCCTTGCTGGAACTGTGGCGCGGCGCTTTCTGCGAAAGCCAGCATCGCGGGCACGCGGTGGTATGGCAGGAGGGCGCGGGCGTCGTGGCCTCCTGGGGCGATCCCGACCTGGTGATCCTGCCCCGATCGTCCTGCAAGATGATCCAGGCCCTGCCCCTGGTCGAAAGCGGCGCGGCCGCAGCCTACGGGCTGAGCGAGGCGCAACTGGCGCTGTCCTGCGCGTCCCATAACGCGGCCGAAATTCACAACCGGATGGTCACGGAATGGATCACCGGGTTGGGGCTGAACCCGGAAGAGGCGCTGCGCTGTGGGCCCCAGATGCCGCGTGACTGGGACGTGAAGCGCGCGCTGATCAAGACCGATGACAGCCCCTGCCGGGTTCACAACAACTGTTCCGGCAAGCATTCAGGCTTTCTGACGCTGTCGCAGCACCTGGGCGGCGGACCCGATTACGTGGATCCCGATCACCCTGTGCAGAAAGCCGTGCGGGCCGCATTCGAAGACGTCACCGGCGAAGAGAGCCCCGGATTTGGGATCGACGGCTGTTCGGCTCCGAACTTCGCCACAACCGTGACCGGGCTGGCCCGGGCCATGGGCCGCTTCGCGGCGGCGACGGGCGAAGGCGATGCGCGCGACCGGGCGATGTTCCGGCTGACCCGCGCCATGGCCGCGCATCCGGTTCTGGTGGCTGGCGAAGGCCGATCCTGCACGGCATTGATGCGGGCGATGGACGGCCGCGCGACGGTCAAGACCGGTGCCGAGGCCGTCTTCGTCGCCATCGTGCCGGAACGCCGGATGGGCATTGCGGTCAAGATCGAGGATGGCGGCACGCGGGCATCGGAGGCGGTCACAACGCAGCTTCTGGTGGGGCTTGGCGTGCTGGACGCCGATCACCCGGTGGCGCAGCAGTATACGCGCGGGCCAATCCAGAACTGGGACGGGCTGGAAACCGGGTTCATGCGCACGGCGCCGTCGCTTCGCGATTGGCGTCCCTGACCGCTAGCCCGGCGCAAGCGGCAGCACGCCGGAAGGCGAAAGCCCCTCCAGTTTTTCGACGATGGCAGCCTTTTTCAGTGGCTTCGTCAGGTAGTGGTCGACCCCGGCGGCCAGGATCTCGGCCTTGTGGTCTTCCATGGCATGTGCCGTCATCGCCACGATCGGAAGGCGCGGCAGGCCCGTTTCGGCCTCATGCGCCCGAATACGGCGTGTCAGGTCCAGCCCATCCATGCCCGGCATGGAAATATCGGTAAAGAGCATGTCCGGGCGCGCCGATAGGTAGCTGTCCAACGCCTGTTGCCCGTCACCCACAAGGGTCAGGTCCAGCGTCAGGCCCTTCAGCATCTTGCGGAAGATCACCTGATTGGTCTTGTTGTCCTCCGCCGCCAGAAGGCGCAGGGGGCGTTGGCCTGTCCCGGCTTCCGGCTGTGCGGGCGGGACAGACGCCACTTGCTCAACCGTCGCGGCCTCGACCAGCCCCTGCCGGAACAGGCGCAGCGGATCGTCCAGCGACACAACGGGCCGGTCAGAGGTTTGCTCTCGCTGGCGGGCGGCGCGACACAGCACCACCGGCACGAGGAGCTTGCCCGGATCGAGGGCGGGTTCGGTCACGAGGACAAGGTCGAACTGATCCGGGTCGACTTGTGGCCGTTCTGCCAGCTTCACTTCGGCCTTCAGCTTCAGCAGCGCACGTTCGGCCATCTGGCGGGTGATGTCATCCGCGCCGATCAACAGCACCCGGGAAAGTCCGTCTGGCAGGGGCGGCACCGGGTCCGTTGCGGCACCCTCTGCCACCGGCAGGACAAGGCGGAACCCGAAGGTAGCACCCTGTCCAAGCTCGGACTCCACCCAGATTTCACCCCCCATCATCCCGACCAGCCGCCGCGTGATCGAAAGCCCCAGCCCGGTGCCCTCGTATTTGCGGTTCGACTGATCCTCCACCTGGTTGAACTCACCGAACACATGCGCCTGCTTGTCTGGCGCGATGCCGATCCCGGTATCCTCGACCGTTACCACAACCCCGAACGTCCCATCGCCCAGGTCCTGGCCGAGAACACTGACGAGGATATGCCCCTGCTCGGTGAACTTGACGGCATTTCCCACCAGGTTGGTCAACACTTGCCGGATGCGGCCCCTGTCACCGACAAGCCGTTCGGGCAGGAAGATGTCATAGTCCAGCATCAGTTGCAGATCGCGTCCCTGAATGGTCGGCGCGAGCAGGCGGAAGATTTCGCGGATCAGGTCCTCCAGGTCGAAGGCATCGCTGTGCAGAACCAGCTTGTCCGCCTCGATCTTGGAATAGTCGAGCACGTCATTGATGATTTCCAGCAACGCCTCGCCCGAGTTCTTGATCGTTTCGGCATAGAGCCGCTGTTCTTCGTCCAGCTCCGTCTCTCGCAGCAGGTCTGCCATGCCGACGACGCCGTTCATCGGGGTGCGAATCTCGTGGCTCATGTTGGCAAGGAAGGCCGATTTCGCGCGGTTGGCGGCCTCGGCCTGGTCGCGCGCGTCCCGCAGGTCGTGTTCGCGCCGGATGGTCTGGGTGATGTCCAGCATCAGGCTGACCATGTCCCCTTCCGGAGAACGCTTGTCGACCAGTTCGACGAAAGCCCCGTTCCACAGCTTGACCCGGCAGCGCGGAATCGGGGCCTGTTCCCACCTGACGGTCATCCGGTCGACCCAGTCGTCGGGATGCTCTCCTTCCAGGTCGACGATGCCTTCATCGACCGCGATGCGCAGGATGGAATCGTAGCTTGCGCCCGGTCCAACCTCCAGCATGCCTTCGAAAACGCGAAGAAAGGCGTTGTTGGCCGCGACCAGCCTGCCGCTGCGGTCATATATGGCGAAGCCATCCTCGATGATGTCGAGCGAATCCCAAAGCCGCCTTTCGGCACGCTCTGCCTTTTGCGTGGCAACCTCCAGGTCGGCGCGGACACGGGTGGTTTCGCCAACCAGTTCGGCGTTCTCCTCGCGCTGTTCGATCACCTGGTCCGACAGGTGTTCGGCCTGAAGCGCAAGCTTGCGGTTGGCTGCAAAGAGTTCCTCCTGCTTCTGCACAAGCAGGCGTTCCGCCGCCAGACGCGCGCGGCGTTCTTGCGCCAGACGATCGTCAAATCCGTGGCCGTCCATGCCAGTGGCCCGCTCCTCGCACATGCTTCGCAATCGGCAAGATGCCGCGCGAAGGGTTTCGATCCGCTTAACCAGAGGGCCCGCCTATGGACTCGACGCCTACCCCCGTGGCACCCTCCGCCCAAGGTCTTTTTTTGAAACCATTTCGTTTTAGGAGGTTCCCATGCGCGCCTTTGCCATGGCGGTCGCCCTGACTATGCTACCCGTTCCGGTGTTGGCCCAGTCCGCACCCGTTGCCGAGCGGTTCTTCTCGATCACTCAAGACACCGATTTTCCGGGCGCTGATCTGACCCCGATCTATGACACCACTCTGATCGGATGCGCGCGTGCCTGCCTTGCTGATCCTGACTGCGCCGCATTCACGTTCAACACAAGAAACAGCGCTTGTTTCCCGAAGTCTGACGTTCTGGCGATGGAGTCCTATGACGGGGCCATGTCGGCCACGGTGCGCAACACCGATCCCGCTGTCCTGGCACGTCTGGACAGGCGGATGGAACAGCTGGCCTTCCTGAGCGCCGACGATCTGGCCACGGCACGGCGAGAGGCCGATGCCCTGTCCCGTCGCCACTACGCAGGCACCTGGACGGCAGAGCGGATTCTGGAAGCCGCCGAGGCCCGTCTCGAAGAAGGGGAGTTCCTGGAGGCCATGCGTCTTTACGGGTCTGCCATCACAGTCACCGACGATCCGGCGCATTGGATGGAATATGCCCGGCTTGCCCTCGAAACAGAGGTCAGCAGCCGCACCGAGCAACGCAGCATGACCCGCACCGCCCTGATCGCCGCCACCAACGCGGCCCTTCGGGCCGAGCCGGGACAGGAGCTGGCCGATGCCGCTTTTCTGCTGGCCCGCGCCCTGGAAGAAAACAACCGGGGGCGCGACATGATCCAGGCGCTGCGCCTGGCGGTCGCCGAAGCCCCATCCGAGGCGCTGGAAGCCGAGCTTGACCGCGCGATCGGTCTCTATGGGTTTCGGGTGACCTCTACCCGCGTTGAAAACGATGCCGCCGAGCCGCGCATCTGCGCGATCTTCTCCGAACCGCTGGCAGGCGGCGTGACCCATGCGGATTTCCTTCAAACCACGGTTTCGGGCCTGGCGGTCGACGCGGAGGGGCGGCAATTCTGCATCTCTGGCGTTCAGCATGGGCAGCGTTATGAGATAACCCTGCGGGCCGGTTTGCCCGCCGCCTCTGGTGAAACCCTGCGCAACCCCGCGACGCTGCGGCTCTATGTGCGGGACAGGGCGCCCGCCCTGCGCTTCCCGGGGCGGGCCTATGTTCTGCCGCGCGTCGAGGGTGGATCGCTGCCGATCGTTACGGTCAACACCGACGAGGTTGCGCTGACCCTCTATTCCGTGTCCGACCGGAACCTCGTCCGCTCGCTGCAGGAGGATTATTTCGGGAGGCCGCTGAACACATGGGAACTGTCCCGTTTCGAAAGCGAGCTGGCCGAAACCGTTTGGGAGGGCATGGGTGAGGTCGACAACCGGCTGAACGAGGATGTCACCACCAGCCTGCCGATGGGCGAGGTTCTGGCCACGCTCGGGCCGGGGCTTTATGCGCTGGAGGCCCGCATTCCCGGCCCCGAGGGGCGCAATCAGCCACCGGCAACCCAGTGGTTCTTCGTCTCTGACATGGGGATTTCGGCCCTGTCCGGCACCGATGGCGTTCACGTGATCGTGCGGGCCCTGTCCGATACCTCGGCGGTCGAGAACGCACGCGTGCGCCTCGTCTCCGAGTCGAACCGGGTGCTGGCGGAACTGGACAGCGACCGCCAGGGCCGCGTGCATTTCGCCGCTGACCTTGTCGCCGGGCGCGCAGGCGCAACGCCTGCGATGATCACCGTCGAGCACGGCGACGACTTCGCCTTCCTCAGCCTGCGCGAGGCGGAATTCGATCTCTCTGACCGGGGCGTCGAGGGCCGGCCCGCTGCACCGCCCATTGATCTCTTCCTGACCACCGAGCGCGGGGCGTATCGCGCGGGCGAGACGATTCATGCCACGGCACTGGCCCGTGACGCAGAGGCAGCCGCCCTGCCAGGCCTGCCACTTACCGCGATCCTGACCCGCGCAGATGGGGTCGAGTATAGCCGCATGGTGCTGGAAGAATCCGGGGCCGGCGGGTTCGTCTGGCAGATGTCACTTGGCGCGAACGTGCCGCGCGGCACATGGCGGCTCGCTGTCCACACCGACCCGGATGCAGCGCCGCTGGCCAGCCGCACCCTGCTGGTCGAGGACTTCCTGCCCGAGCGGATCGACGTCACCCTGACACTGCCCGAGGGGCCGTTGGCACCCAACGCACCGGTCGCGCTTGGACTCCAGTCCGACTACCTGTTCGGCGCGCCTGCGGGCGATCTGCCCATCGAGGGAAGCTACGCGCTCCGCCCTGTGTCGACACTGGCAGCCCATCCCGGCTACAGCTTCGGGCGGCATGATGATCGGCCTGAAACGACCTTCGCCAACCTGCCCGGTGGCGCGCGCACGGATGAAGCCGGGGCGGCCTCTCTGTCTTTCCCCTTGCCAGAGCTGGAAGGCACACCGCATCCACGCGAACTGACCGTTACCGCGCGCGTGACCGAAGGCTCGGGTCGCCCCGTTGAACGGCAGATATCCCGCGCCATTGCACCCACAGGCACCCTGATCGGCATTCGCCCGCTGTTCGATGGAACCCTGCCCGAAGGCACCGAGGCCGCCTTTCACCTGATCGCCGTAGGGGACGAGGCCCTGCCTGTTCGCTGGACGCTGAACCGGGTCGAACGCCGCTACCAGTGGTATGCGCAGAACGGGCGCTGGAATTGGGAACCCGTCACGATCCGCACCCGGATCGCCACTGGCGATGTGACGCTTGGCGGCACCCCGCAAGAGGTTTCCGCGCCGACCGACTGGGGCCGCTATGAGCTGCGCGTGGAAAGCACGCAAGGTGTCTATACCGCGTCATCGGTCAGCTTCCGTGCGGGGTGGTATGGCGGGGGCGATGCCACCGGAACCCCCGACCTTCTGGAAGTTTCGCTCGATGCCGAGAGCTATGACCTGGGCGACGAGGCGCGGCTGCGGATCGTGCCCCGCTCTGGTGGACTGCTGCTGATCCGCGTGATGTCGAACCGCCTGGTGCACCAGGAGATCGTCACGATCGGTGACACGCCGGACAGCTTCCCCCTTGCCGTGACCGAAGACTGGGGAACAGGCGCCTATGTGAGTGCGACCCTCCTGCGCCCTCTGGACGGCCTGCCTGCTCAGATGCCCGCCCGATCGCTTGGGCTGGTCCATGCAGCCGTGAACCCCGGACCCAGGACTCTGGATGTCGTGTTGGAGGCCCCGATCACCGCCGCCCCACGCGGGCCGGTCGATATCGCGCTTCACGTGGCCGGGGCAGAACCCGGCGACACGGTTCATGCCAGCATAGCGGCCGTTGACCTCGGCATCCTGAACCTGACCGGGTTCCAGTCACCTGACCCGATGGGGCACTATTTCGGTCAGCGCCGCCTTGGTGTCGGCATTCGCGATCTCTACGGGCGACTGATCACCGGAGGTGGCGAGCCCGGCGCGATACGCTCCGGCGGCGATGCCACCGCTGGGATGCGGATGCAGGCCCCGCCCCCAACCGAGGCGCTGGTGGCCTTCCATTCAGGGCCGGTGACCGTGGGCGAGGACGGGCTTGCGCGCGTCAGCTTCGACATGCCCAGCTTCAACGGCACCGTGCGCGTGATGGCCATCGCATGGAACGAAGCGGGAGTCGGGCAGGCCGAGGCCGATGTGCTGGTGCGTGACCCGGTGGTCGTGACCGCCTCCATGCCCCGTTTCATGGCCCCCGGTGACACCGCAAGGCTGCTGCTGGAGGTGACCCATGCAGAAGGCCCCACGGGCCTGATGCCGATCGAGATCGAAACCTCGACGGGGCTCGGGATCGGATCGGTCCTGTCCGCCGTGACGCTGGAAGAAGGCGAAACCGAACGCCTGCGCGTGCCGCTCTACGCGCTGGATAGTCTCGGCCAGCAGCAGGTCGACGTGACGCTGATCACCCCTGACGGGCAGCGCCTGTCGAGAACGCTGCGGCTGGTGGTTCAGTCGAATGACCCCGTCACCGCCGTCACCTCGCGCTTCACGCTCGCGCCCGGCGACAGCCTAGATTTCGACGCCAGCGTTCTGGCAGGCCTGCGTCCCGGCACGGGCCGCGCAACCCTGTCCGCCGGACCACTAGCCCGCTTCGACGCGCCGGGGCTTCTGCAGATGCTCGACCGCTACCCCTATGGCTGCACCGAACAGCTGACCAGCCGGGCGATGCCGCTGCTTTATCTTGCCGATGTGGCCGAGGCGCTGGACCTTGCCCATGCAGATGACCTGGCAATCCGCATCCAGCAGGCCATCGACGGGGTGCTGCTCAATCAGGCTGCGAATGGAGGCTTCGGGCTGTGGGGGGCCTATTCCGGCGATCCGTGGCTCGACGCTTATGCGACGGACTTCCTGTCTCGCGCGCGGTCCGAGGGCTACGGTGTGCCCGATCTCGCCTTCCAGTCGGCGCTCGACAACCTGCGCAACCATGTCGCCACCGCCCCCGATTTCGAACGGGGCGGAGAATCCATCGCCTATGCCCTGATGGTGCTGGCCCGAGAGGGCGTGGCCGCCATGGGCGACCTGCGCTACTACGCCGACGTGAAGGCCGAAGCGTTCGCAACCCCGCTGGCTCTGGGTCAGCTCGGCGCAGCCCTGGCCATGTATGGGGACCAACCAAGGGCCGACGCCATGTTCCGAAGGGGCTATCAGCTTCTGCTGACGCAGAGCCTTGCCGCGGAAAGCAGCGCGTGGCGGGCCGATTTCGGCACAAGGCGGCGCGATGCAACGGCACTTCTGACGCTTGCAGTGGCGGCAGGCTCCGACGCGGTCCCGCTGGAGACACTGGCCGCCGCCCTGCCCGTTCCAGATAGCAACATCTCGACACAGGAGGCGGTCTGGAGCCTTCTGGCCGCCGATGCCCTGATCGACATGAACGGCCTGTCGTCACTGACGCTGAACGGGTCTGCGGTCGACGGCCCCCTGATCGAGGTGCTGGAGGCGGGCGACCAGGCCACCCGGACGATCACGAATGTCAGTGACCGCGAAGAGGTGCTGACCCTCACCCGCTATGGCCAGGCCGAAGGCGATACCCAGGCCGGGGGGAATGGCTACCGCATCACCCGCAGCTACATGACGCTCGATGGCTTGCCCGCGGATCCTGCCGAGGTCAGCGTGG
>NZ_CAXREX010000071.1:0-4387 GCF_964229645.1 Nioella sp. | reverse complement strand
AGGGCCTATGAGGCAGAGTGGGACAGTCTTCTGTCCCAGCTTAAGAAAGATGGCACGCTGAAGCAAGACGTCGATATCCGTCGCCTGCGCCTGATGCTGATCGGTACATTGAACGCCACGCTCGATTGGTTCGACCCGGACCGCGGTAGCGCCGATGCGTTGTCACGCACCTATGCCGATGTGTTCCTCAACGGGATACTCCAAAGACAGGATACCTGACTTCATGGCACGTCTTGAAACAGCGGTGCTGACCGCATCAGAGACCTACACCCGCAACCACGCCGCACAAAGCGAGCGCGTCGAAACGCTGCGTGCGCGGATCGCCGAAGCAACGGCTGGCGGCCGCCCCGACATGGTCGCGCGGCATCGCAAGCGCAGCAAGCTGTTGGTCCGCGAACGGATCGACCTGCTGGTGGATCCGGGCACTGCGTTTCTTGAGCTGTCGTCGCTTGCCGCCTACGGTCAATACGGGGGCGAGGTGCCCGGTGCGGGGATCGTGACCGGTATCGGGATCGTCCACGGGCTGCCCTGCGTTGTGATCGCCAACGATGCGACAGTGAAGGGTGGGTCTTTCTATCACGAAACCGTGCAGAAACACATCCGCGCCCAGGAAATCGCAGCCGAGAACCGGCTGCCCTGCCTCTATCTGGTGGATTGCGGCGGTGCCTATCTGCCAGAGCAGGACCGGGTTTTCCCCGATGCCCGCCATTTCGGCAATTCCTTTTATCGTCAAACCAACATGTCCGCGAGCGGCCTGCCGCAGATCTCGGCGGTCTTTGGAGGCTGCACGGCCGGTGGGGCCTATATCCCGGCCCTGTCGGACGAAGTCATCATGGTACGCGGCAACGCACGCATCCATCTGGGCGGCCCCTCGATCGTCAAGGTGGCGATCAACGAAGAGGTTGATGGAGAAACATTGGGGGGGGCCGAGATGCATTCGCGCTTCTCCGGTGTGTCTGACCATCTGGCCGAGGACGAGTATCATGCGCTTGCTCTGATGCGCGACATCGTATCCGAACTGGGCCTGTCGCGCCCGATGGGTCCCGATGCAACCTGCGCGCCGCCGGCGCGCAACCCAGAGGAACTGCTTGGCGTCATCAGCGCCGATCGCAAACAGCCCTATGACATGCGCGAGGTTCTACTGCGCATGATCGACGCCGGCGAATTCCGCGAATTCAAGCCCGGATGGGGTGAGACGCTGGTCTGCGGCACCGCGCGGATTCACGGCTATCGAGTGGGCATTCTCGCAAATAATGGGGCGCTTGTGTCCGACAGTTCGCTCAAGGGCGCGCAATTCGTGTCGATGTGCGATCAACGCAACATCCCGCTTTTGTTCCTCCACAACATCTCGGGCTTCATGGTCGGCACCGAAGCCGAGCGCGGCGGCATTGCCAAAGACAGCGCCAAGCTGGTCTATGCCATGTCGGTTGCCAAGGTGCCGCGCCTGTCGGTCCTCTTGGGCGGCTCATACGGGGCAGGCAACTACGGCATGTGCGGACGTGGTTTCGCCCCGAATTTTCTCTTTGCCTGGCCCACGGCGGAACTGGCCACCATGTCTGCCGACATCGCCACAAATGTGATGCTGGAACTGCGCCGCCAGAAAGGGGGCGACCCGGGCAAGATGGAGGCCGACATGAAGCTAATCGAGGAGCAGGTTCGGGCCCAGTACGGTGAACAGTCCGATCCCTATTATGCCACCTCGCGGCTTTGGGATGACGGGCTGATCGAACCCGCGCAAACCCGCGATATCCTTGGCCTGTGTCTGGCCATCGTGACATCGGTGCCCGAAGCCGGTCGCCATACGCCTGTATTCAGAATGTGAGGCTTCAAGTTGACCAATACCTACAACACGATCCTTATCGAAACCGATGCGCGTGGCGTCGCCAGGCTGACGCTCAACCGCCCCGACAAACACAATGCGCTGAATGGCGAATTGATCGCAGAGCTATACGATGCCGCCGAAAAGCTGGCTGCAGATGACGATGTGCGTATTGTGGTCCTGACCGGCGCGGGCAAGAGCTTCTGCGCGGGCGGCGATTTCAACTGGTTCGCCTCTAATGTCGAGAAAACCCGTAGTGAAAGGGTCGCACAAAGCGCCACGCTGGCGCGGCTGTTGCGCCGCCTTGACACGCTGCCCAAGCCCTTGATCGGGCGGATCAACGGCCCGGCCTACGGTGGCGGTGTCGGCATGATTTCCGTCTGCGACTACACCATCGGCGCCGAAGGCGCGCGCTTCGGTCTGACCGAGGTCAAGCTGGGCCTTCTGCCCGCGAATATATCGCCTTATGTGGTGGCCCGCATCGGCAAGGTGCATTCGCGTGAAACCATGCTGTCGGGGGCGTTGTTCGACACGGCCCGCGCCGAGCGGATCGGTCTGTTGACCGAGGTTGTCGCGCCGGGCGACTTGGACGCCACGGTGAACCGGGTGGTGCATGATCACCTTCAGGCCGCGCCGGGTGCCGTGGCCGATACCAAGGCGCTGATCGCCTATGTCGCGTCCCACGATCTGGAGACCAACATGATCTACACCGCCGACCGGCTGGCCGATGCGTGGGAGACGGAGGAAGGTATCGAAGGCATCAACAGCTTCATCAACAAGGGCGTTCCGTCATGGCGGGTGAAATGAGCTTCACCCGCGTTCTGATCGCCAACCGGGGCGAGATTGCCCGGCGCATCCAGCGCGGGTGCCGCAAACTGGGGCTGGAAAGCGTAGCGGTGTTTTCGGACGCGGACCGCGACGCGCCCTTCGTGGCCGAGGCCGATCATGCCGTCTGCATCGGTGGGGCCGCCCCGTCAGACAGTTATTTGAACGTCGAGGCCATCCTTGAGGCCGCGCGGGCGACGGGCGCGGGTGCGGTGCACCCGGGATATGGTTTTCTGTCTGAGAATGCCGGTTTCGCGGCGGCGGTCGAGGCGGCGGGCCTTGTGTTCATCGGGCCGGAACCCGACGCTATCGCGCGGATGGGCTCCAAGATCGAGGCCAAGGCTGCCGCCGAAGCCGCAGGCGTGCCCGTCCTGCCCGGCTATCGCGGCGAGGATCAGTCCGACGCGCGCCTGCTGCAAGAGGCCGAGGCGCTAGGCACCCCCTTTCTGGTCAAGGCCAGCGCCGGCGGCGGCGGACGCGGGATGCGGCTTGTCTCCGATCTGGGCGACGCACCCGAAGCGATTGCATCTGCCCGGGCCGAAGCGCAGAGCGCCTTCGGCGATCCGGCGGTGTTCCTCGAACGCTATGCGCCCCGTGCCCGCCACGTCGAAGTGCAGGTTCTGGGCGACACTCACGGCACCGTGCTGCATCTGGGCGACCGCGATTGTTCGCTGCAACGCAACCACCAAAAGCTGATCGAAGAAGCCCCCGCCGCCGATCTTCCCGAGGCTGTGCGCGACCGCATGCGTGCGGCAGCGGTGCGGTTGGCGCAGGCGATCGGCTATCGCTCCGCCGGGACGGTGGAATACCTCTATGACCCCGGGCGCGGTGAATACTACTTTCTGGAAATGAATACCCGGTTGCAGGTGGAACACCCCGTGACCGAGGCGATCACCGGCATCGATCTGGTCGAATGGCAGTTGCGCATCGCGCGGGGCGAGCCGCTGGCGCTGACGCAAGGCGATGTGCAGTTTGACGGGCACGCCATTGAAATCCGCATCGCCGCCGAAAACCCGGACGAGAATTTCCGCCCCGAAACGGGCGAGATCAGCCTTTGGGCTCCGCCCGCCGGCGTGCGGCTCGATACCGGGGTCGAGGCAGGCTCGGTCGTCAGCCACCAGTACGAGTCGCTGAGTGCCAAGCTGATCGTCCACGCGCCGGACCGGGCCGGTGCGATCCGTCAGGCGGTTGTCGCAATGGATGCCTTTGCAGTCGGTGGCGTCGGTCTGAACCTGGCCTATCAGCGCGCGTTGCTGACACACCCGGATTTTGCGGCGTTCCGGCACCATACCTCGGGCCTGCCCGAGATGTTCTCAGGCGGCTGGAGTGAACCGTCCGCTGATCCCCGGGACATGGCCCTTGCCGCGATGGCGCTGCATCTGCATCTCGCCCCGGCGGGCGCGTCGCCCTGGGAAAGCCTGGGGTCATGGCGGCTCACGGCCCCTGCGGGGTGGCCCGGTGCAGCATCCTATTGGGCGACGACCAAAGACGACCAGATCCGCGTAAACGGCTCCGGGTCGGTGTTGACAGCCGTACAGCCGGACGGCCAGGCCATAACGGTCGAGAGCGCCGCTTTAGCCGAATGCCGTCTGAGCGGACGCTTCGACGGGGTTCCGTTTTCGCGCATCGCTTACGTCGTGCGCGCGCCGAGTCACTGGCGAGTGCACCTGCAAACCCCTGCTGGAATGACCGCGACAGACCTGCGTACGCTGGAAGACCAGCATCTGCAACGTGCCACCGGCG
>NZ_CAXREX010000070.1:0-3305 GCF_964229645.1 Nioella sp. | reverse complement strand
GGTCTGCCGCTCAACATCGGTGCTGTCGTCGGGCAGATGGGCCAGCAGCCAGTCGGCCGCCTTGCTGGCCTGCGAGGCGGCGCGGACGATCGCGCGGGAATCCTCGCGCATCACCTCCAGCCAGGAGCCGATGTAATCGGCATGACGGACGGTCGGGACGATCCCGAGCGAGGCGCAACAGAACGCGCTCGAAATCTCGGCGATCAGCTCCTCGAAGGCGTATGTCTTCGTGCCGAAACCGCCCGAGAAGTCCCGCCCCAACCGTGAGGCATGTCCTGTCGCGTGCCCCATCTCGTGCAGGGCGGTCCTGTGCCAGTTGATCGGCTCGAAATAGGCCTGCGGAGGTGGCACCTGCACGTAATCGAGCGCGGGAACATAGAAGGCGCGGTTGCCACCGATCCGGAAGTCGATACCTGTCTTCGCGATCAATGCCTCGACCCGCGGCTCGATCAGCCCGGGCGGCGGTGGTGGTGCCTCGACGGCGATGTCGTCGGGCAGCCCCTCGCACTGGGCCGCATTGAATACGGTAAAGCGCTTCAGGAACGGGATGCTGTTGGCGTCTTCCCCGGCCTCCCTGGCACGGCGCTTCTCGTCGTCAGGCGTGAACCGGTCGGCATAAACGACGGTTGTGCCGCGCTCGCCCTTGCGGACATTACCGCCGAGCGACAGCGCCTGGCGGAAGGTCAACCAATGCTGGGTTGGATAGCCCTGCTGGATCACGGCTCCCCAGAGGATCAGGACATTGATCCCGGAATACTGCCGACCCGTGCTGGCGTTGCGCGGCATGGCGAGCGGCGCTTGCGCCGCCGCCGTCCCCCAGGGCTGGACCCAGGGCAGCCGGCCGTCCTCCAGCTCGGCGATGATCTTGTCGGTGATGTCGTCATAAAGGTTGGTGCGCAGGCCGCTCTTGCGGGCCGCGCGATGCTCTCTGGCCATCGGGATGATCTCCGCGACGGGCGCCGGAGGCCTCTCCTCCAGCCCTCAACCCGTCACGGAAAACCCGCCCGCACTTTCACTCTCAGGGGGCGTTGCGGGGTCTCCCCGCTGATGGGGGTGTGTCGGTAACGCCAATGCCGACCAGGGGGAAGGCTTTCCCCCAGACAATCCTCGCAGTCAACCGAGCCAGGCGTAAAAAGGCAAAAGCCAACACTCGCGAGCCCCAATCCCCGACGTGTTGTAATCCCCACGATATCTGCGCTTATCTGACACGCAATCGCGGTGCCTACTTTCCAGCGCCGGACGCCTTCCTTCCCGAGAGCTCGGGATCAAAGCCAACGGGAAATAAAAGAGGACCAAATGACGGATATCGATCTTAACGCCTTGTCGCTCGCCGAGTTGAAGCAGTTGCAAAAGAATGTTGCGAAGGCCATCACCAGTTTCGAGGCCCGTCGGAAGGCCGAGGCCCGCGCCAAGGTTGACGAATTAGCCCGCGAACTCGGTTTCAGCTTCGACGAGCTTGCGGAAGCCGCTCCCACCCGGAAACGCGCGGCGTCTGCGCCCAAGTACCGCCATCCGGAAAACGCCGAAATCACCTGGTCCGGCCGTGGGCGCAAACCGGCATGGATCGCCGAGGCGCTGGCTGCGGGAAAATCGCTCGAGGATTTTGCGATCTGAACGGGGGGGACCTGCCTTGCACCAGCCCGCGAATGCCGTCCGCCTGCATGTCTCTCTGGCGAAGATTGACCCGCCGATCTGGCGGCGACTTGTCGTGCCGTCTGACTGGACGCTCGACAGGCTGCACTTGGTGCTGCAGGCCGCGTTCAGCTGGACCGACAGCCATCTGCATGAGTTCCGGATCGGCGGGCTGCGCTATGGCGACCCCGATCAGCTTGAGGATGGTTTCGGCGGTCCGCACCTTTTCGACTACGCCGGGGTCAGGCTGGCGGATTTCACCGGCCAGGATCTGACCTTCACTTACCTCTACGACTTTGGCGATGACTGGACCCATGTGATCCGGATCGAGGAGTGGCTATCCCTCGATCCCCTGCCCCGCCATACAGAATGCACCGAAGGCGCCCGTGCCCGGCCACCCGAGGATGTCGGCGGCCCCTGGTCCTATGCCGATTTCCTCGGGCCCATCCGCGACCCGAACCATGAGGACCACAGCTCCAACCTTCGCTGGGCCGGCGGACATTTCGACCCGGACTGGTTCGACATCGACCTGATCAACAAGGATCTGCGCAACACCTTCCGCAAGAACACCAGCCGACGCCTGCATCAGCCGAAGCCAAAGCCTTCTGGTCGGTGAGCGCAGAGGGCTCGGCCCTCAATGCGCTGCCAGGGCCTGGATGCCCCTCCTCTTGCCGGCATCACCAGTGTGGCAGCGCCTCAGCGGTATGTCGGGTTGTCTGCACCGCAAATGCCGCACTGGTGTCGCGTTCTTTCCAGTAGCTTTGCCTGGCGTAGGGGCTCGCGCACAAAAGGCCCAAGCCCCTGTGCACACTACCCATTCACGCGCTCCCAATAGTCTCCCCGATTCAACGCAACCGTCCGATTTGCGCGCCATGCTATCCGCTTCCCCGCCAACCCGCTGCGCGCCCTTCTCCCAGCGATGCCATCGTGCTTCATTCCGGGATCATGAACACGGCGTTTCTCTTGATAGCAATGTATTCCGGGCGACCGATCATTCCCGCTGAGGATGTCGCCAGGGATTTTTTCGGCCTGAGTACCGACAAGTTCATCCGTAAAGTCTCGGCGGGTTCCATCGCCCTCCCCCTAATCCGTATGAAAGCATCGCAGAAATGCGCCAAAGGCGTCCATATCGATGATCTGGCCGAGTACCTGGACCAGAGGCGGGCTGCAGCCGTCAAGGAATGCCTGCAACTGCAGGGATTGCAATAAGCCTGCTCTCACAAGGAAAATCACCGAAGACCAGCCTGCTACCCACGGCACGAAACCACCACCCTCTTCACCTCGCTCAACAGCACAGATTGAATTCTGTCAGAAAACTGCGTAAATTTCTGACAAGAGAACGATCATGCAGAGCCTCGCCGAACAGATATTGACTCATGCAGAGGGGCTTCCGGAAGGAGCGCCACTTGCCGCAAAGGGCCTGCTGCACCTCGGGAGCCGTGCCGGTGTGGATCAGGCCTTGTCGCGCCTTGCCGAGCGTGGCCAGTTGATCCGTGCCGGGCGCGGGGTTTACCTGCGACCGATCAAAAGCCGGTTTGGAACGCGCGCCCCGTCCGTGGAACAGGCCGTCGAGGCCCTCGCGGCGCAACGCGGCGAAGTCATCGTTCCAACCGGCGCCGCCGAAGCGAATGCGCTCGGGTTGACAACGCAAATGCCTGTTCGCTCCATGTACC
>NZ_CAXREX010000069.1:0-9743 GCF_964229645.1 Nioella sp. | reverse complement strand
TTAGCGATAGAGGCCGGGCACGAGGGTTTCGGCCAGCTCCTGCAAGACCTCGGGCGCCGTGCCTGCCGGCTGCACGGGGCCGTAGTGCAGATCGTAGCTGCCGCCCAGTTTCGACAGCAGTTCCGAGACATAGCGCAACGAGGCCACGAGACGCCCGAAATCGTCATTGCCGCCGCTCAGCGTGCGGAAGATCGCGCGGGTTCGGTAGTAATGACGAGAATTGCGCATGTCGGGCGAGGCGGGAACGACGGGCGCGTCACAGGCAGCCGACATGCGGGTGATGCCCGATCGCCAGGGGGGTTCCACCAGCCGCCCCCCGCGCATCCCCGGCACCTTGCCAGAGCCGAAGACCAGCAACGCGCCGCCAACCGACAGATGCGCCTGCATGCCATACAGCGTCTGGCGCGCCGACAGCACCTTGTCCTTGCGGTCGAAATCGACCGGGATGATCGTGCCTGCGCCGAGGAAGCGTTCGGCCTCTCTATTGGCGACCACTTTCAGGTCGCGCCGGTGATCGAGCAAAACCCCCGCATGAGCGATGAAATCGAAGGTGCCGATCGGATGGGTGGAGCCGATGACCACGGGCCCTTCGGTCGGGACATTGTCCAGCCCATGCGCCGTGAGCCGCGTGCCGCCCTTCATGTCGAGCAAGGCGCGCACAAGGTCCGGCCCGGTGCGCCCGTCGAGCGCGATCAGCACCTCTTCGGTTTCGCGCAGGGCAAAGAACGCCTGGCCAGAGAGACCCCGCGTGACGAAATCGACGCTTTGCATCAGGGCACGCAGGCTCCAGAGGCGGAAATCGGCGCCCTCGTGGACGCGCAGACGCGCGCGTAGAAGTTCGTCCATCGGGTTTTCTGTGCGTTTCCTGCCCACGTCGCCCCTGTTCCATTGTCTTTCTTACGCCACGCTAGCATGACGGGCCCACGCCTGCACCTTGTCCAGTGCGGCAGGTTTCCGGCCCGTTCCCGCCTGGTCGGAGGCAGGACAAAAGGCTATTCAAAACGGTGCAGTGTCCTATTGTGACCGAAGACGTGCCCGCACAAGAAAATGAACCGGGCACGCAAACGAGGGGACGCGCGATGATCAACCAGGTGACGACGGGCATCGACGAGGTGCTTCTGAACTTCTCGCCTACCAGCCTGCAAGTGTTGAACGCGGTGCTGGCGGTGGTCATGTTCTCGATCGCGATCGACCTCAAGCCCGCGGATTTCAGGCGCCTGGTGCAGGCGCCGAAACCGCTGCTGACCGGGCTCTTTTCCCAGTTCATCGTGCTGCCCGCGCTGACCTTCTGCCTGGTCCTGCTGACCGCGCCGCGCCCCTCGATCGCGCTTGGGCTGATCCTCGTGGCGGCATGTCCCGGTGGCAATATCTCGAATTTCATCACCCATAGGGCAGGGGGGAACGCTGCGCTTTCGGTGTCGCTGACGGCCTTTGCCACGGTTGCGGCCATCGTGCTGACGCCGCTCAATATCGCTTTCTGGGGCAATCTCTACGGACCCACGCGGGATATTCTGCGCGCCACGTCCATCGACCCGGTCTCGGTCGCGATCACCGTGGGTCTCATGCTTGTCCTGCCGCTCTGCCTGGGGGTGCTGCTCAACCTCAGGCGGCCCGACATCACCAGCCGCCTGCGCACGCCGCTGCAATATCTGTCTATGGGGATCTTCGTGGCCTTCGTAGTGCTGGCGCTGGCGGCCAACTGGGCGCTCTTTCTGCAATTCGCTGGCGCCGTGGCGGCACTGGTCCTGGCGCATAACGCGCTGGCGCTGGCGGCGGGCTATGCCACGGCCAGCATCGCGGGGCTGTCTGGTTTCGACCGCCGCGCGGTCATGATCGAAACCGGGATCCAGAATTCCGGCCTTGGCCTTATCCTGATCTTCGGGTTCTTCAGCGGCCTTGGCGGCATGGCCGTTGTCGCGGCCTTCTGGGGCGTCTGGCATGCGGTCACGGGGCTTGCCCTGGCCGGGGTGCTCTCTCGTCACAAGCTGCCGCACTGACCGGGGAAAACCGCCCGCTTCGGGATTGTTCCTGAAACGGAAATGCTGTTGTTCCACATGATCTTTCGCTATTTCTTGCAATCTATGGCTGTATGGCGCGTGGCCCTATTGGGCCGGTGTATCCCTGTGCCAGTGTTCCCCCGCACCCATTTTGCGAGGTTGTCGCCCGGCCGAGCCTTTGCGCCTCGGCCGATCTTGCTTGAACACCGCACGAGATCTCCCTGCGGTCCAGATGATTTCGATCACGAGGTCCCATGCCCTCTGCCGGCCTTGCCATGCTTCTTATCGGTCCGCTGCTCTTGCTGGCATCCCTGGGGTCGTCCAAGTCGAGCCCGGCGCAGGACCAGACCATTGTCGAGATCGGTGACGAGGACGGATCGCGCCTGTTGCTCATCCAGCCAGCCGGAACAAATGATCTGCAATTCACGCTCTTCGAGGGGGATGAAAGCTACAGCCTGACCGTTGTCGATGGGCTGACCCCGGGCGAAATGCAGGACCTGCGCGCCGGCATCGACCCCGATGGCCGCATGTGGGTGGAGCTTGACGGCAGCCTGTCCGCGGAAGGGCCTGCGACCGTGCCCACCAACCTCAACCTGGGCAATGTGACCTTCGGCGGGTTCCTCGAAGGCGGGGCCTGGCAGGAATTCGTGGAGAATCTTTCGGTGGCCGAGGTCATCGCGAATGACGAGCCGTCGTTGCCCGACGTCACCGACCCGCCGGGCGACGTGACCCCGCCCGACGATCCGACCCCGCCAGAGGACCCCGCGCCGCCAGAAGACCCGCCGCCGCCCTCGGGCGACATGTTCATCGTGGCGCACCAGGATGACGACCTTCTGTTCATGAACCCGACCCTGTCGGAAGCCATCGCAGGCGATGAACCCGTGACCACGGTTTACGTCACGGCGGGCGACGCGGGCGAGGACGAGGCCTATTGGGCCGGGCGCGAGGAGGGCATCAAGGCGGCCTATTCCGTCATGGCCGGGGCCGATGACTGGGTCGATGAGCTGGCCTCGATCGAGGTCGGCGGCGAAAGTTTCGATGTGGCAAGCTCCTATCTCGGCTCCGATCCTGATATCCGGCTCTATTTCCTGCGCCTTCCTGACGGGTTTTCTGCCGGGCAGGGGTCCGAGGCCTATGGCAACGAAAGCCTTCAGCAACTGGCCGAAGGCGGTATCGACACGATCACCACTGTCGACGACACCGAAAGCTATAGCGCCGAGCAACTGACCGGCGTGCTGACCGCGATCATGGAGATGCACGCGCCGGACCAGATCCACTTGCAGGATCACACCACCGAACACGCCGATATCGAGCATTCCGACCACATCCAGACGGCGGAATTCGCCAGCGAGGCGATCCTGGATTATTCCGGCGAGGTGACGGTCACGGGCTATCTGGGCTACGCGACCTGGGGGTTCGAAGAAAACCTGACGCCCGAGGAGGTCGCCGATGTGCGCGCCGCCTTCATGGCCTACGCAGCCCATGACAGCCACGTGTTGAACGCGGATGGCTCCTTGCAGGAAGCCTATGAAACCTGGGTGCAGCGCGAATACCCGGCCTATGAATACGACCACGGGGCCGCCTTGATGGACATGCTGGCCCTGCCGGCGGATGTGTCCGGCCCGGTCGATCCGGACCCCGCCGAGGACGACCCGGCCCTGAGCGATCCTGTCGTGATCTGACCAGGGCCCGAAGGCCGTCGATCAGACCGAATGCAGGTATAGATCGTAGTCGATTTCCGTGATCGTGCGCGCGACCCGGTCGTATTCGGCCTGCTTCACCGCAACGAAGGTGCGATGCATGTCGTCGCCCAGGGCCGCGCGCAGGAAGTCGCTCTCGCGTGCCATCTCGATCGCGGCGCGCCAGTCGCGCGGGATCTCGGGGCCGTCATCATCTTGCCCATAGGCGTTGCCGGTCGTTTCCGGGCCGGGGTCGATGCGGTTGTCCAGCCCGTGCCGGATGCCTGCAAGGATCGTCGCGGCCACAAGGTAAGGGTTTGCGTCCACCCCCGACGGGCGGTGCTCGATCCGGCGCGCGGCGATATCGCCCTCGGGCACGCGCAGTGCGACCGAGCGGTTGTTGACCCCCCAGGCCGTCGAGACCGGCGCATAGCTCTGGTTGGCGAAACGGCGCCAGGAATTGAGATGCGGGGCGAAGACCAGCATCGCGTCGCCCATGGTCTCGCGCAGGCCGCCAAGCGCGTGCAGAAGCGGCGTGGCAAAGCGGTCGTCGCCGGTTTCAGCGAAGATGTTGCGCCCCTCGCGGTCGCGCATGGAGACATGGAAATGCATCCCCGACCCGGCATAGTCGGCGAAGGGCTTGGCCATGAAGCAGGCGGTCACGCCGTGTGCGCGGGCCTGCTGGCGGACGATGCGCTTGAGCCGCACCAGGTCATCGGCGGCCTGCATCACGTCTTCGCGGTAATGCAGGGTCAGTTCGTATTGCCCCGGTGCGTATTCCGAGATCAGCGTCTCGGCCCTGATCCCGGCCAGCCCGGCGGCGGCGTAGATGTCGGAGAAAAGCGGCAGCATCCCTTGCAGGTGATCGACGGAATAGACCTCGGTCTTGCGGCTGCGCCGCCCATCCAGCACGTCCGCGGCCGGTTGCAGCGCCCCGTCGGGCGCGCGGTCCTGCGCGACGAGGAAGAATTCCAGCTCGAACGCCCCGGCAGGGGTCAGACCCTGTGCCGCCAGCGCCTCGACCTGGCGCGACAGCGCATGGCGCGGGTCCGAGCTCATGCGGGTGCCGTCAAGCTCGTAGAGCGACAGCAACAGCTCGCCGCGCGGCGGGGTGGTGTTATGCATGGCCCGCAGGCTGCCCGGCACCGGCCAGGCGCGCAGATCGCCGTCGCCCTGGTCCCAGATCAGCCCGGTCTCGTGCACGTCCTCGCCCACGATATCGAGCCCCAGAATGGAAATCGGCATGTGCCGGCCCGATTTGTAGAGCGACAGTAATTCGTGCCGCCGGATGATCTTGCCGCGTCCGATCCCGTTGGAATCATGCAGCACGATGTCGAAGGCCTCGATCTGGGGATGGGCATCGAGAAAGGCCTGGGCTTCGGCCAGGGTGGCGCCAGAGGGGCAGGGGCTGGTCATGTCAGGTCTCGCTCGGATCGAAAAGCTCGGCCAGCACCGCATCGAAAGCGGCGACCAGCCGGTCGATCTGGTCATCGCCGGTGGCCGGGCTGACCAGCATCATGTTGTGGAAGGGCGCGATCAGGCAGCCCCGGTTCAGAAGGGCCGCATGCACGGTGGCCTCGACCTCGTGGATATGGGCGGCCTTGGCCTCGGTGCCGTTGCGCAGCGGGCCGGGGGCGCAGATGAACTCCACCCGCGCCCCAACGCGCACCACGTGCCAGGGCGCCCTGTGGCGGGCCACCGCCTCGGCCAGCCCGGCATGAAGCCGCGCGGCGCCGCGCTCCATATGGGCGTAGTTGTCTTCCGTCATGACCTTGGACAGCGTGGCCTTGAGGCAGGCAAATTGCATCGGGTTGGCCGACAGAGTCGTGCCCATGCCCGAATGCCCCGCCGCCCGTCCGGCGTCATAGCGCTGGAATGCCTGTGCCACCGCCGGGCGCAGCCCCCAGACCGCCGTGGGCATACCCCCCGCCACGCATTTGCCGACCACGAAGATATCGGGATCGAGCCCGTGAACACGGGTGTAGCCGCCGAGGCCCGAGGAAATGGTATGCGTCTCGTCGATGATCAGAAGCGCCCCGAACTCCGTCGCCAGCCGGCGCAGCCCGGCATGAAACCCCTCTGCGGGCAGCACCATGCAGGAATTGGTCATCACCGGCTCGGTCAGGATCGCGGCAACGTCGCCCGCCTCAAGCGCCTTTCGCACGCTGTCGAGATCATTGAACTCGGCCGCGACGGCGGTTTCGGTCAGGTCGGTCACCTGTCCGACGAGCCCGGGGCGCGTGACGGTGCGGCCTTGATCCAGCTCGACCATCGCGTCAGCGACGGTGCCGTGATAGCAGCCGTTGAACACCAGCACCTTGCGCCGCCCGGTGACCGCGCGCGCCACGCGCAGGGCAAACCGGTTGGCATCGGTGGCGGTTGTGGCGATCTGCCATTGGAACTCGCCGAACCGGTCGCTCAGCAGGGCACCCGCCTGCATCGCCGCCTTCGTGGGCAGCATGTAGGTCAGGCCGCGCCGGGCCTGCTTGCGGATCGCCTTGGCCACTGGCCTGGGGGAATGGCCGAACATGGACCCGGTATCGCCAAGGCAGAAATCGTCGACCCTGTTGCCATCGAGATCGACAAGGCGCGCGCCCTTGGCCCGGGCGACCACCATCGGGACTGGGTTGGGCCAGTCCTTCATCCAGTGCATCGGAACCCGGTCAAGGTAATGCGCAGCCCCCGCATCGAGCGCGGCCCTGGAAAGGGGGCGCATCCGGGCAAATCGCGCGGCTTCCCGCGTGGCCATGGCCCGCAGCCGCCCCTGCGGAACCCCGGCGATCATCTCGGTCGAGTCTGTCATCCTGTCCTCCAGCCCCTGCGCGGTTTTCCTCCCAATTTGAGCAAATGGCAAGAGGGGGCTGGCCGCCTGCATGTTTGGCCATGACTGGATTGTCCGGGGAATTGATCAAAAAATTAGGGGCAGGGGCGGAGCGCAAATGAAAAGGCCGGCCCCCGAAGGACCGGCCCAAGACTGCCATGTGTCTTCAGGGTATCGGTTTGGTTGTCGCTCCTGTGCAAGCCGATGGGCAGACAGGCTTGAATGAAAGCCACGAGGCGTGGACGGGCAGTGGACCCGGGCGCGGGGCGCAGCTACTCTGAAGTTTGAAGTAAAACATTCAGGATGCCTGAAGTTCATGTCCATCAAGATAGAGATGTTGCGCTGCTTCCGGGCTGTCGCCGAGCACGGCTCGCTGGCCGAGGCAGCCGCCAGCCTGGGGCGCACGCCCTCGGCTGTGTCCATGATGCTCAAGCAGTTCGAAGAACATGTGGGCGCGCCGCTGTTTGAAACCGCGCGCAAGTCGCGGCTGACCCCGATCGGGCAGATGATCCTTGCCGTCGCCAGGCGCGAGCTGGAGCATTTTGAGCGCACCGTGTCGGTGATCGAAGGGTTGTCGCGGGCCGATCTGGGCTTCGTGCGCGTGGCCACGACGCCCTCGGTCGCGCAATCGGTGCTGCCGCCCATCCTGCGTGCCTATCTTGCCAGCCATCCCAATGTGCGCATCGACATGAGCGACATGGACTCGCGCGCTGTGCAGGCCGAGCTTGAGGCCGACCGCGCCGATATTGGCCTGGCGAGCCTCGGGGCGGTGAAGGGCTTGGATTGCACGCCGCTCTTTTCCGACCGCTTCGGGGTGATCTGCCGTGCCGACCATCCGCTGACGCGCAACTGGGACGAGCTGACCTGGGCGGATCTGCATGGCATTGACTTCATTGCCAACGGGCTGTGTGAACAGATCCGCAATCCCGATTTCGCCCCGATCCTGGAAGCCGCCCGCCTGATGGTGCGCAACACCGCGTCGCGTCTGGGGCTGGTCAGGGCGGGCGTCGGCATCACCGTTCTGCCGCGTCTGGTCATGTCGCCCGAAGTCACCGACCTTGCCTTCCTGCCGCTTGTCGACGCCGATGCGCGGCGCGAGGTCTGGCTGATGACACAGCCGCGCCACGTGTTGACCCCCGCCGCGCGCGACCTGGCCGAGGCGATTGCGGGCGCGCGGATCGCAGGCGACGAGTGAATTCAGATTTACTGAATTAAATTTAATTAGTTTGCGTTTGACTGAAAACACGGGCTGTGACCTTGTCCTCGCATGCGCGCAGGACAAGGAGAGTGCCAGATGTCAGGGACCAAGCTGAACTACATCGGGGGGGAATGGGTCGCCGGACCGGGCGAGGTCGAGAACCGCAATCCCTCGGACCTGTCCGATCTTGTCGGCCTCTTCACCCAGGCCAGCGCCGCGCAGCTGGACGATGCGATCGCCGCCGCGCATCGCGCGCAGGCGGAATGGGCCACCTACGGGCTGGAACGCAAACAGGCCGTGCTGATGGCCATCGGCAACGAACTGATGGCGCGCGCCGAAGAGCTGGGCACGCTCCTGTCCCGCGAAGAGGGCAAGCCGCTGGCCGAGGGCAAGGGCGAAGTTTACCGCGCCGGGCAATTCTTCACCTATTACGCCGCCGAATGCCTGCGCCAACTGGGCGAAAACGCCGACAGCGTGCGCGCAGGCGTGGAAATCGACGTGCGGCGGGAGCCCGTGGGCGTGGTCGCCGTGATTTCCCCCTGGAACTTCCCGACCGCGACAGCCAGCTGGAAGATCGCGCCTGCCCTTTGCTATGGCAACGCGGTAATCTGGAAGCCGGCCAACATCACCCCGGCCAGCGCCGTGGCCCTGACCGAGATCATTTCGCGGCAGGACATCCCCAAGGGCCTCTTCAACCTTGTCATGGGCGCGGGCCGCGACGTGGGGCAGCGGCTGGTCGAAAGCCCGCGCGTGAACGCGATTTCCTTCACCGGATCGGTCCCCGTGGGGCGCGGCATCGCGGCGGCCGCCGTGCAGAACTTCACCAAGATCCAGATGGAAATGGGGTCGAAGAACGCGCTGGCCGTGATGGACGATGCCGAGCTTGACCTTGCGGTGACGCTGGCCCTTGGCGGCGCCTTCGGCGGCACCGGGCAGAAATGCACCGCGTCCTCGCGGCTGGTGGTGCACGAGGCCATTCACGATGCCTTCGTCGAGAAACTGGTGGCGGGTGCAAAGGCGATGAAGGTGGGGCATGCGCTGGCGGAAGGCACGCAGATGGGCCCCGTGGTCAGCCAGCAGCAGCTCGATGAAAACCTCGCCTATGTGGAGCTCGGCAAATCCGAAGGCGCGGAACTGGCCTGCGGCGGGCTTCGGTTGAACATGGAGACCGAGGGGTACTACATGTCGCCGGGCGTGTTCCTCAACACCACTAACGCCATGCGCATCAACCGAGAGGAGATGTTCGCGCCGCTGACCTGCGTCATCAAGGTGGGCAGCTCTGACGAGGCGCTGGCCACGGTGAACGATACCGATTTCGGCCTGACGTCGGGCATCGTGACGCAAAACCTCGCCCGGGCCACCCACTTCCGCCGAAATGCGCGCACCGGGGTCGTGACCGTGAACCTGCCCACGGCGGGCACCGATTACCACGTGCCCTTCGGTGGGCGCGGTGACAGCAGCTATGGCCCGCGCGAACAGGGCCGCTCGGCGGCAGAATTCTACACCACCGTGAAGACCGCCTACATCGCTGCGGGGATCCCGGCATGAGCTATCGGATCGACGCATTGCAATATGCCAACTGGTCGGAAAAGATCTTCCGCCAGATGCGCGAGGGCGGGGTGGACGCGGTGCATGTCACCATCGCCTATCACGAGAATTTTCGTGAAACCGTGCTGAACGTGGAAAAATGGAACCGCTGGTTCGAACAGTTCCCCGACCTGATCTTTCACGGGCTGTGGGCCAGCGACGTGGAAAAGGCCAGGGCCACGGGCCGAACCGCGATCTTCTTCGGCTTCCAGAACCCCAGCCCCATCGAGGACGATATCGGGCTGGTCGAGATCTGGCACAAGCTTGGCGTGCGCTTCATGCAGCTTTCCTACAACAACCAGTCGCTTCTCGCGACGGGGTGCTACGAGGCCGAAGACCCCGGCCTGACGCGCATGGGGCGGCAGGTCATCCGCGAGATGAACCGCGTCGGCATGGTCGTGGACATGAGCCACAGCGCCGACCGCTCGACCATCGAAGCAGCCGAATGGTCCGAACGCCCG
>NZ_CAXREX010000068.1:0-7176 GCF_964229645.1 Nioella sp. | reverse complement strand
GCGATATCGGTCAGCACCACCTTGCGCGCGCCCACCTTCTGGGCGACGAGCGCACCCATGATGCCGATGGGGCCCGCCCCGGTGACGAGCACATCCTCGCCCACCAGATCGAAGCTGAGCGCCGTGTGGACGGCGTTTCCGAACGGGTCGAAGATCGCCGCAATCTCATCGGGGATGTCGTCGGGGATCGGCACCACGTTGGATTCCGGGATGCAGAGATACTCGGCGAAGCTGCCGGGGCGGTGGACGCCCACGCCCTTGGTGTTGCGGCAGAGATGCCCGCGCCCGGCGCGGCAATTGCGGCAGGTTCCGCAGGTGATGTGGCCTTCGCCCGAGACGCGCTGGCCGATTTTGTATTTCGTGGCGGCCTTGCCCATGTCGACGATCTCGCCACAGAACTCGTGGCCGACGACCATGGGAACGGGGACGGTTTTCGCGCTGAACTCGTCCCATTTCCAGATATGGACGTCGGTGCCGCAGATGGCCGATTTCTTCACCTTGATCAGCACGTCCTGCGGTCCCGGTTCGGGGACGGGCACGCGTTCCATCCAGAGCCCCGGTTCGGGTCTGGCCTTCACCAGGGCTTTCATGTCGTTCTGCATGTCAGATCACTCCCATGTCACGGCCAACGTCGATGAAGGCGTCGATGGCGGTGTCGAGTTCCGCGCGGCTGTGGGCGGCGCTCATCTGCGTGCGGATGCGGTCCTGCCCCTTGGGCACCACGGGGAAGCTGAAGGGGGCCACGTAAACCCTCTTGGCATCCAGCCGCGCCGCCATGTCCTGCGCCAGTTTCGGGTCGCGCAGCATGACGGGGATGATCGGGTGTTCGCCGGGCAGAAGGTCGAAGCCCGCGGCTCCCATCCGGGCGCGGAAATGGGCGGCATTCTCCATCAGCCGGTCGCGGCGGTCCGTTGAGGCCTCCAGCATGTCGAGCACCTTCAGCGAGGTCGCCGCGATGACGGGGGCGAGCGTGTTGGAGAAGAGATAGGGGCGCGAGCGCTGGCGCAGCCATTCCACGACCTCTTTGCGGCCACTGGTATAGCCGCCCGATGCCCCGCCAAGCGCCTTGCCAAGCGTGCCGGTCAGGATGTCGACCCGGTCGGCCACCCCGCAATGTTCCGGCGTGCCACGCCCGCCTGCGCCCATGAAGCCAACGGCGTGGCTGTCATCGACCATGACCATGGCGCCATACTTGTCAGCCAGATCGCAGATCTCGGGCAGCTTGGCGATATAACCGTCCATGGAAAAGACGCCGTCGGTCGCGATCATCTTGAAGCGCGCGCCTTCTGCCGCCTTTAACTGAGCCTCCAGATCCGCCATGTAGGAATTGGCGTAGCGCAGGCGCCTGGCCTTGCACAGCCGCACCCCGTCGATGATCGAGGCATGGTTGAGCGCGTCGGAGATGATCGCGTCTTCCGGCCCCAGAAGCGTTTCGAAGAGCCCTGCATTGGCATCGAAGCACGACGAATATAGGATTGTATCCTCATGCCCGAGGAAGCGAGAGAGGCGCGCCTCCAACTCCTTGTGTGCCTCCTGCGTGCCGCAGATGAAGCGCACCGACGACATGCCATAGCCGTAGCGGTCGAGCGCGGCCTGCGCCGCTGCAACAAGGTCTGGATGATCGGAGAGTCCGAGGTAGTTATTGGCGCAGAGATTGATCACCTCGCGACCGTTGGCGAGACCCACGGTGCCCGCCTGCGGCGTGGTGATCACGCGTTCGGACTTGAAGAGGCCCGCCTCGCTGAGGCCGTCGAGCTCTTGCGACAGGTGGTCGATGAAGGCTTGGGTCATAGCGGTTTCTCCATGGGCGAGAAGCTGACGATGCGCCCGATGGTCATGGGTGTCACGCCTCCGGCGCGTCATGCAATGGCCTGTCTGCGACGATCAGGCGGTTTGGCGCAAGCGCACCAGCAGATCGTCGGTGGCGATGCCTGTTTCCGGCAATCCCTGGGAGCGCTCATAGGCGCGGATGGCTGCGCGGCTGGCAGGGCCGATGACGCCATCGCTGCCGCCGGTGTCATAGCCCTGCGCGGTCAGGCGCTGTTGCACCTCGATCCGGCCTGCGCGTGTCAGGCCGTGCTCATCTGGCGGCAAGCTTGCGCGGAACGCCGGGCCACCGGCCAGCCTGTCGGCCAGGTGGCCGATGCCGATCACGTAGTTTTCGGCCGGGTTGTAGCGCCAGATCGCGGTGAAGTTGGCAAAGATCATCAGGGCCGGGCCGTTCACCCCCATGGGGATGAGGATAGCCGCCTCGCCATAGTTGGGCACGCGGGCACCGTCCATGTCGCGCACGCCCATGTTGGTCCAAGACGCGACCGACCGGGTGCGCCTGCGCCCGGCGAGCCCCGCATCGAACCCCTCGGGCAGGCGCACTTCGACGGCCCAGGGCTGGCCGCGGGTCCAGCCGTGGCGAGCGATGTAATTCGCGGTGGTGGCCAGGGCATCGGTGGGGTCCGCGTCCCAGCAGCCGCGTCGCCCGTCCCCGTCGAAATCGACGCCGTAATCCTCCAGCACTTCGGGCATGATCTGCGTATGCCCCATGGCCCCGGCCCAGCTTCCGCGCATGCGCGAGAGGGTCGTGTCACCCCGGTCAAGGGCGCGGAGCGCGGACATCAGCTGGCTTCCAAAGAAGCGTCCGCGCCGCCCGTCGAAAGTCAGTGTCGCAAGGGCCGCGATCACGGGCGCGTCGCCCATCTGCGTGCCGTAATAGCTTTCCATGCCCCAGACCGCGCACATCACCTCTTTCTCGACCCCGAACCGGTCTTCGATCGCCTGCAGGGTGCGCCCGTGCTGGCGCAGCTTGGCGCGGCCCATGGCGATCCTGTCGTCCGAGGCGGCGATGGCTAGGTAATCCTCCATCGTGCGGTTGAACTCGGCCTGGTTGCGGTCGCGCTCGATGACCAGGGGCACATAGCCCACGCCCCGAAAGGTGCGCGTCAGGGTGGCCTCGGAACTGCCCGCATTGCGCGCGCGGCTCTTGAACCCCTCCAGCCAGCGGTCGAAGGCAGGGTCGGGGACGCTGCGCCAGTCGTCGCGCGTGGCAGGCCCCGCACCCCCGGCGACACATCCCGACAGGGCAAGCGCTGACAGGCCCAGGGCAACGGTGCGTCGGGACGGGGCTGGGGACATCGGGGCAGGCTCCGGGGTGTCTCGTTCAGTCTTCCGATAGCCTGCCTTGTCCGGGATCGGCGGGCAACAGGCTCGGCGCAGTCAGCGCCCCGTCCGCGCTTTCACGCCAACCGCTGCCGTCGCGGCGCGGTCTGATTTTTCCCAAAAATCGCCCCGCGATCCGTCAGGATCGCGCCCCGGTCGACGCGCCGAGGGCGCGGCGACCCCGGGGGGTCACAGGTCGAGATCGATCACGCCGCCGGGTTTGGCGGCCCGGCTTTGGCAGGTGATCATGGCGCCCTCGCGCTGTGCCCTGGACAAAACGAAGTCGCGATGCTCCACGTCTCCGGCCAGAACCCCGCATTTGCAGACGCCGCAGATCCCGTCATCGCATTTGATGTCGATGGCAATGCCCGCCGCCTGCAACACCTCCGCTGCCGTCTGTCCGGCCGCGACATCCAGCATCCGCCCGTCTTTCAGCCGCAGGCGGAAGGCGTGGTTCTCGTAATCCGGTTGTTCGGGGACCGAGAAATATTCCAGGTGCCGCGCCTCTTCGGGGAAGCCAGCGCGCTCGGCGGCTTCGATCACCGCGCTCATGTAACGATCGGGACCGCAGGTATAGACGTGCCAGCCGGGCTGATACCCCGCCATCAGCAGGTCGAGATCGGCACGCGTTCCCTCGTCCGAGAAATGGTAGTGCACCCGGTCCGCCCAGGGCATCTTTGCCAGATCGTCGAGATACCCGGCCGCCGCGCGCGTGGAACAGGAATAGTGCAGTGCGAACTCCCTGCCCTCGCGATGCAGCGCATGGGCGAAGGCGATCATCGGCGTGACCCCGATCCCGCCCCCCAACAACAGCGTCCGGGTCGCGCCTGGTTCAAGCTCGAAATGGTTGATGGGATTGGAGATGAAGATCTTGCGCCCCGGCGCGAAAATCCGGTGCATGAGCTTCGATCCGCCCCGGCCTGCATCTTCGCGCAACACGCCGATCTGGTAGACCGAGCGGTCGCCGGGATCGCCGGACATGGAATACTGGCGAAGGAATTCAGGGGCCACGACGATGTCGAGATGGGCCCCCGCCGTCCACTCGGGCAAGTCGCCGCCATCGAGGGCGCGGAACTCATACTTGGTGACATCCGGTGTCATCTTCTCGGCCCTTGTCACCTCGACCCGGATCACCGGCGCATCCCCGGGCACGGAGTAGCCGTGCAGGTGATCCGTTTCGCCCCGCTCAAGCCGCAGCTTGTATTCGCGGGCCGTGACCATGGCCTGGTAGGCTTCGATCCCCTTTTCGCGGTCCATCGGGAACGGGTAGGGCCAGGGGTGCGGGGCCAGGGGTGCGGGATAGACCGCGAGCGTCTGATCCTCGTATTTCAGGTCGAGGTCCCTTTGCAGATCACGCCGATTGAGCGGGTGCTTCGTGGGCCGGTAGGCCCCGTCAGGCTCCAGCTCCAGATCCCACCACCATTTCTTGACGTCATTGAGGCCGCCATTGCCCACCGCGTCATCGAGCCTGGCCAGAAGCGGCGCGGCCTTCGGAATGGTCATCGCTGCCCATCGGAAGGGCTTTTCGGCAAAGAGGCCTTCAAGGTTCCATGGGCAGGTCTTCATGCAGCGCCCGCACATGGCGCCGCCCTTGGTGGTGATCCGGTAGGTCGCGCATTTCTGGCTGTCGGATTTCCAGATCTCGTAGCCGTTGAACATCAGTTTCGGGCCAGCCGTGATCGCCCCCGAGGGGCATTCGCGGGCGCATTTGTTGCAGCTCTCGCAGAAGGCCTGAAGCCCGAAGTCGATGGGCTTGTCATGGGCCAGCGGCATGTCGGTGGTGACCACGCCCGACTTGAGACGCGGGCCGAGATAGGGGTTCAGGATCACCTCGCCGATGCGGCTAACCTCGCCCAGGCCCGACAGCAGCAGGAGCGGCGGCTGCAATACCTCGCCATCCAGCACCGTATGCGCCTTGGCGCCATAGCCGAGGTTCCTGATCTGCTGCGCGATCACCCCGCCCAGGAGGGAAAACCGCAGATAGGCGCGCATGGACTGGGCCACGGAGATCCAGTCGTCGCCGCTGGCGCCCTCCATGGTCTCGTAGCCCTGGTCGATGATCATGCTGATCGCCTGGTCGTGGGGCGGATCAATGGGGTCTCCCACAGCATCGTGCGAATACCAGGTCCAGTCCGGGCAGCGCGAGATCCCCACCGCGTCGACGCCAAGGAAATAGCTGGCCGCCTTGATGTTCGCGGCATTGCGGGCGGCATCCGGGGGGCACGGCCCGTCAGGGTTCGGCATGCCGTCCTGGATCAGCACGAAGGCCCCAAGCGCCCGACGCTGCGCATAAGACGGCGCGGCCTTGCGGGCGTAGTAGCCGCCCTTGGCGCCCTCTTGCAGCGCCTTGCCCATGTCCCCGAACTGGGCGCGGGCGAACATGTCGGCCCGCTTGGGCACGCGGGGCACGTTTGCCTCGTCGATATAGGTGGTGGGGCTGTCGAAGCGCTTGAGCTTCTCGAACGGATGCGCGCCGTCGACGAAGCGACGCTTGTCATAGGGGTTGCGATTGAGCGCCGAGCGCTGGACGCCCTTGCCTATCGCCCAGCTCAGCCCGCCCAAACCGGGGCGCGCGGCGAGCGGCCTGTCGCAGGCCAGGTCCATCCGGCAGGTGACCACCGCCACGCCAAAGCGTGTGCCGATGAAGGGGGCCACGAGTTGCCCCGCCTCGACCCTGGCCAGACCGGCCGCCACGCTCAGCCGGTTGAGGTCCACGTCAGATGCCGCGCCTGAATGGGATTTTGCCGCGAAGCCCAGAAGCCGCAGGTAATTCGCGATCACGCTGGCGGTTTCGTTGGCCCGCAGACAGGCCCGCGCGGCCAGGGCACCCGACAGCCAGTCGCAGCCCTCCTCGTCTTCAGCGGGCTCTCTCGGGTTTTCGTAGAGATAGACGATCGCGTGGGTATGCCCCTCGATCGTTGTCGGCGGCGCCTCCATGCTGTCCTTGAGGTCCGCCATGATCACGTCGATGCCAGAGGCGAGCGTCTTGGTCTGGCGCGTCTTCAGGTCATGGGCCAGCCGGTCGATATCCGGGTTCCCGATCGGTTGCGCCAACAGGGTATCTTCCGTCAACCGGCAGATGCCCACCATTGCCGCATCGTTGAAATAGCCAAAGGCCTTGAGGTGATTTGCCCGCTCCTGCGGGTCAGCCGGAATGTCCGAGGGCACCGGGTTCACCAGCCCGTCACGCAGCGCGTCCAGCATCGCCTGGTAATCCCGCATCGCGTTGACGATGCTTTCAGGCGCGTCGGGGCGATTGAAACTGACCGGGACCATCGCCGGGACCGCTGTCAGATCGGCCTTTTCGACGCGACAGAGCCGTTCCAGCGGGAAGGGCCCCAGGTGGACGGGTCGCTTGGCGTCTGAGAAATAGCGGGTCATTAGCGGCCCCGGTGTCCCGTGAGGTGAGACCTCTTGCTTAGCCGAAGATGTCACGCCTATTCTGTCACCCGAATGAGTGACGAGCCACGCACATCCCCCCTGCCCCGCGACCCCCAGGCCGCCCTGGTGGCCAGCCTGCCCACCGACGGGTTCGGCGCGGCCTTGCTGGCCCATATCCGCAGAGCCGCCGAGATCGCCCATTTCGGTGCCTTCCTGGTGGCAGACCTCGCCGATCCACAGCCCGTTCTGTCGGTCTGGTCGGGGCAGATGAGCGACTATTGGTTCAACATCAACGCACGCAGGATCACGTCGCATGACACGTTGCGCCGCGACTTCGTCGACCGGATTCGGCGCGCTCCCCCCGGCGGGTTGGTCATTGACCGATGGCATCCGCCCGAGGGCGATCCGCGCGCCCCGATCTACGCCCGCGACGGGGTAATCGAACGGGTCTCGGTCGCGTCCCGCGTGGGGCGGGGCGGCTTCGTTTCGTTCTATCTGCGCGGGAAACAGTCCGGCTGGCTCAGCGAGGACGACCTGGCGCGCCTGCGCGCGGTGTTGCCGCTGGCGCATGAACTGATCGGGCTGCGGCACCGGCTGACCGGGACGCAAGGCACCACCGCGAGCGCGCTCAGGACGGCGGCG
>NZ_CAXREX010000067.1:0-32392 GCF_964229645.1 Nioella sp. | reverse complement strand
GGGGGGCGCCCCCCCGCGGGGGGATCCTCCCCCCGCGCCCCCCTGGGATATTTCCAGAACAATGAAGGGAGGCGCATGGTCGCTTCCCTTTTTGTCTTTCGCCGGGCGCCTGTGGGCAGTCTGGTGTGAGAGCCCTTTTTTCATTGAGCTTGCGACAAGCGAGTGTGTCCCGCAGTATACACGCCCTGATTGCATTTCCATGGCGCTTTGGAGGCGCACGGGCTATCGAAAGTGCCGTTTTTATACAAGAACCGGTGCGGTCCTGCCGCAAGGCTGACCCAACATGGTTTGAACAGGCGATCGGCCCCGGTTCATTTCGGAAAAACGCGCCCGGGGGCGGCAGGGAAAGGAGGAGTCCGTCAGCCTGATCAGAAAACGGTTTTTCCGGTTCCTGTGTGGGAGGAGTACACTATGGCAAAAACACCCCCGTTGATGGAATTGCCCATCAAGACCGCCGAGGGCGGTTTCTACGACGGCTTCAGCAAGGATGTCACCGTGACGGCCAAGATCCTGGTCGGTGCACTGATCGTCTGGGCCGTTGCATTCCCTGACAACGCGGCCTCGGTCCTCAATGGGCTGAACAGCTTCCTGCTGGCCAATTTCGCGACCTGGTATATCTGGGTGGTGGCGTTCTTCGTGATCGTTTGCATCGCGCTGGCGATCATGCCCTCGTCGGGGCGCCTGAGGCTTGGCAAACCCGAAGATGTCCCGGAGTTTTCAAATTTCTCTTGGTTCTCGATGATGTTCGGGGCCGGAATCGGCATCGGGATGCTGACCTTCGCCACCGCCGAGCCGATGTATCACTTCGCGACCAACCCGGACGTGATCATGGGCACGGTCGAGGGGTCGTCAGCCGAGAATGTGCGCCCCGCCTACAAGTGGTCGTTCCTGCATTGGGGCATCGGGGCCTGGGCCTGCTACGCGCTTGTCGGGCTGTCGCTGGCCTATTTTTCCTATCGGCGGAACCTGCCATTGACCATCCGGTCGGGACTGGTGCCACTGTTCGGGCGGTCGCTGTCGGGCACTCTTGGCCATGTGGTCGATATCGTGGCCGTGGTGGCGACGGTCCTGGGCGTGTCGCAGACGCTAGGCTTCGGGGTCGATCAGTTCGTGGCCGGGATGCACCGGATCGGGCTTGGTGACTGGCTGCTGACCGAGGATGGCAGCGCCTCGACCCTGGCCATCATCTTCGCGCTGCTCGTGATCATGGGGGCCTCGACCCTGTCGGCGCTGTCGGGCGTCGGCAAGGGCATCAAGTGGCTGTCCAACATCAACATGGGGCTGAGCTTCTTCCTGCTGGCCTTCTTCCTGGTCTTCGGGTCCACCTTCTTCGGGCTTCAGGCTCTGGTTCTGGGCATCGTGGACTACCTGGTGAACCTGCCTGCAATGCTGTTCACCGTTTGGCGCTCGGATGGGGTCGAGGGCTCGGTGGCCAGCCAGCTTTCGGGCTGGCAGGGCGGCTGGTCGGTGTTCTACTGGGCCTGGTGGATCGCCTTCGCCCCCTTCGTGGGCGTGTTCCTGGCGCGCATCTCGCGCGGGCGGACAGTTCGCGAATACGTGCTTGGCGCGATCATCATCCCCTCGCTGATGTGCTTCCTGTGGTTCACCGTCGTGGGAGGCACCGCGATCGACCTGACTCTGAACGGGGACGCGGGCGATGCGATTTCCGGTGCAGGCCAGCAGTCGCAGCTTTTCGCGATGATCGACGTGATGCTGTCCTCGGGTCTGGCCTGGGTGATGGCGGTGATCGTGGTGATCCTGCTGCTGACCTATCTGGTGACCTCGGCTGACTCGGCGGTGTTGATCGTGAACACGATCAATTCCGGTGGCGACGAGGGGCCGAAGGGCCGCCCGCATATCCTGTTCTGGGGGGGGGCACTGGCGCTGGTCGTGGGGGCGCTGCTCGTCATTGGCGGGCTTGGTGCGATCCAGACCGCGATGGTCATCGGGGCCTTGCCCTTCAGTTTCGTGATGATGCTGATGGGGATCGCCGTGATCAAGGGGATCTGGCGCGACTCGATCCGCGAAAAGAACGGCGTGGAAAGCGTGCATCGCGGCTGACCCAGATCCGACGGAAACAAGATCCTTCGCCGGGCCACCGGCGGGGGATTTCCGTTTGCAGCCCTTGCAGGGGGTGTTGACCGGCCCCGGCCCCTGTCGTAGCCATTGCCTGTCCCGCCTTTCGCCGCGGGGCTGCCGCTGATCCCGTCCGGGGGCACCGGCTCGGCTGGAAGACCTGCCAGGATGGGGATGGCCCGCCCTGGGCAGCTTTCCCCGGGGATGGTGACAGGACAAAGGATCGACATGATGACTTCCCTTGATATCGACTGGGTGCGGGCGCAGTTCCCGGCATTCTCGCAGGCATCCTTGCAGGGTCAGGCGTTCTTCGAGAATGCAGGCGGCAGCTATACATGCCAGCCGGTGATCGACCGGCTTTTCCGCTTCTATACAGAGCGCAAGGTGCAGCCCTATGCGCCTTACGAGGCCAGCCGCCTCGGCGGCGAGGAAATGGACGAGGCGCGGGCGCGGCTTGCGGCCATGATGGGGGTCGCGACGGATGAGCTGAGCTTCGGCCCCTCGACCACGCAGAACACCTATGTTCTGGCGCAGGCCGTGCGGCGCTGGCTGGCCGAGGGCGAGGCGATCGTGGTGACCAACCAGGATCACGAGGCCAATTCCGGCCCCTGGCGGCGGCTGGCCGAGGAGGGGATCGAGGTCCGCGAATGGCAGATCGACCCGGAGCCCGGGCATCTCGATCCGGCCGCGCTGGCACCGCTACTGGCGGATGGCAAGGTGCGGCTTGTCTGCTTCCCGCATTGTTCCAACGTGGTTGGCGAAGTGAACGATGTGGCCGCGATCTGCGCGCAGGCGCAGGCGGCGGGGGCTTACACCTGCGTCGACGGGGTCAGCTACGCGCCGCATGGCTTCGTCGACGTGGCGGCGCTTGGGGCCGATATCTACCTCTTCTCGGCCTACAAGACCTATGGGCCCCACCAGGGCATCATGGTGATCCGCCGCGAGATCGGGGAAAAGCTTCCCAACCAGGGGCATTTCTTCAACGGCGGCACGCTCTATAAACGGTTCACACCGGCGGGCCCCGACCATGCGCAGGTGGCCGCAAGCGCCGGAATGGCCGACTACATGGAGGCGCTCTCGGCCCATCATGGCGGACCGGCCAGCGGGGCAGGGGCGGCGCGGTTCGCGCATGCCCTGATGCGCGACCACGAGAAGGTGCTGCTGCAACCTTTGCTGGATTACCTGTCGTCGAAGAACTCCGCCCGGCTGATCGGCCCGGCCAATGCGGAGGGGCGCGCGCCAACGGTGGCCGTGGCGCTCAACCGTCCGGGCGAGGCGGCGGCGGCTGATCTGGCCCCGCACGGCATCATGGCAGGCGGCGGCGATTTCTACGCGGTGCGTCCGCTGACGGCCATGGGCGTGGACCCTGAACCCGGCGTGCTGCGGCTGAGCTTCACCCATTACACCCACCCCGACGAGGTGACGAAACTGATCGGGGCGCTCGACAAGGTGATCTGACCCGTTGATCCCCGCCGTCCCTGCGCTAGCTGTCGACAAACGCAAGGAAAAAGGCGGGGACATGAGCGAGCAACCGATCCTCTACTGGATGCGCCGGGATTTCCGGCTGGCCGATAACCCGGCCCTGTCGGCCTGCGTGGGGCGTCCGGTCATCCCGGTGGTGATCCGCGACACGGAAACACGCGCGCTTGGGGCGGCTCCTGCCTTTCGGTGGGGCCGGGCGGTGGAAAATTTTTCGAAAAATTTTGCCGCCCTCGGTGGTCAGCTCGTGCTCGGATCTGGCGATGCGCTGGAGGTGCTGACAGATCTCGTTGCCCGGACGGGTGCCACCAAGGTTGTCTGGAACCGGCTCTATGACCCGCAGGCACAGGCGCGCGACTGCGAGGTCAAGGCGTCGCTCAAGGCGCGGGGCATCGCCGCGGAAAGTTTCAACGCCCATCTCATCTTCGAACCCTGGACGGTTGAGACCGGAACCGGGGGCTATTACCGGGTCTATACCCCGTTCTGGAAAGCGGTGCGGGAGCGCGATGTGCCTGCGCCCCTGCCGGTGCCGCGTCTGACATTCCCGACCGACTGGCCCAAGAGCGAGACGCTGGCGGACTGGGCGCTTGATGCGCCGATGCAACGGGGGGCAGCGGTGGTGGGCCAGCACTTGCTGCTTGGCGAAGGGGCTGCGCGCGCCCGGCTGGACGAATTCCTCGACCGGCGCGCGGCGCGCTACAAGGACGAGCGCGATTTCCTCGATCTCGATGCAACCTCGGGCCTGTCCGAGCCGCTGGCCTATGGCGAGATCTCGCCGCGGACCTGCTGGCACGAAGGCTGGCGCGCCATGCAAGGCAGTGGCGGCAAGGGGGCGGAGCATTTCCTCAAGGAACTGGTCTGGCGCGAATTCGCCTATCACCTGATGTTCCATTCGCCAGAAATTCTCAGCCGCAACTGGCGGCCGGACTGGGACGGCTTTCCCTGGGCGCGGGACCCCGAGGCAGCGACGCGCTGGACACGCGGGCAGACCGGAGTCGAGATCGTCGACGCCGCCATGCGAGAGCTTTACGTCACGGGCCGCATGCACAACCGGGCGCGGATGCTGGTGGCCAGCTACCTGACCAAGCATCTGATGGTGCATTGGCAGGTTGGAATGGACTGGTTTGCCGACACGCTGACCGATTGGGACCCGGCCTCGAACGCGATGGGGTGGCAATGGGTGGCAGGCTCCGGCCCCGACGCGGCGCCCTTCTTCCGCATCTTCAATCCAGAAACCCAGGCCGAGAAGTTCGACCGCCGCGCGGTCTATCGCAATCACTGGCTGCGGGGGGCAGGGGCGCGGGACTTCGCCGCCGCGATCCCGCTGTCCTGGGACCTGGCCGACAGCCCCCGCCCGATGATCGGCCTGGCCGAGGGGCGCGAACGTGCACTGGCCGCCTATGCGGGGCTAAAAGGTTAATTTTCTTGCCAGGGCGGTGACTTGGCGTTCATGATAACGCCCACAAAGGGGATGGGACATGACCGTAAGAACGACGACAGCCGGGGAACCCGGCCTGCCGCGCTACTTCGCGCAGGTCTTTCAGACCGTTCAGAAGCTGCGCAATGGGCGGATAGACTTCATCCTGCCCGACGGGCGGACCTTCCGGGCCGAGGGGGAGAACCCGGGGCCCGTGGGGATCTGCGAAATCCATGACGAGGACGTGTTCGCGCGCCTCATCCGCGAGGGCGACCTGGGCTTTTGCGACGCCTACCTGGAAGGGGGCTGGTCGACGCCGGACCTTCAGGCGCTGATGGATGCGGTCCACGAGGATAACGAAGAGGTCTATGACGGCTTTACAGGCCTCGCCCTGCTGCGCGCCTATGAAAAGATGCGCTTCTGGATGCAGAGCAATTCCAAGCGGCAGGCGAAGAAGAACATTTCCTACCACTACGATCTGGGCAACGAATTCTACGCGCTCTGGCTCGATGACACGATGACCTATTCCTCGGCGCTGTTTGAAACGGGCCAGGAATCCACCGAGGCCGCACAGCGCGCGAAATACGCGGCGCTGGCCGACAAGATCGGCGCAAAGCCCGGCGATCACCTGCTGGAAATCGGCTGTGGCTGGGGCGGGTTCGCGGAATATGTCGCCAAGGAGCGCGGCTGCCGGGTGACCGGGCTGACCATCAGCCAGGAACAGCATGACTATGCCGTGGCGCGGATGGAACGGCAGGGGTTGTCCGATCTCGTCGAGATCCGTCTTCAGGACTACCGCGACGTGCGGGGCCAGTTCGATGGGATCGCCTCGATCGAGATGTTCGAAGCCGTGGGCGAAAAATACTGGCCCACCTTCTTTTCCACCGTGCGCGACCGGCTGAAACCCGGCGCCTCGGCGGCGATGCAGATCATCACCGTGCAGGACGCGCGCTGGAAGGTCTACAAGCGCAGCGTGGACTTCATCCAGAAATACATCTTCCCCGGTGGCATGCTGCCCTGTCCGAGCGTTCTGCGCGACCAGGTGGAGCGCGCCGGGCTGACCTTCGCAGGCAGTCACGAATTCGGAGATAGCTACAGCCAGACACTGCGCCGCTGGCACGAGACTTTCAATGACAGATGGGACGAGGTCAGCGCCCAGGGCTTCGATGACCGCTTCCGTAGGATGTGGAATTTTTACCTCACCTCTTGCGCATCGAGCTTTCACAGCGGCAATACTGATGTCACGCAGATCACCGTGACCCGACCCGCCTGAGAGGCCCATGCCCACAGCCGCCAAGCTCGTATCCGCCGTTCTCTTCGCAGTCGTGGCTTATGCCGCGGCCGAGGCCTATGCTCAGACCCTGCCGCCGGGCCAGCCCCGGCAGTTGCTGGTGCCCATCGTGACGGTGCTGGGGCTCTTCCAGGGATGGCTGACGATGGGAGGGCGCGTGGGCGCGGGGATTTCCATGGCGATCACGACAGGCGTGCGCACCTCGTTCCAGATCGCCTTCTGGGCCATCGTCGGCTTTGGCCTATACGAGATGTTCTACCGTTCGACCCGGCTGCGCTATGACGGGCCGGGCGAGGCGGTGATCGCGGCCATTGAACTGTTCATGGAATACGGGCTGTCGGTGCTGATGGCGACGACCTGCCTGATTATTCTTTTCGTGGGGGGCGCGCTGGCGGGCATTCTGGCCGAGCTTGTGAACCGCCGGTGGAGCTGACCTGACCCGATGAAAACCCTCTTCTTCTTTGGCACGCTGCGCCACGCGCCGCTACTCGATCTTGTGCTTGGCCGCGCCACGGCGCCGGTTGCGGCCAGCCTGCCCGGCTACCGGGTGGTCTGGGCCGAAGGCGAAAGCTTTCCGATGATGATCGAGGCCCCCGGCGAGCAGGCCGAAGGGGTTGTGCTTGCGGGTCTCTCCGACGACGACGTGGCGCGGCTCGATTTCTACGAGGGCGCGTTTGCCTACAGGCTGGTCACGGTGACGGCACAGACCGGCGCGGGCCCGGTCGAGGCACTGGTCTACATGCCTCACGACGCGCCCTGGCGTCCCGGTGCGCCCTGGTCCCTGGCCGACTGGCAGGCCAGGTGGGGGGCGCTGACCATGATCGCGGCAGCAGAGGTGATGCGGGCCTTCGGACGTATGAGCGCCGAGGACATCGGCCACCGCCTGCCCATCATCCGTGCCCGTGCGCAGGCCCAGGTGTCTGCTGCCGCCCGCAGGCGGCCCGTGACCCTCTCCTCGCCCTTGACGCGGGACGATGTGGCTTTGGATCATTACGCCATTCCCTACGAGAAGTTCTTCACTGTCGAGGAAATGCGCGCGCGCTACCGCCGGTTCGACGGAAGCTGGGGCCAGACCGGGGACCGGGCGATTTTCCAGGTGGCCGACGCTGTGACTGTGCTGCCCTATGACCCGGTTCAGGACCGGGTCATGCTGATCGAGCAGTTGCGCGTCGGCGTCTATGCCAGCGGCGACCCCCAGCCCTGGCTGCTGGAACCGATCGCCGGCATCGTCGATGCGGGGGAAAGTTTCGAGGCGACGGCACATCGCGAGGCGATGGAAGAGGCGCATGTGGAACTGTCCGCGCTGCATCACGTGGCGGGCTACTACCCGACGCCGGGCGGCGTGGCGCAATACCTCGTGTCCTACGTGGGCATCGCCCATCTGCCCGACGAGGCCCCACGCATCGGCGGGATCGAGGGCGAAGGGGAAAACATCCGCAACCTTCTGGTCGGTTTCAAGGAACTGGTCGGCATGCTGGAAGCTGGCGAGCTGGTCAACGCGCCGCTCCTGCTGTCGGTGCAATGGCTGATGCTGAACCGCGACCGGCTGCGCGGCTGATGCATCCGTGACCAGGGGGCTTACCTGCTTGAGTTTGCCCGCCCGCGCGCCTATCCCTGCTAAGTGAAACTATTACATCCCCAATCGGGATGGCCTTCCCCCACGGAGTGCCCGTCATGACAATCAACAAAGACCTCGCCGCCACCGTTGGCAACACGCCCCTTATCCGACTCAACAAGCTAAGCGAGGCGACGGGCTGCGAGATCTACGGCAAGGCCGAGTTCATGAACCCGGGCCAGTCGGTCAAGGACCGCGCGGCGCTCTACATCATCCGCGATGCGGTGGCGCGGGGAGATCTCAAGCCCGGCGGCACCATCGTCGAGGGCACGGCGGGCAACACCGGTATCGGCCTGTCGCTGGTGGGGGCGTCCATGGGCTTCAAGACGGTCATCGTCATCCCCGAAACCCAGAGCCAGGAAAAGAAGGACATGATCCGCCTGGCAGGGGCCGAGCTGGTGCAGGTGCCCGCCGCCCCCTACAAGAACCCCAACAATTACGTGCGCTATTCCGAGCGGCTGGCCCGCGAACTGGCCAAGACGGAGCCCAACGGCGCGGTCTGGGCCAACCAGTTCGACAATGTCGCAAACCGGCAGGCCCATATCGAAACGACCGGCCCCGAGATCTGGGACCAGACCGGCGGCAAGGTCGATGGATTCATCTGTGCCGTGGGCTCTGGCGGAACCATCGCGGGTGTCGGCATGGCGCTGCAGCCCAAGGGTGTGAAGATCGGCCTTGCCGATCCCGACGGATCGGGCGTTTTCAACTTCTACACCACGGGTGAATTCAAGTCCGAGGGCGGCTCGATCACGGAAGGCATCGGGCAAGGGCGCGAGACCGCGAACCTCAAGGGCTTCCGCCCCGACATGAGCTACAAGATCTCCGACGCCGAGGCGCTGCCCATGGCCTATGACCTGCTGGCCGAAGAGGGCATTTGCGTTGGCGGCTCGTCGGCGATCAACATGGCCGGCGCCGTGCGCATGGCCCGCGAGATGGGGCCGGGCCACACGATCGTGACCATCCTGTGCGACTACGGCACGCGCTACCAGTCCAAGATGTTCAACCCCGATTTCCTGCGCGAAAAGGGTCTGCCGGTTCCGGCCTGGCTCGATGCCGCGCCGCGCGATCTGCCCTCGGTCTTCGAGTAACCGCCATGCTGCGCAGGCTTCTTGCCCTTTTCGCCCTTGTTCTGGTCCTGTCGGGGCCGGGGCTTGCGCAGGAACAGGCTGCCGCCCCCGCGGCCGGGATCGACTATGCCCAGTGGGCAACGCTGGCCGAGCGCGCCGAAGGCGTGATCGATTCCGAACGCGCCTCTGACCCTGCCTTCGAAAGCCTGCGTGCGCAGATCGTGGATTGGCGCGAGCAGTTCCGCGCCGCCACCACCACGAACGCCGCCCGGATCGACACGCTTCGCGCCCAGATCGAGGCGCTCGGCCCGCCACCCGAAGAGGGGCAGAGCGAGCCAGAGGCCATTGCCACCGAACGCGCCAACCTTTCGGCACGCCTGGTGGAGGCCGAAGCCCCGGGCCGTCGCGCAGAGGCCGAGTTGCGCCGGGCACAGGGGCTTGTGGGCGAGATCGACGCGCTCTTGGCCAGCCGTCAGGCCGGCGCGCTTCTGACGCTTGAACCGGCCCCGGTAAACCCGGCCAACTGGCCCGGTGCAATCACCGCCGTGGGTGAATATCTCGATGCGCTCTGGCTGGAAAACCGCCGCCTTTGGGGCTCCGACATCTATCGCGCCGAGTTCAGCGAAAACATCCCCGTGGTGCTGCTCTACCTCATCGTCGGCATGGTGCTGATCCTGCGCGGCTGGCGCTGGATCGGGCGGATGATGCGCAAGCCGATGGAGCTTGAAGAAAGCTCTCCTTCGGCGCGGCTGACGCTCTTCCTTTTGTCCATCGCGCAGCACCTCGCGCCTGCCCTAGGGGTGCTGGCACTGGTGCAGGCGGTGGAGGAAAGCAGCTTCGTGGGCCTGCGCGGATCGGTCATCCTGGGGGCCATTCCCAACATCGCCTTCACGGTGGCAGGCGCGCTCTGGGTCGGACGGCAGGTCTTTCCCTCTCGCGCGGGGGCTGCGCGCCCCCTCAATCTGCCCGATCACATCCTGGCGCGCGGTCGGCGCACCGCGGGCTGGCTTGGCCTTCTGTTGGGGGTCAGCCAGTTGCTGGATGCCATCGCGGAAAGCGAGGTATTCGAACCCTCCGAGCGCTTGGTCGTATTCTTCCCGATCGTCCTGCTGACCGGCCTGCTTCTGGCCCGGCTTGGGCGCTACCTCGTTCTTCATGCCAAGGCCGAGGCGGGCGGCGATGAAGCCGCCCCCGTGCGCGCAAGGGTCTATGGGCTGGTGGGCCGCGCGGTGGTGGTCCTGGGCTTTGCCGGGCCGTTGCTGGCGGCCGTGGGCTATTTCACAGCCGGGTCGAGTTTTCTCTTTCCGGCCGTGCTGTCGCTGTCCTTGCTGGCGATCCTGGGCGTTCTGCAACGGCTGGTCACGAATCTCTACGGGGCGCTGACCGGGCGGCGCGAGGGGCTGGAAGAGGCGCTGACACCAACGCTGATCGGGTTCCTGCTGACGCTGGCCTCGGTGCCGATCTTCGCGCTGATCTGGGGTATGCGTCAGGCGCAGCTGGCCGATCTTTGGGAACAGCTGCTGCTTGGCTTCGACCTGGGCGGCGTGCATATCAGCCCGCGCAGCTTCCTGATGTTCATCATCGTCTTCGTGGCGGGCTACACCGCGACGCGCCTGATCCAGAGCACGCTGCGCGGCTCGGTCCTGCCCAAGACCAAGCTCGATGCCGGCGGGCGCAACGCGGTGGTGACCGGAACGGGCTACGTGGGCATCTTCCTGGCCGCGCTCATCGCGATCACGGTCGCGGGGATCGACCTCAGTTCCATCGCCATCGTCGCCGGTGCGCTTTCGGTCGGGATCGGTTTCGGCCTTCAGGCCATCGTGTCGAACTTCGTCTCGGGCATCATCTTGCTGGTGGAACGCCCGATCAAGGAAGGGGACTGGGTGCAGATCGGCACCACGGCGGGCTACGTGCGTGAAATCTCGGTCCGCTCGACACGGATCGAGACCTTCGACCGTTCAGACGTGATCGTGCCCAATGCCGACCTGATTTCGGGCGTGGTCACCAACATGACCCACCACAATTCCACGGGCCGGGTGATCGTGCCCGTGGGCGTGGCCTATGGCACCGATACACGCCAGGTCGAAGCGATCTTGCAGAAGATCGCCGAGGCCCATCCCATGGTGCTGCTGGAGCCCGAGCCCAAGGTGGTGTTCCAGGGCTTCGGTGCCGACAGCCTCAATTTCGAGATCCGCGCCATCCTGCGCGACGTGAACTGGATGTTGTCGGTCAAGAGCGACATGAACCACGAGATCGCCAAGGCCTTTGCCGAGGCCGGGATCGAGATCCCCTTCGCGCAGCGCGATATCTGGATCCGCAACCCCGAGGCGCTGCGTCCCGGCACGGTGCTGACCCAGGCCGACCTGGACGCGATGGACACGGAGACAGACGCCGAAGACGCGTCGCCGCAAGAGGACCAGCAGTAATGACAGAGCCGCTTTTCATGGCAGACGCCTACCGTAAATCCGCCCCCGGCACGGTGCTGCGGATCACCGAGGAAGGCGGCGTGGTGCTGGACCGGTCGCTGTTCTACGCGCAAGGCGGCGGTCAGCCGGGCGACAGCGGCACGCTCGACTGGGAGGGCGGGCGGCTGCGCATCGCCACCACCGTCAAGGGCGAGGGCGGCGAGATCGTGATGGTGCCGGCCGAACCCGGCAGCCTGCCGCCCGTGGGCGGGCAGGTCGAGCAGCGGCTCGACTGGGACCGGCGCTTTGCCCATATGCGTGTGCATACGGCGCTGCACCTGCTGTCCGTTGTCATCCCGCTGCCGGTGACGGGAGGGGCGATCTCGGCCGAGAAGGGGCGGCTCGATTTCGACATGCCCGAAGCGCCCGAGGACAAGATGATCCTGCAAGGGCAGCTCAATGCGCTTATTGACCGCGACCTTCCGGTCAGCGAGAGCTGGATCACGGATGCGGAGCTGGAGGCCAATCCCGGCCTCGTGAAAACCATGTCGGTGATGCCGCCCATGGGCGCGGGCCGGGTGCGGCTGGTGCGTATCGGGGAAGAAGGCAAGGGCCAGGTCGATCTGCAACCCTGTGGCGGCACCCATGTGCGGCGCACGGGCGAGATTGGCAAGGTGACGCTTGGCAAGATCGAGAAGAAAGGCCGCCAGAACCGCCGTGTGAGCGTGATCCTGGCCAGCTGACCGGAGTCCGGCGGGGCGGGGAACGCTCCGCCTCAAGCCCCCCCTTGCAGGGGGAGCCCTCGCCGAAGCGTCGGGGGCTCTGCCCCCGGACCCCCGGGATATTTGGGGAACAATGAAGGGTCAGACGATCCAGGGAATGAACGGGTAGAGGAGCGCGATTCCGACCGGGCCCAGGGGGAGCAGCCAGGGCGCGAGCGCGACCTTGACGGGCAGGGGGGCGAGATCCGCCCCAGGTTGGCGGTCAAGCCGGGGTGCGGCCGCGATCACCATCAGGACCGAGACGAACAGGCAGTGCGACCAGCGCCCGTAATCGACCCCGAGCACGAAGAGGGCGAGCGTCGTGGCGGGGGCGAGCATCAGCAGATCGGGCGCCAGGCGGTTCAGCGCGTAGTGGCGCCACAGCAGCAGCAGTGGCACCAGGGCCAGGTAGGCCGCCACCAGGTAGTGCTGGGGCGGGAAGCCACGTGCGGGCTCCAGCAGGTTGCGGGTCCAGACCGAGGCGGCGAGATCGGCCTGTGGCGGCAGCGCGGTGCCAAGGTCTGCCGAGGTGCCGCCCCAGAGCGCAAGGGCAATGGCCGCGCCAAGGGCGGGCAGGGCGATGATGAGCGCCTCTGCGAGCGAGCGGCGCAGCGCCAGGGCCACGATCACCGGCACGCCGTAGAAAAGCACCGCCTCGTGCACCAGCATCGCCAGCGTCACCAGGCAGGCCGCGAGCATCGCCCGCCCGCCGAGCACCGCCGCGAGAGCCCCCGACATCAGCACGAAATTCACATGATCGAGCCGCGCAAGATCATAGCCCATCTGCATCATGCCCACGGGCGCGATCAGAAAGGCGGCGGCAAAGAGCCTCTGGCCCGGAGCGTCGGGCCCGGTGGGCAGGAAGAGCCGGGCCACCAGCCATGCGAGCCCCGCCGCGATTGCCGCGTCGAGCCCCAGCATCACGCCATATTCACCGAGGCCCCCGTCGGGCAGCAGGGCGAAGAGCGGAGCCACGAGGCTGCCCACAAGGCCCCTGCGGAGGAATCCGAATTCCTGGTAGCTCACGTGATAGTGGGTCAGGTTCCATTCCAACGCGGGTGGCGGGCTGCCCGACAGCGCCCATCCCATCAGGTGCGGTGCGGCACCGATGGCCCAGGCCAGCATGGCCAGCAGAAGGAAGACGCCCTGGCGTTCCTTGCCCCAGTCGATTGCCATGATCCACGCTCCAAACCGCTCACGCCCCGGTGCGCAGCATAGGCGAAGCCCATGCGATCACAAAGCCTTGTGGGGAAACGCTCAGTCCGCGTTGCGGAAACCCTGGCCGTAGATCAGGAAGTGCAGCCCGATGCGGGCCCCGGCATAGATCGCAAGCAGGGTCACGGGGGCAGAGAAACTGAGCACCGAGAAGGCAGACAGGCCCTGTCCGACCGAGCAGCCCCCGGCCAGGACCGCGCCCACGCCCATCATGGCGGCCCCGGCCAGCTGACGTCCAAGCTCGCGCGCGTCGTCGCAGGCTTCCCACCGGAAATGGCCAAGGCGCGAACTGCCCAGGAAGGCCCCGGCCACCACGCCCACGACCGAGCCCACGCCGAAGGACAGGCCCGAACCGGTCGATGTCATGACGAAAAGGATGGTTTCCCCGATCGGGGCGGCGAAGGTGTGATCGGTCACCGGGATCGCTTCGAAGCTGCGGAAATGAACCCATTGCATCAGGCCCCAGGTCACCGCGATTGTCGCGCCGACGATGGCAGCCCAGATCGCGTAGCGGCGGAATTCGGACCAGTCGGTTCCGCGAATGGCAAGCACCACCATGACCAGCGCCACGAGCGCGGCAAAGACCAGCGCGGGCAGACCCGTGGCCTCGGCCAGCGACAGGGCAATGCCCGCAGCCTCTCCATCGGGAAGGCTGGTCGTGGGAAAAAGTGCGATGCGCAGCCGGGCCAGGGGCCCCGAGATCGTGGCATAGGCCATGATCCCCATCGTCACCACGACGACCCCCGAGCGGAAATCGCCGCCGCCGATCCGGGCAAGAGCACCGAATCCGCAATTGCCCGCAAGCGCCATGCCGATCCCGAAGAGCAGCCCTCCAGCCACGGCGCCCGTCACCGACCAGTTGGACAGGTAGAAGATGCCGGCAGGCTCCAGCAGGCCCATGGCGATCAGCAGGTGGCTGCCCAGGATGGCGACGCCAAGTGCGATACCCCACATGCGCAGGCGATTGGCATTGCCGCCATAGGTGGCGTCCTCGATCGCGGCGAGCGAGCAGAAGCGGCCAAGCCGGGACGCCAGCCCCAGCACCACGCCGGTTGCAAGCCCGATGAGCGCGGCTAATACCGCGTCGGAAATCTCTGGCATCGTCGTCCTCCCAAACGTCGAAAGCCCCGAGTGTCAGGCCTCGGACGTCTCCGGATTACAGAACATCTCGTAGACAAGTTCAAGAATTCTGACGGCGCGCTGGTCCGAAAGGCTGTACCAGATCGTCTTGCCGTCGCGTCGCGTGCTGACCAGCCCCTCCAGCCGGAGCCGTGCCAGTTGCTGCGATACGGCCGCCTGACGGGCATGCAGCAGCTGTTCCAACTCGGTCACGGATTTTTCGCCGGTGGCCAGGTAGCACAGGATCATCAGCCGGCCTTCATGGCTCACAGCCTTGAGCAGCTGAGACGCTTCGGTTGCATTTTCGGCAAGCCGCTCCATCTCATCGTCCTCAAGATCTTCCAACCGTGCCGGAAGGCCCATAGCCCCGTGCCCCGCTCAAACCAACAGAGTTCATGGCATCTTTGCTTGATGCTTGAGGGCTTATGGCCTGATTTTGCGGGGGTCGTCCAGTGTTTTGAGGGTGTTGGACGAAAGGCCAGAGCCCGGCGAGTGCCGGATGCCTCAGCCCTGAGCGCGCGTCGCCCGGACCGCCCGGGAAACGGGCAGGAGCCGATCCGATGGCGCGCGGGGCGCTCATGGCGAGGTCTCGTCGGGCAGGTGGCGGGTCAATAGCTCCATGTGCATCCAGAAGAGTTCGTCCCCGGCATAGCCCTCGGCGCGGGCAATCTCCTGTCCGTCCTCGGTCAGGATGAAGGTGGGCGTAAAGACCACGCGGGATGACAGGTGCAGGTCGTCGGGCAGGGCGCGCAGGTCAACCATGCGCAGGGGCGCGCGGGCGGCGAATTCCGTCAGGTCGTAGATATCCCCCACCTCGGCATGCCAGCGCTCGCAGTAGACGCAGCCGTCCTGCTCGACCATGACAAGCGCGGTTTCGGCCATGGCGGCCGTGTTCAGCCCCGCCAGAACGAAGGCGGCAGCAGCTAGGATACTGGCATTCATTCGCATACTCACGATTGACGCTTCCTACATATAATGTATTTTGAATGTGTGAATATGGCAAGTGCGGGGGAGGGCACACGCGTGTTCGAAATCAGTTTCGGTGGCGCGGCCCTTGCGGGACTGCTGTCCTTCCTGTCGCCTTGCATCCTGCCGATCGTTCCCTTTTACCTGTCCTACCTCGCGGGGATGAGCGCCGATGACCTTGCCGCCGCGCGTGAATCCCGCGGGGCCAGCCGCCAGGCGATTCTACCCGCCATTGCCTTCAGCCTTGGCATCCTGACCATCTTCATGGCGCTTGGCATGGCCGCTTCGACCTTCGGCAGCGCCGGGCGCGAGGCGATGCCGGTGCTGCGCTGGATCGCGGCGGCCATCATCCTGGCGATGGGGCTGCATTTCCTGGGCGTGGTCAAGATCCCGATCCTCTATCGCCAACTGCGTGCCGACAACCAGATGCAGCGGGGTGGGGGGATCCTCGGTGCCTACGTGATCGGGCTGGCCTTCGCCTTTGGCTGGACGCCCTGCGTGGGTCCGGTTCTGGCTGCCATCCTGTTCCAGGCCGCCGATGCCGGAACCGCCACGCGCGGCGCGATGCTGCTCATGGTCTACGGGCTTGGCATGACGCTGCCCTTTGTCGTGGCCGCGGCCTTCGTGGGGCCTTTCATGCGCTGGATGCAGCGCTTTCGCCGTCACATGGGCAAGGTCGAAAAGGGAATGGGCGTCCTGCTGATAGTATTCGCGATCCTGATCGGCACGGATTCGATCAATGTCATCGCGCAGTGGATGATCGACTACGGGCCGAATTTCACCGGTCTTGGATAACCCCGCGTCTTTGGGAGGAGACGAGAGATGAAACATGTGATGTCAGGATTGGCCGGTCTGGTTCTGGGTGCGGCCCTGGCTTTGCCGGTTGCGGCCGAGCTCGACGATAACGGGCTGCATGTGGAGCCCTGGATCGAAGAGACGTTCCTCGACCTGCGCGAGGACCTGGGCGACGCCAATGCCAATGGTCAGCGCTTGCTGATCCTCTTCGAACAGCGCGGCTGCATCTACTGCAACGAGATGCACGAGAACGTCTTTTCCCGCGAAAACATCGCCCAGATGCTCGACGAGGATTTCTTCGTCGTCCGGCTCAACCTGCATGGCAGCCTGGAGGTCACCGACTTCGACGGAGAGGTCATGACAGAGCGGGAAATCGCCCGCCGTTGGGGGATTCTCTTCACGCCCACGCTGATGTTCATGCCCGAGGACGTGGCCGAAGACCTGACCGCCGTTCAGGCCTCGGTGGCCACCATGCCGGGGGCATTTGGCGGCTGGACCACCTTCAACCTGCTCAACTGGGTGCAGGAACACGGCTATGATGAAGACGAGGGTTTCCAGCGCTATCATGCGAGAAGACTTCAGGAAATGGGCATTATCGAGTGAGTGGGGCGGAAAGATTCCTGCGCTACAAATTCAAAAATGCGAATTTAATGTTGCAATGAATCGCTGCCGCCACCTATTGTGGACAGCAGAATACAAACGGGAGGAATGGACGTGAAACTTACAGCTCTTGCAGCTGGCGTGCTTATGATCGCCGCTCCGGCCTTCGCCGACGAGGTTGCCCCCGGTGACGTCGTTTTCGGCGAATATGGCGAGGTCGAAGCATCGCTGACCGGCGTGGCGGGTGATCCGGCCGCAGGTCGCGAGGTGTTCATGGGGCGGCGTCTGGGCAATTGCCTGGCCTGTCACCAGAACTCTGACATGGAAGACCAGCCGTTCCACGGCGAGGTCGGCCCGATGCTCGACGGCGTTGGTGACCGCTGGTCCGAAGCGGATCTGCGGGGGATCATCGTGAACTCGAAGAACGTGTTCCCTGACACCATCATGCCGGCTTTCTACGTCAACGACGGCTTCATCCGGCCGCGTGAAGAATTTGTCGGCCAGTCGATCCTGACCGCTCAGCAGGTGGAAGACATCGTCGCCTACCTGATGACGCTTCAGGACTGAGGCCGATACGCACAAACGAGAGATCCAGGAGGACAACCAATGAACCTGACGCGCAGACAAGCGCTGATCACGGCGATGAGCGCCGCAGCCGTCGCGGGCATCTTGCCCCGCTCGGCGTCGGCCACCACCCTTGAAGAGGCCATTGCGGCCTTCACCGGCGGTGCGGACGCAGCCGAAGGCGGCATCATCCTGACCGCCCCGGAAATTGCAGAAAACGGCAACACCGTTCCGGTGGAAGTCGAAGCAGAGGGCGCAACCCGCATCACGCTCTTCGCGGCTGGCAACCCCAGCCCCGGTGTCGTGACCTTCGCCTTCGGTCCGCTGGCCGCCGTTTCGCGCGGCTCTACCCGGATCCGTCTCGCGGGCACCCAGGACGTGGTCGCTGTCGCCGAAATGGCCGATGGCAGCTACCAGATGGTCGCCCAGGAAGTGAAAGTCACCATCGGCGGCTGCGGCGGCTGACCGAGTAGAGCAGGAGATAGACACATGGAAGGTGTTCGCCCCCGCGTCCGAGTCGATCGTGCCACCGAAGCCGGTGCCACCGTCGAAGTCAAAACCCTGATCAGCCACCCGATGGAATCTGGCCAGCGCCGCGACGGCGACGGCAATACGATCCCGCGGCAGATCATCAACCGCTTCACCGCCGAGTTCAACGGCGAGATGGTGATCGACGTCACCATCGAACCCGCGGTCTCGACCAACCCGTATTTCGAGTTCGACGCCACCGTGCCCGAACCCGGAACCTTCACCTTCACCTGGTATGACGACGATGGCGACGTCTACACCGAGACCAACGAGCAAAGCTTCTGATCTCGGCGGCATCCAGGAAACGACAATAAGGGAGGACAAAGATGCCAGTGAATGCACGCAAAGCCACGTTGGCCGCGATGCTGGCCGGGACGGTCATGGTGGCCCCCGCCCTCGGTGATGAAAGCGCAGAGCTGATCATCGACGGCCAGGTGTTCACCACCCGCGCCCCGGCACCGGAGCACATGGAATATGTAGACGAGATCATCTCGGGCTGGGTGTTCCGTTCGGATGAAACGCAGGCCGTCCAGCTGGACGATTTCGACAATCCGGGCATGCTGTATGTCGATGAAGGGCTCGACCTGTGGCAGCAGGTTGATGGCTCCGAAGGCGAATCCTGCGCCTCGTGCCATGGCGATGCCGAGGAAATGGCCGGGGTCCGCACCCAGATGCCGCACGTCAATGAAAACGGCGAGCTCTGGGCGATGGAGGACTACATCAACAACTGCCGGACCGAGCGCATGGGCGCGGAGTCCTGGGGCTGGGAAAGCGGCCCGATGTTGGCGATGACCACCATGATCTCGTACCAGTCGCGCGGTCTGCCGATGAACGTGCAGATCGACGGCGAAGCCCAGGAGTTCTGGGAACAGGGCCGGGATCTCTACTACACCCGCTTCGGCCAGCTGAACCTGTCTTGTGCAAACTGCCACGAAGACAACTACGGCAACATGCTGCGGGCCGACCACCTGTCCCAGGGTCAGCTGAACGGCTTCCCGGTGTATCGCCTGAAATGGGCCGGTGTTGGCTCGATCCATCGCCGCCTGCGGGGCTGCATCAACGACACCCGTGCCGAAAGCTTCGGTCGGGGGTCTGACGAACTGACCGCTCTGGAGCTCTATGTTTCCTCGCGCGGCAACGGCCTGTCGGTCGAGTCTCCCTCGGTTCGCAACTGACAATAAGAAACCCTTGCAAGGGTCTGAAATAAAACAACTAACCCTCCGGCCTCTGGCCGGGGGGCTTGATAGCCACATGCTTGTGAAACGGATCTGAACGCATGATTTCCCGTCGCGAATTCCTCCAGGCTTCTGTCGCCGCATCGGCCATCCTGGGTGCCTCGGGCACCGGACGGTGGGGCCGTCTTGCCGCGCAGCAACGCCTGATGACCCAGGACGACCTGCTCAACATGCAGGCCGTGGGCAATGTCACGCTGATCCACATCACCGACATTCATGCGCAGTTGAAGCCGATCTACTTCCGCGAACCCCAGATCAACCTGGGCGTGGGCGAGGTGACGGGCCTGCCTCCGCATGTGACCGGGGCCGAATTCCTCGATCTTTATAACATCCAGCCCGGAAGCCCGGAAGCCTACGCGCTGACCTATGGCGATTTCGAAGCACTGTCCGCGCAGTATGGCCGCATGGGCGGCATGGACCGGATCTCGACCGTGGTGAACCACATCCGGGCCGAGCGTCCCGGCGCGCTGCTGCTTGATGGCGGCGACACCTGGCAGGGCTCCCTGACCGCGCTGCGCAGCAATGGCGGCGATATGGTGCGCGCGATGAACGCGCTTGGGGTCGATGCGATGACCTCGCATTGGGAATTCACCCTCGGCATCGACCGCGTGACGGAAATCGTTGAAAACGAACTGAATTTCCCCTTCCTTGGCGCAAATATCTTCGACGCCATGTGGGATGAACCGGCCTACGAACCCTATCGCATGTTCGAACAGAACGGCGTCAATATCGGCGTGATCGGCCAGGCTTTCCCCTACATGCCGATCGCCAACCCCGGCTGGATGTTCCCCGATCTCAGCTTTGGCATCCGCGAAGAGCGCGTGGCCGAAGTGGTCGAGGAAGTGCGCGCTGCAGGGGCCGACGTGGTGGTCCTGCTCAGCCATAATGGCTTCGACGTGGACCGCAAGCTTGCCGGCCGCGTGCCCGGGATCGACGTGATCCTGACCGGCCATACCCATGACGCCCTGCCCGAACCGGTGATCGTGAACAACACGCTGGTCATCGCCACCGGCAGCCACGGCAAATTCGTCAGCCGCCTCGATCTCGACGTGCGTGACGGGGCCGTGCAAGGCTATGGCTACCGCCTGATCCCGATCTTCTCGGACGTGATCGCCGCCGACCCGGCAATGACGGCCCTGGTCGATGCCGAGCGCGCGCCCTACGAGGCGGAACTGGGCGAGGTTCTGGGCCATACCGCCAACACGCTCTACCGCCGGGGCAATTTCAACGGCACCTGGGACGACCTGCTGTGCCAGGCCATGCTGGAAGAACGCGATGCCGATATCGCGCTGTCGCCGGGCTTCCGGTGGGGCAGCTCGGTGCCCGCGGGGCAGGCGATCACGCGCGAAGAGCTCTTCAACGCAACCTCAATGAGCTACCCCAACTGCTATCGCACCGAGATGACGGGCGAGCTGCTTCACACCATCATGGAGGATGTCGCCGACAACCTCTTCAACACCGATCCCTACTACCAGCAGGGCGGCGACATGGTGCGTGTGGGCGGCATGGGCTACCGCATCGACATCAGCCAGCCGCAGGGCAGCCGCATCAGCGAGATGACGCTTCTGCGCACGGGCGAACTGATTGACCCGGCGGCCAGCTACACCGTGGCCGGATGGGCCAGCGTGAACGAGGGCACCGAAGGCCCGCCGATCTGGGATGTGGCCGAGGCCTATATCCGCCGGATGGGCACCGTGGACATTCCTCCCAACCAGTCCGTGATCGTGACCGGGGAGTGAACCGAATGAGCAAGAAAACCGAAATACAAGCAGGTGAGCGGAGGACGGATATGACCGACAGTCACCACAAGAATGGGCCCACGCGGCGCGGCTTCCTGGCCGGCACCGCCGTTGCGGGTGCCGCTGCAATCACGGGGACCGCTGCGCGTGCAGACACGCTGGACCCGGCAATCACCGAAGTGCAGCCCTGGGCGCGCTACCTGGGTGAGGGCGTCGATGCCCGGCCCTATGGCACGCCCTCGGAACACGAGGCGCATGTTGTGCGCCGCAACGTGGAATGGCTAACCGCCGATCCCATTTCCTCGGTGAACTTCACCCCGATTCACGAACTGGACGGGATCATCACCCCCAATGGGCTCTGCTTCGAGCGCCATCACGGTGGCATCGCGGAAATCGACCCGGCCCAGTATCGCCTGATGATCAACGGCCTCGTGGATCGCGAGCTTGTCTTCACGCTGGAAGACCTGATGCGCTTCCCCCGTGAAAACCGCGCCTACTTCCTGGAATGCGCGGCGAACTCGGGCATGGAATGGCGCGGCGCGCAGCTCAATGGCTGCCAGTACACCCACGGCATGATCCACAACGTCATGTATACCGGTGTCCGCCTGCGCACGATCCTCGAAGAGGCGGGCGTTCAGCCCGAAGGCGAATGGCTGCTGGCCGAAGGCGCCGATGCCTCGGCCATGACGCGCTCGATCCCGATGGAAAAGGCGCTCGATGACTGCATGGTCGCCTTCAAGATGAACGGCGAGGCGCTGCGCCCCGAACAGGGCTACCCGGTGCGCCTTGTCGTGCCCGGCTGGGAAGGCAACATGTGGGTCAAGTGGCTGCGCCGCCTGGAAGTGGGCGATCAGCCCTGGCACCACCGCGAAGAGACCTCGAAATACACCGACCTGTTCGCAGATGGCCGCGCACGCCGCTTTACCTGGGAAATGGACGCCAAGTCCGTCATCACCAGCCCGAGCCCGCAAAAGCCCATCACCCACGGCCCCGGCCCGATGGTGCTGACCGGCCTGGCCTGGTCGGGCCGCGGCACCATCCCGCGCGTGGACGTGACGCTCGACGGCGGCATCAACTGGGTCGAGGCGCGCATGGACGGCCCGAGCTGGGACAAGTCGCTGCACCGCTTCTACTACGAGTTCGAGTGGGACGGCTCGCCGATGATCATCCAGAGCCGTGCCCATGACAGCACCGGCTACGTGCAGCCCACCAAGGACGAGCTGCGCGAAGTGCGGGGCGAGAACTCCATCTACCACAATAACGGCATCCAGACCTACGCCGTGGCAGCCGACGGGAGCGTTGAAAATGTCGAAATCGCTTAAGCTTCTGCTGACCGCCGCAACCCTGACCGCCCTTGGCACCGCCGCAAGCGCCCAGGTCTACGGCCTGGGGCGCGAAGCGCTGCCCGAAGAGGTCGCCGCCTGGGATATCGACATCCGACCGGACGGTCTTGGCCTGCCGGAAGGCTCCGGGTCCGTTCTGGACGGCGAAGATGTCTTCCTCGAACGCTGCGCCTCGTGCCACGGCGATTTCGCCGAAGGCGCGGGCCGCTGGCCGCCACTGGCGGGCGGGCAGGGCTCGCTGGCCTCGGAAGATCCGCTCAAGACCATCGGGTCCTACTGGCCGTATCTGTCGACCGTGTGGGACTACGTGCACCGCGCGATGCCCTTCGGCGATGCGCAATCGCTGACCGATGACGAGGTCTACGCCATCACCGCGTTCCTGCTCTACATGAACGACGTGGTCATGGATGACGAATTCGTCCTGTCGAACGAGAACTTCACCGAGATCCGCCTGCCCAACGAAGACGGGTTCTACATGGATGACCGGGCCGAGACCGAGCTGCAACCGCGCAGCGAGGAAGTGTGCATGACGAACTGCGCCGAAAGCGTGGAAATCGTGATGCGCGCAAACGTTCTCGACGTGACGCCAGAGGATGCCGCCGCCCGAGAAGCACGCGCAGCCGCCGCAAGCGGGGCCGAGGCAACCGAGGAAGCCACCACCGAGGAACCGGCAGAGGACGAGAACGCCATCGACATGGAACTGGCCGAAGCGGGCGAACGCCTGTTCCGCCAATGTGCCAGCTGTCACCAGGTTGGTGATTCCGCCCAGAACCGCACCGGGCCGATCCTGAACGGGATCGTCGGGCGCGAGGCGGGCACGGTCGAGGGCTTCCGCTACTCGAACCCCTTGCAGGCAGCAGCCGAAGAGGGGCTGGTCTGGACCGAGGACGAACTGCATGCTGTCCTGGAAAACCCGCGTGGCTATATGCGCGGCACCCGGATGGCCTTCCGCGGGGTCGGTGATGAGGGCGATCGCGCCGCCATCATCGAATACCTGCGGACGCAGGACTAAGACCATGTTGCGCAGGATCATCCCCCTGATCCTCGCGGCAGTGGCCGGGACCCCCGCGGCCCTGGCCCAGGAGGGCGACGCCGAACGCGGCGCCGTCCTTTTCCGCAATTGCGGGTCCTGCCACGTGGCCGAGCCCGATGGCCCGGCGCGCACCGGACCAAATCTTTATGGTGTTCTGGGCCGCACGGCAGGCAGCCTTGACGGGGTGCGCTACTCGCCCGCGCTGATCGCGGCGGGCAATGACGGGCTGGTCTGGACGGTCGAAACGCTCGACGGTTTCCTGTCCGATCCGCGCGGCTACGTGCCCGGCTCGCGCATGAGCTTCCGGGGTCTGCCCGACTTGCAGGACCGGATGGACGTGATCGCCTACCTGACCGGCGATGCGCCGGTGGTGCATTCGGCAGAGATCGGGCGTCTGTCGCCCGAGATCCTGGCGATGGAAGGCGACGTGGAATACGGCGAATACCTGTCCAGCGAATGCGTGGCCTGCCACAGCGCGCGCGGCTCGGACGAGGGCATTCCCGTCATCACCGGCCTCGAACAAGAGGCCTTCGTGCTGGCCCTGCACGACTATCGCGACGGGCATAGGGAACACCAGGTCATGACCACCGTGACCGCACGGCTTTCCGACGAGGAAATCGCCTCGTTGGCAGCATACTTCGCCACACTGGCGGAGTAATCCAGCGGCCTGCACTGGGGAGAGGGGCGCGTTAACAGTAGGAGAAGGGAGGCTCCAACCATGACGATCAACAGAAGAACGTTCCTGGGAACATCCGCAGCGCTTGCGGGTTCGCTTTCGGCACCGGCGGTTCTGGCTCAGGCCCGACCCCGCGCGGTGGTGATCGGCGGCGGGGCAGGCGGGGCTACGGCTGCGCGCTACATCGCCAATGACAGTGACGGCGCAATCGACGTCACACTGATCGAACCCACGCGCCACTACTACACGTGCTTTTTCTCGAACCTCTATCTCGGCGGCTTCCGCTCGATCGAGTCGATCGGCCACAGCTACGGCACGCTGGCCTCGCAATACGGCATCAACGTTGTCCATGACTGGGCGCTCGGCATCGACCGCGACGCGCGGACCGTGGCGCTGGCCGGTGGAGGCTCGGTGCCTTACGACCGCCTGGTCGTAAGCCCGGGCATCGACTTCAAGGACGGCGCGGTACCGGGCTGGTCGACGGCGGCGCAGAACCGCATGCCCCATGCCTACAAGGCCGGGTCGCAGACCGAGTTGCTGCGCGCGCAGATCGAGGCCATGCCCGAGGGCGGCACCTTCTGCATGGTCGCGCCCCCGAACCCCTATCGTTGCCCGCCGGGGCCCTACGAGCGGGTCTCGATGGTTGCCCACTATCTCAGCGAGAACAACCCGACGGCCAAGATCTTGATCGTGGACCCGAAGGACCGCTTCTCCAAGCAGGGACTGTTCGAAGATGGCTGGGCCCGCCATTACCCGGGCATGATCGAGCGCATCGGTCCCGATTTCGGTGGGGCCAACGTGGAGGTGCGCCCCGACAGCATGGAAGTCGTGATCGACGGCCAGGTCGAAAGCGTCGATGTCTGCAACGTCATCCCGGCGCAGCAGGCCGGCGGCATCCTGCACACGGCGGGGCTGGTCGAAAGTGACTGGGCCACCGTGATCCCGGCGACGATGACCTCGGTCGAGGATGAAAACATCCACGTCCTGGGCGATTCCAGCCGCCAGGGGGCGATGCCCAAGTCGGGCTTCTCGGCCAACAGCCAGGCCAAGGTCGTTGCCATGGCGGTGCGTCACGCGCTGACAGGCAGCCGGCTCTTCCCGGCGCGGTTCTCGAACACCTGCTGGTCGCTCATCGACACCGATGACGGCATCAAGGTGGGCGCGACCTACGAGGCCGGCGAAGATCGCATCGAAGCGGTCGACACCTTCATCAGCCAGGTCGGTGAAAGCGACGAGGTCCGTGCAGAGACCTATCGCGAGTCGCTTGGCTGGTATGACAGCATCACGGCCGACATGTTCGGCTGATGACCCACGGGGCCCGCGCCGCCCCCCGGCAGGGGCGGGCCCTTCCATTCACCCCCGGGGGAGGATCACATCATGAAACATCTTGCACTTGCAGCCGCCCTGTCCGTCGCCACCGCCACCGGTGCCCTGGCGCAGCAGGCCGTGACCTACGCGTTTGACGGCAGTTTCGAAGATGCCGCATTCGGCGTGGAAAGCGCGATCGTGGGCCGTGGGCTCGTCATCGACTACACCAGCCATGTGGGCGAGATGCTGGAGCGCACCCGGGAAGATACCGGCAGCGACGTGGTTCTCTTCGACCAGGCCGATATCTACCTGTTCTGCTCGGCGGTGATCTCGCGCCAGGTGATGGAAGCCGACCCCATGAACATCGCCAACTGCCCCTATGGCATCTTCGTGCAGGACATGGGCGGCGAGGTCTCCATCGGCTACCGGGTGATGCCCGAGGCCTCGATGGCCCCGGTTCAGGCGCTGCTTGACGAAATCGCGCGCGAGGCAGCCGGTCAATGACGGCTGGCAGCTATGACAAGCTCTTCAGGGCGCAGCTTGACGCCCTGAAGGACGAAGGCAATTACCGCATCTTCGCCGAGCTGGAACGCCGCTGCGGCGCGTTCCCGCTGGCCAGGAACCATGGCGCCGGGGCCGACGAGGTCACCGTCTGGTGCGGCAATGACTACCTGGGCATGGGCCAGCATCCGAAAGTGCTGGAGGCCATGCATCGCACGCTGGACGCCTGTGGGGCAGGGGCCGGCGGCACACGGAATATTTCGGGCACCACCCATGCCCATGTAGAGCTTGAACGCGAACTGGCGGATTTGCACGGCAAGGACGCGGCCCTTCTCTTTACATCGGGCTACGTGTCGAACTGGGCCGCGCTTGGCACGCTCGGTGCGCGCCTGCCGGGCTGCACGATCCTGTCCGACAGCCTCAACCACGCCTCGATGATCGAGGGTATCCGCCACGCCCGTTGCGACAAGCAGATCTGGCGCCACAATGACGTGGAAGACCTCGACCGCCGCCTCGCGGCGCTCGACCCCGACGCGCCCAAGATCGTGGCCTTCGAAAGCGTCTATTCCATGGATGGCGACATTGCGCCGATTGCGGAAATCCTCGACGTGGCCGAGCGGCACAACGCGATGACCTATCTCGACGAAGTGCATGCCGTGGGTCTTTACGGGCCGCGCGGCGGCGGCATCGCCGAGCGCGAGGGGCTGATGGACCGCGTGACCCTGATCGAGGGCACGCTTGGCAAGGCGTTCGGCGTGGTGGGGGGCTATATCACCGGCTCTGCCGACCTGGTGGATTTCATCCGCAGCTTTGCCAGCGGCTTCATCTTCACCACCGCGCTGCCGCCAGCGATTGCAGCCGGGGCCACGGAATCGATCCGCATCCTGAAAGGGTTCGAGGGCGCAAGGCTGCGCGCCGCGCAGCAAAAGCAGGTGGCGCGGTTGCGTGCACGGCTCGACGCGCTCGGCATTCCGCACCTGGACAATCCCAGCCATATCGTCCCGGTCATGGTCAAGGACCCGGTCAAGTGCAAATGGCTGTCCGACATCCTGCTGGACCGCTACGGGATCTACGTCCAGCCGATCAATTACCCCACCGTGCCAAAGGGCGAGGAGCGCCTGCGCTTCACACCCTCGCCCCTGCATGACGCGGGCGAGGTCGACCGGCTGGCCGATGCGCTCCACGATTTGTGGAGCCAGTGTGCGCTGGCCCGGGTGGTGGCCTGAACGAAGACGGATCGACGCGCTGACGCGCGCCGATCCGCCGGGGGGCGCTGCCCCCCGGACCCCCCGGGATATTTTTGGAACAATGAAGGTCGAGCACCTTTGACACGGGAGCAACGGGCAATGAGCATGATCACACGGCGAATGCTGATGACGGGGGCGGCGAGCCTGGCAGGGGCCGCGATTGCGCCGCGCTGGTTGCATGCCTCGATGCAGATGGGTGGCTGGCAGGTCGACACGCTGAGCGATGGCAACCTGCAACTGCCCGCGGATTTCATCCTGGGGCCGATGCCCGCCGAGGAGATCGCACCGATCCTGGCCCGGCACGGGATCGCCGAGGGTGCCCCACTGACGCCGCCCTGCAACGTGACGCTGCTGCGCGGGCAGGGGCGGGTGGTGCTGTTCGATGCCGGATCGGGCCTGGCCTTCCAGCCGTCGGTAGGTGAGCTGCCGGATGCGCTCTACGCGCTTGGCGTCGATCCCGCCGACGTGACGGACGTGGTCTTTACCCATGCCCATCCCGATCATCTGTGGGGCGCGCTCGACGATTTCGACGAGGCCCTGTTCTACAATGCACGTCATTACATGGGGGCAGGGGAGCTGGACTACTGGTCGGACCCCGAGACCGTCAACACGATCGGCGCTGCACGCCAGGCCTTCGCCATCGGCGCGGCGCGGCGGCTGGAGATGCTGGGTGACATGGTGGAACGCTTCGAGGACGGCGACGAGGTGTTGCCGGGGGTTTCGGCGGTTCTGACGCCGGGCCACACGCCAGGCCACATGGCCTTTGCGGTGGCGGGCGACAGCGGGGCGCTGATGATCCTGGGCGATGCGATCGGCAATCATCACGTTGGATTCGAGGCGCCGGGCCTGCCTTCCGGATCAGACCAGGACCAGGGGCTTGCGGCCCAAACCCGGCTGGCGCTGCTTGATCGGATCGTGGCCGACGACATGACCGTGGTGGGCTATCACCTGCCCGGCGGCGGCATCGGTCGGGCCGAGCGGATGGACGGGGCCTATCGCTTTGTCCAGGCGGGCTGAGCCTGCTTGACCGGGCGCATCTGGCGTGATGATAGGGGGCATGATCGCCCCCCTTACGCCTGCCCGCATCGTTTTCGACCTCGATGGCACGCTCATTGACAGCGCGCCCGACATCCACGCCATCGCCAATCGCGTCCTGAGCGAAGAGGGCGCAGAGCCTCTCAGCCTGGAGGAGGCCAAGAGCTTCGTCGGCAATGGCGCGCCCGTCTTCATCGAGCGGATGCGCGCGGCCCGAGGACTGGCGGAGGCCCGGCAGGCCGCGCTGTTGGCGCGGTTCGTGGGGTTATATGACCGCGCGCATGGCCTGACCCGGCCTTACCCTGGCGTGATCGCGGCGCTCGATGCGCTGCGCGAGGCGGGCCACAGGCTTGGCATCTGCACGAACAAACCGGTTGCGCCTGCCCGCTCGGTGCTGGCTCATCTGGGGCTCGACCCATATTTCGAGAGTGTCCTGGGCGGGGACAGCCTGCCCACCCGCAAGCCTGACCCGGCGCCATTGATGGCCTGTTTCGAGGCGCTTGGGACGGGGGCATGCCTCTATGTGGGCGATAGCGAGGTGGATGCGGACACCGCGCTTCGGGCCGGGATTCCATTCCTGCTGTTCACCGAAGGCTACCGCAAGGTGCCGGTCGCGGATCTGCCGCACCGGGTGTGTTTCAATGCGTTCGACACCCTGCCGGGCCTGGTGGCCGACTGCCTGTCGGCCCCCTAACGCAGGCGGAAGGTTGCGCTGTCGCCTGCGCCCCGGTCCACGGTGAAGCGCAGGTCGCGGCCGTTGCGGGCCTCGACCAGCTGGCAGTTATATTCGATCGGGTAACCCGACCAGTCCATTTCCCGGCAGAAATACCCGTCCTGCCAGCTCCAGCGCCCGGTGACGGGCCAGCGCACGGCCTCGCCCTCGATGCGCCCGTCGGGCAACACCTGCAGCCGGATCCCAAGCAGGCCCTGACGCAGCTCGCGCCCTTCGATCAGGCCCAGGAAAGCGTCGCGTTCGCGCACCGGCTGGAACTCTTCTGCGGCCAGCGGCGCGGCCAGGCCAAGTGCAATGCAGATACCCAAGATGACCCGTGCCATTGGGGGCCTCCGTCCTGTTTTCCTGTGGCGAATACGCAGGACGGGTATCTTTGGATCACAATGGGACCGGGTCCGGGGTCAGCGAAGCGCCTCTGCCGCCTGTCGGAGCGCCTTGCGGGTGATGTCCAGGTCGTCATCGGTCAGGGCAAGGCACGGGTAGGTCTTGCCCGGTGACTTGAAGATGCCATGGGCGCGCAGCCTGTCGTTATAGGTCTTCGCCCGGGCCGCATTGCCCGCCAGGACCGCGCGGTAATCGCGCGGGGGGCTTTCGGTAAAGATGACCTCGAAGAGCGTCGGGTCGCCTACGACCTGGTATGGAACCCCGGTCGGATCGAGCGCCTCCCGGACCAGGGTCTGCACCGTCTGCCCAAGTTCACGCAGCCGCGCATACTGCCCCTCGCGGCGCAGGATTTCGAGGCTTTTCAGCCCGGCAATGGCGGCCACGGGATTGCCCGACAGCGTGCCAAGCTGCATCAGCCACCTGTCGGCCCCCACGGTCCCCTTGTCGAAATGCGCCATGATATCGGCGCGGCCCACGATGGCCGCCAGCGGAAAGCCCCCGCCGATGACCTTGCCGAGCGTGGCGATATCAGGGGTCACGCCGTAAAGTTCCTGCGCGCCGCCATAGGCGAAGCGGAAGCCGGTCACGACCTCGTCGAAGATCAGCACGATGCCGTGACGGTCGGCCTCGGCACGCAGAAGCTGCAGGAAGCCCGGTTCCGGCGGGATGATCCGTTGCAGGGGTTCCACGATGATCGCGGCGACCTCGTGCCCATGTTCGGCCAGCAGCGACCGGATATAGTCGGGATCGTTGAAGGGGGCGATCAGCATCTCGGCGGCAACGCTTGCGGGAATGCCTGCGCTGTCGGGCACGGCCTGGGGGAAATTCACCATGCGGGTAGGCGCGAGCGACATCTGCGCCTCGGCGCTCATCCCGTGATAGCCGCCTTCGAACTTGACGATCTTGTCGCGCCCGGTGAAGGCGCGGGCGAGGCGCATGGCATACATGTCGGCCTCGCCGCCCGAGGACACATAGCGCAGCTGCTCCGCGCAGGGCACGGCGCGGCAGATCTCTTCGGCCAGTTCGATGCCGGGGGCGTTGTTGGCGAAGAAGGTCATGCCCTTTGGAAGCTGTTCATGGATCGCTTCCAGCACCTCCGGGTGGCCATGGCCAAGCAGCATGGGGCCGGAGCCGATGAGGTAATCCACGTAGTCCTGTCCGTCCTCATCCGTGACACGCGCGCCGTGCCCCTCGCGGATGAAGACCGAGGGGTCGAAATTTCCGAAGCCCCCGCCGGGCAGGACGGCGCGGGCTCGCTCGGCCCATTCGGATTGGCTGAGAAGGGGTGTCATGGGGTCACTCCAGAACAAGGTCGGGTTCGCCCAGAAGGGCGCGGTCGGGGGTGATGCCGAGGCCGGGGCCTTCGGGCGGCGCGAGGCGTCCCTTGCTGCGGGTCGGCCCGTCGGGGGCGAGGCGCGGGGCGACGTAGCCCGACAGATCGCAGGTATTGAGCAAGCGGCGCGGATCGGTAGCTGCGGCCAGATGGCTGAGCGCGGCAGTGGTGATGTCTGTGCCCCAGGTGTCCTCGATGCACATCTTCGCGCCGAGATGGTAGCACAGGTCACGCGCTGCACGCGTGGCTGAAAGACCGCCGAATTTCGACAGCTTCAGCGCCACTGCATCCATGCAGCCAAACGCGTGGGCCTTGAGCAGGCTTGCCGTATCGTGGGCTTGCTCGTCGAGCTTCATCGGCAGGCCGGTGGCCGACTGCACGCGGGCACAGTCCTCGAGCGTCGCGCAGGGCTGTTCCAGCATGATGTCGAGATCCGCCACCGCCCGGCCCACGCGGATCGCGTCAAGCGAGGTCGCGCCGCAATTCCAGTCGCCATAGACGAGAGGGCCGTCGCCGACGGCCTCGCGCACCAGCCTGAGCCGGGCGACATCGGCCAGCCAGTCGCCATCGGCCCCGAGCTTGACCTGGAACTGGGTGATGCCGGTGGCCTGTGCCTTGCGCGCGATGCGGGCCATGTCCTCGGGCGCGATGCAGGTGATGGAGTGGTAGAGCGGCATGTCCTTGGCCTGACGCCCCCCGAGCAGGGCATGGAGCGGCAGCCCCGCGGCCTGTCCCGTGATGTCCCACAGCGCGATGTCGAGCGCGGATTTTGCGTAGACATGGCCCTGAAGCCAGTCATCGGCCCGGGCCATCAACGCCTCTGGCCCGACCGGGTCCGCGCCGAGAAGGACGGGCGCAAGGTCCCGCAGCGCCGGGGCGACGCCGCGCGCATAGGCGGGCAGGTAGTGCGGGATCGGGCAGACCTCTCCCCATCCGGTGAGGCCGGTATCGGTCTCGACTGCAATGACAGCGGTCTCGACCGTGTCGCAGGTCTTTCCGTCGGCCATGTAGTAGGTCTCGTGGCTGGTCAATGGTACGTGCCAGAGGGTTAGTCGGGTAATCTTCATTTGCGCTGTCCTGATGAGGGTTTCGCCGCCTTCGGCGCCGATCCGCGCGCGCCCGGTCCGGTCGCGCGGGTGGGGGCGCTGCCCCCGTCGGCTGGTGCCGACTCCCCCGGGATATTTCGGGAACAATGAAGGGGCATGTCAGACCTCGTAGATGGCGACGGGGGGGCCGAGCGCGTCTTCGTCGGGATGGACGCCGAGGCCGGGTGTCTCGGGCAGATGCAGGTGCCCGTCGATATTGCGCGGCCCACGACCGCCCGCGATATCCACCGTGATCATGTCCTGGCAGGCCCAGACCGCCTTGCAATTGGCATCGGGGATGGTGGCAGCAAGGTGCAGCGCCTCGGCATCGGCCAGCACCGAACCGCCGGTGGCCATAACGAACATGTCGATGCCATGGGCCAGCGCCACGTCGCGCATGCGGGCGGCCTTGGTCAGCCCGCCCACGCGATTGAGCTTGATGCCGAAGACCTCAGCCAGACCGTCGCGGGCGATGCGGGTGGCGTCCTGAAGGGTCACGAGTGCTTCGTCGACGCTGACGGGGGCGGCGTGCTTGGCGCGGATCGCGGCAATGTCGTCGAGCGTTTCGCAGGGCTGTTCGAACATGACGCAGAGGTCCTGGGTGGCCTGCATGACCGACAGGGCCTGTTGACGTGTCCAGCCGCGATTGACGTCGTAAAGGATGATCTCGTTTTCTGCACGGTGACGCTCCACATCTCGGATGCGGGCGATGTCGCGGGTCACGTCGCCGCCGATCTTGATCGAATGGGCGATATAGCCCCGGTCGCGGTAACGCTGCATGACGGCGCGGGTTTCCTCGACCGTCTTGGCCCCGACCGACGACGCGATGGGGCGCGGCGTGC
>NZ_CAXREX010000066.1:0-6441 GCF_964229645.1 Nioella sp. | reverse complement strand
GCGGGTGACCTTATGGCGCTGGCGACGCCGCCGGGGCTGCTCTTCGGACGGCTTGCGAATTTCGTCAATGCCGAGCTCTGGGGGCGGCCCTCGGATGCGCCCTGGGCGGTCATCTTCCCCGGTCCCGGCGCGCAGGACTGTGCCGGACCCGAGGGCCTGGTCGAACTGGGCGAACTTCTGCTGTGCGCGCGCCACCCCTCGCAGCTTTACGAAGCGGCGATGGAAGGGCTCATCCTGGGCGGGCTCGTGCTGTGGCTGGCCTGGCGGCGCGGGGCGCTGAAGGCCCCGGGGCGGGTGATGGGCGTCTTTTTCGCGGGCTATGCCACCGCGCGCATCATCGTCGAGCTTTTCCGCCAGGCCGACCCGCAATTCATCACCCCCGACAACCCGCTTGGCCATGTGCTGTCGCTTGGGCCCTCGGTGGGGCTTTCGATGGGGCAGATCCTGTCGCTGCCGATGCTGGCGGTCGGATGCGCGCTGATCGTCCTGTCGCGCAGGCCAGCGGCATGAGCGCGCTGCTGCCCGCGCTCGTCGCGCGCATCGCCCGCACTGGGCCCATCTCGGTAGCCGAGTTCATGACCGATTGCCTGCTCCACCCCAGGCATGGCTACTATACCACCCGCGATCCGCTCGGGGCGGCGGGCGATTTCACCACCGCGCCCGAGATCAGCCAGATGTTCGGAGAGCTTCTGGGCCTGTGGCTGGCCCAGGTCTGGATGGACCAGGGCGCGCCCGCGCCGTTCCTGCTGGCTGAACTTGGCCCCGGGCGCGGCACGCTGATGGCCGATATCCTGCGCGCGACCCGCTCCGTTCCCGGCTTTCATGACGCCGCGCGGCTTCACCTCGTCGAGGTTTCGCCCGCGCTCCGCGCCCGGCAGGCCGAGGCGCTGGCCGGTCATGACGTCACCTTTCACGACCACCTGGCCGCCCTGCCGGAGGGGCCGCTTTTCCTGGTCGCCAACGAGTTTTTCGACGCCCTGCCCATTCGCCAGTTCCAGCGCGCAGGCGCGGGCTGGCGCGAGCGGATGATCGGGGTCGAGGACGATCGGCTGATCTGGGGGCTGGGGGCCGAGATGCAGTTCGACCTGCTGGCCGACCGGCTGGCGGACACGACCGAGGGCCAGATCGTGGAGCTCAACGCCCCGGCCCTGCCGCTGGCCGAGGATCTCGGGCGGCGCATCGCGGCCCATGGCGGCGCGGCGCTGATCGTCGACTACGGCGATGCGGTCAGCATCGGCGACACGTTCCAGGCCTTGAGGGACCACGCGCCGGTCGATCCGCTCTCGTGCCCGGGCGAGGCCGATCTGACCGCGCATGTGGCCTTCGCGCCGCTGGCGGCGGCCGCCCGTCCCGCCCGCGCCTCGCAGCCCACGGCGCAGGGGGTCTTCCTCGAACGGCTTGGCATCACGGCGCGCGCGCAGGCGCTGGCCGCGCGGCTGGAAGGCGCGGCGCTGACCAGCCATGTCGCCGCACACAGGCGCTTGACGCACCCGCAGGAAATGGGAACGCTGTTCAAGGTGATGTCCCTCACCCCGCCCGACGCCCCGCTGCCCCCCGGCCTCGACCCATGAAAGGCCCCGCTGCCAGATGACCGTAACCATGAGCCTTGAGATCCTGACCTCGGACCTTCTGGACGGTGTCCGGCATGGCTTCTTCACCCGGCGCGGCGGTGCCTCCTCGGGCATTTTTCACGGGCTGAACTGCGGCACCGGATCCTCGGACCAGACCAGCATCGTCGAGACCAACCGTCGCCGGGTGGCCGACGCGATGGAGGTGCCGCTGACCCGGCTGGTGACGGTGCACCAGACCCATTCGGCACGGGCCATCCCGGTGGACGATGCCCAGCCCCTGCCCCGCCCCGAGGCCGATGCCGTGGTAACGGCAACGCCGGGCACCGCCGTGGCGGTGCTGACCGCCGATTGCCAGCCGGTGCTGTTCGCAGACCGCAAGGCCGGCGTGGTGGCCGCGGCCCATGCGGGCTGGCGCGGAGCATTCGACGGAGTGCTTGAAGCCACGCTCGACACGATGGAAGAAATGGGCGCGGCACGGGCCGATGTGCGGGCTGTGATCGGCCCCTCGATCAGCCAGCGCGCCTACGAGGTAGGCCCCGAATTCTTCGAACTGTTCTTCGACGAGGACCGCGAGAACTCGATGTTCTTTGCCAATGGCGAGGGCGACCGGTTCCTGTTCGATCTGCCCGCCTATGGGCTGCACCGCCTGCGCCGGGCTGGCGTAGGCCAGGCGGAATGGACCCGCCACTGCACCTATTCGGACCCGGAGCGGTTCTTTTCCTATCGCCGCTCGGTGCACAGGGGCGAGGCCGATTACGGACGCCTGATTTCAGCGATTCGTCTTTGACAGGGAAATTTGGCGGAACTGCCACCTTCCATACTGCGATCGGATAATTTTGACGCCTTGGTGTCATTTATCGCCCCATTGCGGACGTGAATTGTCCCTTGAGAAAAATTTCATCTTTAGTTTTAAGGGTGAAAGCGCGTCACAATTTCGCCTAGAGGATTCAGGGATTTTTAAGCCAAGGGCCGTAAGACCGCCCGAATGATCCTCCAGATTGTTCTCAACCCGGAAACGGGGTTTGAAAAAGCCCAGAAGGGCGGCATGAACAAGAGGACAAGAGCGATGCTGAAACGGCGCTGGATGGAACGGGTTCTGGAAGAGAGCCAGAAGGAACAGATCGAAATGCCCTGGGCCCGGGGCAAGCGCAATCGCCGCCGCATGGCGGGGCGTTCGGCGCTGACGGCCTGAACCTGGCCCGGCCCGACCCAAGGGGCCGACAGATCGATGCGAAAGACGGCGGCCAAAACGGCCGCCTTTTTTCATGCCAAACGCACTACAGGGTGACGGGCTTTTCCAGCGCCTCAAGAAGCGGCTCCAGCTCGGTCTCGTAGCGTTTCCAGGCTGCGACCGAGGCACGGTAGATGGGCTGTCGCACCTGTGCAAAGCTGAGTGTTGCAACACTGCGCCTGGCCTTGTGCGGCTCCAGGCAGGCATCTTGCCAGTCGAGCCCCGCGGCGGCGACGAGCGCGCGGATATGCGGTTCCGGCTCTGCAGTCAGCGCCTCGTAATCGACCACATGCACCCGGTCGGGCAAGGCCTCGGCCCAGACCTCCATCATGGCATCATAGAGCCGCAGGAGACGTCCGATATCGGCCAGGTCGGTCGAGTAGCGGTGCCGCCCCGGCGGGAACATGTTGCGGTAGATCGACAGGCCCACGTCGCGCGGGTCGCGGCGCAGCATCAGGAAGCGCGCGCCCGGCAGCGCGAGCGCCGCCTGCCCCACCCGGCTGTAGGTCGAGATCGCCTTGTCGGTGAACAGATCACCCGCGCCGGAGCGCCGCCGCGCCGCCGCGATGTAGCGTGGTCCGGCCGCGGCCAGCGCCCGGGCGAGACCCGCGTCATCGGGCGCGGCCTCGACGATCGGGGCGAGCGCCTGCACGAGGAAGGGCATCTCGCCGCCAGCCGTCACCCTGTCATGGGCGGCCAGCACGGTTTCGACCAGCGTTGTGCCCGATCGCGGCGGGCCCGAAACGAAGAGCACCGGAGTCTCGTCCGTCGGGCGCGGCAGCCCCCGCGCGGCAAGCACACTGTAATCGGCCACCAGTGCGCGCGCCTGCTCCAGATCGGCCTCGAAGCGGTAGGGATACTCGGCCCGCATGATCCGGTTGGCACGGTCGAGATGCTCGAACACGCGGCCATAGTCCTTGAGGTCTTCCAGCGCCTTGGCCATGGCAAAGGACAGCAACCGGCGGCTGCTGCGCGGCAGGGACTTGTCGGCAAGCCGCTGTTCCAGCACTGGCAGGATCGGATCCTCGGCGGTCATCTTCGCGCCGCCGACGTAAGAGCGGATGGCCTCGGCCGCATCGGGGCTGAGCGCGATTGCGCGCAGGAAATCGTCCCGCGCGCCGTCCATGTCGCCCGCCGTCTGGCGCGTTTGGCCCCGCAGGGTCAATCCCTCGACATCGTCGGGGGTTGCGGCCAGCAACTCGTCCAGCAGGGCGCGGGCGGCGTCCCGGTCACCTTCCTGTTCCAGCGTGAAGGCCAGGTTGTAAAGCGCCTCGCGCCTGGCCCCGCGCCGGATCGCCTCGTCATAGGCGGCGCGGGCGGCGGCGGGGCGGTGCAGGCTGGCCAGAAGATCGCCGCGCATGGCGTGCAGGCGCGGACCCCGGCGGGCCTTGGCCCCCGCCTCGGCCAACAGAGCCTCGGCCTCTTCGGGTCGGCAGGTATCAGACAGCGCGCGCGCCAGCAAAAGCGTAACATCGGCGCCGAGTTCGCGGGCCCGACGCAGCGCGGCCTCTGCCTGCGCGGGTCGGCCCAGTTCCAGGCAGCACTGGCCAAAGCCCGCCCAGGCCCTTGGATCGTCGGGGCGGCGTTCCACCGCCTTTTCCAGCGGCAGGAAGGCGGTGCTCCACTTGCCCTGCGCGGCCCGCGCCAGCCCAAGGGCCAGCGCCGGTCCCCCGGCGGAGGGGTGGCGCGAGGCAAGTGCGAAGGCAGAGGCTTCGACCTTGGCGGCCTCGCCTGCATCGAGCTGCCTGATTATGGCGGTGACATCGGGTTCGGAGCCAAGCGCAATGCCCGCGGCGGACGCCTCGCGTTCCAGCTTGCGCAGCTTGCCACCGCTCAGAACCCCGGCCAGCGCCTGCCAGATGGCGGGTTCCTTCGGGCGCGCCTTCAGGGCCCGCCGAAGGGCGCTTTCGGCCTTGGCGGCGTCGCCCCTGGCCGCATGGATGCGCCCGACCTGGAAATGCGCCTCGGCAAGATCGGGGCGGGCCTGAAGCACCTGCGCATAGAGCGCCAGCGCCTCATCGGCGCGGCCCGCGTTCTGCGCCGCCATCGCCTGTTGGTAGAGCTGCTTGATCCGCGCCGGGTTGACGGGAAGCATCGGCCTCAGCCCTCGCGCGCCAGCCGATCCTCCAGCACCTCGAAGGGCACGCCGGGCTCGTCCTTGGCCCCCCGGATCACCAGAGAGGTGCGCACATGGGCCACGTTTTCCGCCGCGGTCAGTTGACCGGTCAGGAAGCTTTGGAAGGTCGACAGGTCCGGCGCCACGCATTTCAGGATGAAGTCGATCTCGCCGTTCAGCATGTGGCATTCGCGGACCAGCGGCCAGCTGCGGCAGCGCTCCTCGAAGGCCACGAGATCGGCTTCGGCCTGGCTATGCAGCCCGACCATCGCGAAGACCTGCACCTCGAACCCCAGAAGCCGGGGGTCCACCTCGGCGTGGTAGCCGCGGATATAGCCGGTTTCTTCCAGCGTGCGCACGCGGCGCAGGCAGGGCGGGGCGGAGATGCCCACGCGGCTGGCCAGTTCCACGTTGGTCATGCGGCCATTGCCCTGAAGCTCTGCCAGGATCATGCGATCGGTCTGATCTAGTTTTGCTCCCGGCATGATTGGCTCGCCTCCCCAGACGCTTTTTCTTGGACTTAAGAATCCTGTTATCGGACATGCCCTTTGCGCAAGATTATTTCAAGGGCGCGCAACATATGGAACGGGCGCGCGCGGAATGCAAGGGCGGCGATGCGTCCCTTCCATTGCAGGGCGGCGCTGTCTATATGGCTTGGGACCGGGGTATTGACCGCCCCACTGAACCACCCGCCGCTCAAGAGGTGCGCCCATGTCCGAGACCCGTCACACCCGCGTTCTGATCATCGGCTCCGGCCCTGCCGGGTACACGGCCGGCGTCTATGCCAGCCGCGCCATGCTGGAACCGATCCTGGTGCAGGGGATCGAACCCGGCGGTCAGCTGACCACCACGACCGAGGTGGAAAACTGGCCCGGCGATACCGAGGTGCAGGGCCCCGACCTGATGGTGCGGATGGAGGCGCATGCCAAGGCCATGGGCTGCGAGATCATCGGCGACATCATCTCGTCGCTCGACACCACGCAGCGCCCCTTCGTCGCCAAGGGAGACAGCGGCACCACCTATACCGCCGACGCGGTCATCCTGGCCACCGGCGCGCGCGCCAAGTGGCTTGGCCTGCCCTCGGAAGAGGCGTTCAAGGGCTTCGGCGTCTCGGCCTGCGCCACCTGTGACGGCTTCTTCTACCGCGGGCAGGAAATCGTGGTCATCGGCGGCGGCAATACCGCCGTGGAAGAGGCGCTGTTCCTGACCAACTTCGCCTCGAAGGTCACGCTCATCCACCGCCGGGATGAGTTGCGCGCCGAGAAGATCCTGATCGACCGGCTGATGAAGAACCCCAAGATCGAGCCCCTGTGGCACCACGTGCTGGACGAGGTCGTCGGCACCGACAACCCCAAGGGCGTCGAGGCCGTGCGCGCCAGGCACGTGGAGACAGGCGAGATCACCGAGATCCCCTGCAAGGGCGTCTTCGTGGCGATCGGCCATGCGCCTGCCAATGAACTGGTCAAGGACGTGCTGGACCTGCACAACGGCGGCTATGTGAAGGTCGAGCCGGGCAGCACCCG
>NZ_CAXREX010000065.1:0-20699 GCF_964229645.1 Nioella sp. | reverse complement strand
GTGGGTTGCCTATCTGGCCGTGTTCCTGGGCACCGTCATCAAACGCAAGGAGCCGCACATCTACGTGGCAAACTGGTTCTACCTCGCGTTTATCGTCACTGTCGCCATGCTGCATGTGGTGAACAACCTGACCATTCCGGTTTCGATCTGGGGTTCCAAATCCGTGATCGTCTGGGCTGGCGTTCAGGATGCGATGGTTCAGTGGTGGTACGGCCACAATGCGGTGGGCTTCTTCCTGACCGCGGGTTTCCTGGGCATGATGTACTACTTCGTGCCGAAGCAGGCCGAGCGTCCGGTTTACAGCTACAAGCTGTCGATCATCCACTTCTGGGCCTTGATCTTCCTGTATATCTGGGCCGGTCCCCACCACCTGCACTACACCGCACTGCCTGACTGGGCCTCGACGCTCGGCATGGTGTTCTCGGTCGTGCTCTGGATGCCCTCCTGGGGTGGCATGATCAACGGTCTGATGACGCTTTCGGGCGCATGGGACAAGCTGCGCACCGACCCGATCCTGCGGATGATGGTGACCTCGATCGCCTTCTACGGGATGTCGACCTTCGAAGGTCCGATGATGTCGATCCGCGCGGTGAACTCGCTGTCGCACTACACCGACTGGACCATCGGCCACGTCCACTCTGGCGCTCTTGGCTGGAACGGCATGATCACGTTCGGCGTGCTGTACTACCTGGTGCCCAAGCTGTGGAACCGCCAGGCGCTCTACAGCCTGCGCATGGTCAGCTGGCACTACTGGCTCGCCACGAGCGGCATCGTGCTCTACGCCGCGTCGATGTGGGTGACCGGGATCATGGAAGGCCTGATGTGGCGTGAAGTCGACGCCCAGGGCTTCCTGGTCAACAGCTTCGCCGACACCGTGGCGGCCAAGTTCCCGATGTACGTGGTTCGCGGCCTTGGTGGCGTCATGTACCTCGTTGGTGCGCTGATCATGGCCTACAACCTCTGGATGACCGTGCGCAAAGGCTCTGCCAAGGCAGAAGCCCCCGTCGCGGCACCCGCTGAATAAGGAGGGTCCGGAACATGGCTATTCTTGACGGACACAAGAAGATTGAAACCAACGCCACCCTCCTTCTGGTTCTCAGCCTTGGTGTTGTGACCATCGGCGGGATCGTGGAAATCGCTCCCCTGTTCTACCTGGACAACACGATCGAGGACGTGGAGGGCATGCGCCCCTACTCGCCGCTCGAACTGACCGGGCGCGAGATCTACATCCGCGAAGGCTGCTATGTCTGCCACTCGCAGATGATCCGGCCGATGCGTGACGAGGTGGAGCGGTACGGGCACTACAGCCTCGCGGCTGAGTCGATGTATGACCACCCGTTCCAGTGGGGCTCCAAGCGGACGGGGCCCGACCTCGCCCGCGTGGGCGGCCGCTATTCGGACGAATGGCATGTCGACCACCTGACCGATCCGCAGTCGGTGGTGCCTGAATCGGTGATGCCGCCCTATGGCTACCTCGCCAATACGGTGATCGAACCGGGATATGTCTCTGAGCTGATGGCCACGCACCGCATCGTCGGCGTGCCCTACACCGACGAGATGATCGAAATGGCCGACTACGACTTTGTCGAGCAGGCCACCAATTTCGGTGATGACGCCGTGGCGGAACGCTACCCCGGTGCGCAGGTGCGCGATTTTGACGGAAATCCGGAAGTGACCGAGATGGACGCCCTGATCGCCTACATGCAGATGCTCGGCACGTTGGTCGATTTCTCGACCTTCACGCCCGACGAGCACCGCTGAGAAGGGACCGCAACAGATGGAAGATACTTACACCATCATGCGGGTCTTCGCGGGAAGCTGGGGACTGGTCTTCATGTTCCTGGTCTTCGCAGCCGTCGTCCTGTTCGCCTTCCGGCCCGGTAGCCGGAAGGTGCACAGGGACACCGCGAACATTCCCTTCCGCCATGACGACAAGCCGGCCCGGTCCATGCTGACCGGTTCCCCTGACGCCCAACTTACGGAGGCGCGGCAATGACCGAACAGAAGCATCCTGAAGAACAGATCCTGATGGAGGGCGATCCCGATACCACGGGTCACGTCTGGGACGGGATCAAAGAGTTCAACAACCCTCTTCCGCGTTGGTGGCTGTGGACCTTCTACGCCACCTGTGCCTGGGGTCTGATCTACACCGTCCTCTACCCGGCATGGCCGCTGCTCAGCGACTCGACCGCCGGTGTGCTGGGGTATTCGACCCGGGCCGAGGTTGCGGCGGACATCGCCTCGTTCGAGGAAATGAACGCCCCGGTCCGTGCCCAGATCGAAGCGGTTGAACTGGCGGCGATCAACGCCGACGAAAACCCCGACCTCTACAACTACGCCATCCAGGGCGGGGCCGCGATCTTCCGCACCTGGTGCGCGCAGTGTCACGGCTCGGGCGCCGCCGGTGCGACCGGTTACCCGAACCTGCTGGACGATGACTGGCTGTGGGGCGGCTCGATCGACGAGATCCACTACACCATCAGCCACGGCATCCGGAACGAGGATGATTTCGACGCGCGGTACTCCGAAATGACCGCCTTCGACGAAATCCTCACCGATGACGAGATCGGCAGCGTGGTGCAATACGTCCGCAACCTGTCGGGCCAGGATCACGATGCGACCTTGGCCACCGCGGGCGAGCAGGTGTTCCTCGACAACTGTGCGTCCTGCCACATGGATGACGGCACCGGTGACCGCTTCCTCGGCGCTCCCAACCTGACCGACGCCATTTGGCTCTATGGCGGGGACGAGGCCAGCCTTGAAGCCACCGTGCGCTATGCCCGCTTCGGCGTCATGCCGCCCTGGTCGGCCGACGCCACCGAAGCTGGCCGTCTGAGCGAGGCAGAAGTTCGCTCGGTCGCGGTCTACGTCCACTCTCTGGGCGGCGGGGAGTAATCCCCCGACAAGAGATCCGGAGGCCCCTCCCGGCCTCCGGTTAGGTGCCGACCCTGGTCCTGTTCGCGCGTTTCCTGCAGGGTCGGCACCTCTAGTTACAGAATCCGAATGGCCCCTCCCGGCCATCGGAAAAGGTGCCGGCTCTGGTCCTGTTCGCGCGTTTCCTGCAGAGCCGGCATCTTACATCCCTAAAGATACAAATTAAGATAATTCGCGCTTTCGCCTTAAAGTGGTCCTGATCGGGGCCACTTCGCCCTTCAGGTTAATGCTCTCATGGACCTATCGAGGGCAGCGATATGACGAAGCTGATGAAGACTACGGCAGGCTTTCTTGCCGACGACTCGGGTGCAGTGACGGTTGATTGGGTTGTTTTGACAGCAGGGCTTGTCGGCCTTGGGCTTGCGACCATGGCGGTCGTATCCGGCGGGGTCGAGGACCTGTCGGGCGATGTTGGCACGCAACTTGCCAGCCAGGAGATCTCGGCCAGCTTCGGCAGTGGTGCCGTTGATTGGGTTGCAGGCAACTGGGACCAGAGCAACCCGGGGATCTATGATTCCTACACGGCATGGATGGCCGGGTTCGAAGATCAGCAGTTGCTGACCCACATGGCCAACATGGAGCAATACGCGGAATACCCCGCCGGCTCTGGCCACCCTTACGACACCTATCACGACGAATATTACATCGCGCGGGACGAGGCGATTTCCCGCGGGTTGATCGACCCGCCGACCTGAGTCGCAAGGACCAGCTCAAGAACAGGCCGATCCCGCCCGGGGTCGGCCTTTTTCATTGCGCCTTCGGACAAAGCGCCGCAACGGGGGCGAAAACCTATGAAGGCAACTCATGTTTTTTGCAGTGCAGCGCCAATTCTTGATCCACGTCAAAGTTGGCCCCGGCCCCGACGCATAAGAACCAAGCAAGCCAAGGCAAACGACTCCAAGGGGTATCTCCGGTCATGAGTTCCGCAGAACAACCGCAAAAACTTTACGCAGCACGCGAACCTGTTTTCCCGAAACGCGTTTACGGGCCTTTCCGGAACCTCAAGTGGATCATCATGATCGTGACCCTGGGCATCTACTACCTGACGCCCTGGATCCGTTGGGATCGCGGCCCCTCGCTGCCTGACCAGGCGGTCCTGCTGGATCTTGCCAACCGCCGCTTCTTCTTCTTCTGGATCGAGATCTGGCCGCACGAGTTCTACTTCGTCGCGGGCCTTCTGATCATGGCCGGGCTCGGGCTGTTCCTGTTCACCTCGGCCCTGGGCCGGGTCTGGTGCGGTTATGCCTGCCCTCAGACCGTCTGGACGGACCTGTTCTATACGGTCGAGCGCTGGATCGAGGGGGATCGCAACGCGCGCCTGCGCCTGTGGAAGCAGAAATGGGACGCCCGCAAGGTGCGCCTGCGCGTAACCAAGTACATCGCCTGGTTCCTGATCGCGGTCGCCACGGGCGGGGCCTGGGTATTCTACTTTACCGATGCGCCGACGCTGTTCATGGACCTGGTGACCCTTCAGGCACCCTATGTGGCCTACGCGACCATCGGCATCCTGACCGCCACGACCTTCGTCTTCGGGGGGTTCATGCGCGAACAGGTCTGCATCTACATGTGCCCCTGGCCGCGTATCCAGGCCGCGATGATGGACGAGGACACGATCACCGTGGCCTACCGTTCCTGGCGCGGTGAGCCGCGCGGCAAGCACCGCAAGGGGGCCGATGCGGACCAGCTTGGCGACTGCATTGACTGCATGGCCTGCGTGAACGTCTGCCCCGTGGGCATCGACATTCGCGACGGGCAGCAGCTGGAATGCATCACCTGCGCGCTTTGCATCGACGCCTGTGACGACATCATGAAGAAGATCGGCAAGCCACGTGGCCTGATCGACTACATGGCGCTGACCGATGAGGCGAACGAGCGTGGCGGGAACCCCAAGAAATCGGTCTGGAAGCACATCTTCCGCCTGCGCACGATCATCTACACCGTCCTGTGGTCCGCGATCGGCGTTGGCCTGACGGTCATGCTGTTCGTGCGCTCCGACATCGACGTGACGATTTCGCCCGTGCGCAACCCGCAATACGTGACGCTGTCCGATGGCACCATCCGCAACACCTACGACGTGCGGATCCGCAACATGCAGCACGAAGACACCGAGTTCCACATTTCGCTGACCTCGCACGAGATCCTGCGCGTGGAACTTGAAGGCACCAACCTTCTGACCGTCACCGTGCCCGCAGACAGCACCCAGTTGCAGCGTGTATATGTTCTGGCACGGCCCGACGATCCGGCGGCGACGGCAGAACGCACCGACTTCCGCTTCTGGATCGAGGCGCAATCGAATGGTAGCCGCACCTATGGCGACACCGTCTTCCACGGACAGGGGAACTGAGATGAGCGACGCAACCCAGCCCCGTGAACGGCAGCTGACCGGTTGGCATGTGCTGGCCATCTTCGTCGGCGCGTTCGGGATCATCATCGGCGTCAATGTCTACATGGCGGTCAACGCGGTGCGGACCTTCCCAGGGCTTGAGGTCTCCTCCTCCTACGCTGACAGCCAGGACTTCGACCTGCGCCGCGAAGCGCAGGAGGCGCTTGGATGGGTGGCCGAGGTCGAGGTGGATGCCGAAACCGGTATCCTGACCCTGCATCTCAACGACGAAGCCGGGCGCCCGGTGGCCCCGGCTGAATTGCAGGCGCTGCTGACCCGTCCCACGAACCAGGAAGAAGACCAGCAACTGACCCTGACCCGCAACGCGGGGGCCTTCACCGCGCCCGTTGCGATCAGCCCCGGCCGCTGGCGCCTGCGCCTGACCGGTGAAGCCCGCGATGGCACCGCCTATCGTCACAACATTACTTTCACGGTGCGGAACTGATCCCAAGTGACCACCACCTTCGAACATAGCAGCCCCGCGGTCTGCCCGGCCTGTTCGGTCACGCCAGCAGCCGAGGCGCTGGCCGATGCCCCCAAGGAGGCGCGGCTGATGCTGTCGCTGCCGGGAATTCACTGCGCGGCCTGTATTTCGACGGTGGAACGGGCGCTGGCCCGCACGCCGGGCGTGCAGTCGGCCCGCGTGAACCTGACGCTGAAGCGCGCCATGGTCGAGGCCGATGCCGGCATCACGGCCGAAGAACTCGTGCGCGTGGTCGAGGGTGTGGGATACGAGGCACATGAGCTCGACCCCGGCATGCTGGCCGCGACCGAGGCCGACCGCGCCAGCAAGGACCTGCTGATGCGGCTCGCCGTGGCGGGCTTTGCGATGATGAACGTGATGCTGTTGTCGGTGGCGGTCTGGTCCGGGGCCGAGGGCGTCACGCGCGACATGATGCACTGGATCTCGGCGGCGATCGTGCTGCCCGCGATCGTATTTACCGGCAAGCCCTTCTACGTGAACGCCTGGTCCGCACTGCGCACCGGGCGGCTCAACATGGACGTGCCGATCACGCTGGCCATTCTTCTGGCCGTGGGCACCTCGTTCTACGAGACCGTCCATTCCGGAGAGCATGCCTATTTCGACGCCGCGATCTCGCTGACCTTTTTCCTGCTTGCGGGCCGTTACCTCGACTACCGCACACGGGCCTCGGCCCGGTCAGCCGCGCAGGAACTGGCCGCGATGGAGGTGCCCCGCGCTCTGCGCCTGACCGAGACGGGCGAGACCGAAACCGTGGGCGTGGCCGAGCTCGCCCTGGGCGACCGCGTTCTGGTGCGCCCCGGCGGGCGCGTTCCGGTCGATGGTGTCGTGCTGGACGGCACGTCCGAGATCGACCGTGCCCTGATGACCGGGGAAAGCCTGCCCGCCTTCGCCGGCCCCGGAACGGCCGTGTCCGCGGGCGAGGTGAACCTCACAGGGCCGCTGACCGTTGAAGTCACGGCGGCGGGGGAAGATACCGCGCTTCACCGCATTGCCGATCTCGTCGCCATCGCGGAGTCGGGGCGCAACAACTACACCTCGCTTGCCGACCAGGCGGCGAAACTCTACGCGCCGGGGGTGCATATCCTGTCGGCGCTCGCCGCCGTGGGCTGGTATCTCTACACCTTCGATCTTCGGATTTCGCTCAATATCGCCGCTGCGGTTCTGATCATTACCTGCCCTTGCGCTTTGGGTCTGGCCGTACCGGCCGTCACCACGGCAGCGTCGGGACGGCTATTCCGCAAGGGAATGCTGATCAAGGATGGAACCGCCATGGAACGGCTGGCCGAGGTCGATACCGTCGTGTTCGACAAGACCGGAACGCTGACCATGGGCGCTCCTCATCCCGTGGGCCTGTTGGAGCTGCCCGCCGAGGCCAAGGGCGTGGCCCTGTCGCTTGCCACGGTGTCGGGCCATCCGCTGGCCGAGGCGCTGGCAAAGGGCCTGCGCGACCTTGGCCAGTTGCCCGAGACACTCGACAAGCTGCGCGAGGTCCCCGGATACGGCGTGGAAGGCCAGTGGCAGGGCAGGACCGTCCGCCTTGGGCGTGCCACCTGGGTTGGGGCCGAGGCGCTCGACGTCACGGCGACCTTCCTGCACATCGAAGGCGAGGCCCCGATTGCCGTCACCTTCACCGACTCCATGCGCCCCGGTGCGGCCGAGGCAGTGCAGGGGCTGAAGGCCAGCGGGTTGCGCGTGATCCTCGTGTCGGGCGACACGCGCGGCGCGGTGGAACGCTTCGCCGCAGAGATTGGCATCGACGAGGTCATGGCCGAAGCGCTGCCCGATCAGAAGGCGGCCCGTGTCGCGGAGCTTGCGGCGCAGGGCGCCCGGGTTCTGATGGTGGGGGACGGGCTCAACGACACCGCCGCCCTCGCGGCGGCGCATGTCTCGATCTCGCCCGCTTCCGCGCTCGATGCCGCCCGCGTGGCCTCTGACATGGTGCTACTGGGCAAGGACCTTGCCCCGATCGCGGACGCGTTCGAGACCTCGGTGAAAGCCCGCGCGCGCATTCGGGAAAATTTCTCGATCGCAACGGTCTATAATATCGTGGCCGTGCCCTTCGCCATCGCGGGGTTCGCAACACCGTTGGCGGCGGCCTTGGCGATGTCGGCCAGCTCGATTACCGTGTCCCTGAATGCGCTGCGCCTGCGCTGAGCCAAGGAAGGCCCGCCCCGATGGATGTTCTGGTAATCCTGATCCCCGTGTCTCTCTTCCTGGGGGCGCTTGGGCTTGGCGGGTTCTTCTGGCTGCTCAAACGGGGGCAGTTCGACGACCCGGAAGGCGATGCCAACCGCATTCTCAGCGGCGATTACGACGACGAACCGAAAGGCTAGGCGGGGGAAGGATTTTCGAAAATCCTTGCAAGGATCTGCGCAGATTCTTCCTGCCATTCGGCAGGCAGCCCTGTCAGGGACCGTAAGTGGTGCAGGTGATGTTGCGCGACATCAGCCGCGCGCAGGCCCGGGCAGCCTGATCTTCGCTCATCCCCGCGAACTGTGCTTCGAAGCCGCCGCTGCGGTTGACGACGTTGCGCAAGGCTTCGTCGAAGGTGCCAAGCTCGGCCAGCGCGGTGCGCAGCAGCAGCTGCTCGGCGGCAAAGCGCGATGGATAGCGCCCAAGCGACACGCCATAGAGCCGTTCCCCGCTCGACGAGGCGCGGGTCACGATTTCCTGCGCGGGCGGCTCGGGGTCGGGGTTGATCACGGCAAGCTCGATCTCGGTGGAATCGTAGGCGACGATTTCGGGGCGCGGAACTGGAATGACGCTCGGCGTGGCCGGGGCATCCGTTGGCTCGGCCTCCGGCTCTGCTTCCGCGAGCAGCACCTCTTGCGGGGCCGCCTCCTCCGGCACTGGTTCCGGTATCGGCGTTTCAGTGGCGTCTGCGGTTTCTTCGGGTGCCTCCGGTTCCGCCAGGGCATCTTCAACTGCGTCCGCGACAGCGGCCAGCAATTCAGGCGAGGCTTCGGGAATATCTTCCGGGCCAGCAGGGGGCAGGGGGCGGGGCAGGGGGCGCAGGCTGCTTGTGACCAGCCCTGTTGTGCGCGTCGTGCGTCCCGCGCGTCCGTCATTGCCGTAGACGGGCAGTTCGGGCCGCCTGACCTGGGCCTGCGCCGGGGCGCGGGCAAAGCCCATGTCGAGAAGTTCCATGATCCTCTCGTTGCGGCTGGCCGATGAACGGCCCCCGAACACGGTTGCGATGATCCGCACGTTCCCACGTTCCGCCGAAGCGACGAGGTTATAGCCCGCCGCCCGCGTGTAACCCGTCTTGATCCCGTCCGCACCCCGGTAGGCATCCAGGAACCGGCGGTTGGTGTTGCGCACCGTCGCAATGCCCGCATCCGCAGTCCGACGCGAGAAGATGTTGTAGTATTGCGGATAATCGTAGAACAGCCGCCGCCCCATCGTCGTCATGTCACGCGCGGTCGACAGGTGGCCTTCCTCGGTCAGCCCATTGGCGTTGCGGAAGGTGGTGCGGGTCATGCCAAGCGCTTCGGCGGTGCGGTTCATGCGGCGGGCGAAGGCCGCCTCCGAGCCCGAGATCGCCTCGCCAATCGCGGTGGCCGCATCATTGGCCGACCGGACCGCCGCCGCCCGGATCAGGTATCGCAGCCGGATCGTGCTGCCGGCCTGGAGCCCAAGCCGCGAAGGCGGTTCCGCTGCCGCGTTCTGGGAAATCCGCACGGGCGTATCGAGCGTGATCTCGCCAAGGCGCACCGCCTCGAAGGCGATGTAGAGCGTCATCATCTTGGTCAGGGAGGCCGGGTGAAGCCGTGTATCGGCATTGCGCGAGTGGAGAACTTCTCCGGTGCGCGCGTCGATCACCATGGCCGCATAGGGGGCAGCCCGCGCCGGGGAGGGTGCGGAAAGAAGCGTGCCGAACAGCACTGCGAGGCCCAAAAGGACCGAAAGGAGCGTTCTTCGTATCAAGAGACTGCTCTACTGCCTCTGCTGCCGTCTGATGCGGCTTTCGTGAAAGGATAGGGGATTTCTCCCCGTGAATCCATCACTAACCGTGCCATCTTTCGAGAGAATTCCCTGCCCTCCGACATCTGGCGGAACGCGACCATCTGGCCGCAATATCTTCGCCTGCGGCTCTGGACCTGCGGCCGGCTATTCGGCACAGTCCCGCCGATTGTGAGAGGAGATCCCGCGATGAGCGACTCGTTCGACGCCCGCAAGTCCCGCGCCTCGGCCTGGTTCCGAGAACTGCGCGACCAGATCGTCGCCGCCTTCGAGGCCCTGGAAGACAGCCAGAGCGAGGGGCCCTTCGCGGGCCAGCCCGCCGGCCGTTTCGAGGTGACGGAAACAAAGCGCGCCTCTGACGATGGATCGGATGCGGGCGGCGGCCTGATGAGCGTCATGCGCGGCGGGCGCGTCTTCGAAAAAGTGGGGGTGAACGTCTCGACCGTCTACGGTCAGCTTGGCGCGCAGGCGCAGAAGGCCATGGCCGCGCGCGGTGTGCCGGGGATGGAGGATGACCCCCGCTTCTGGGCCTCGGGCATTTCGCTCGTGGCACATATGCAGAACCCGCATACCCCTGCCGTGCACATGAACACGCGCATGTTCTGGACCCCGCACGCCTGGTGGTTCGGGGGCGGGTCGGACCTCAACCCCTGCATCGAATACGACGAGGACACCGCGCATTTCCACGCCGTTCAGAAAGCGCATCTCGATCCGCATGGTGACGGGCTCTATCCTGAGCTCAAGGCCTGGGCGGACGAGTATTTCTTCGTGCCGCACCGGGGCCGGGCGCGCGGTGTCGGCGGAATCTTCATGGACGACCGCAACACCGGAGACTGGGAGGCCGACTTTGCCCTGACGCAGGATATCGGCCGCGCCTTCCTGCCCGCCTTCCTGCCGCTCACGGAAAAGCGCCGCAATATGCCCTGGTCGGACGCCGACAAGGACACGCAGCTGATCCACCGCGGGCTCTATGCCGAATACAACCTCGTCTATGACCGGGGCACCAAGTTCGGGCTGGCCACCGGGCATGACGCGAATGCCGTGCTGATGAGCCTGCCACCGCTGGCCAAATGGGTGTGACCATGCAGAAAACCGCAATCGTGACCGGGGCCGCCCGCGGCATCGGCCTGGCCACCACCAGGCTCTTTCTCGAAGAGGGCCGCAAGGTCGCCATGATCGACCGCGACGTCCCCGCGCTGATGGAGGCCGCGGCGGGGCTGGACAACGTTCTGCCCGTGGTCTGCGACGTGTCGCAGCCCGACCAGGTCACGGCCATGGTGGCCGAGGTTCTGGACAAGTTCGGCCGGATCGACGCGCTGGTCAACAACGCCGGGGTGGCCGATTTCGGGCCGATCGACGAGACCGATTTCGAACGCTGGCGCCGGGTGATGGAAACCAATCTCGACGGGGTGTTCCTGTGCTCGCAGGCCTGCGCAGCGGCGCTGAAGGCGGCCAAGGGGACCATCGTCAACATCGCCTCAATCTCGGGGCTCAGGGCCTCGACCCTGCGCGTGGCCTACGGCACGTCCAAGGCGGGCGTCATGCACCTGACGCAACAGCAGGCGGCGGAATGGGGAGAATGGGGCGTGCGCGCCAACTGCATCTGCCCCGGCCCGGTGGCGACGAAGCTGGCCATGGCGGTGCACACGCAGGACATCATCGACGCCTATCACGACGCCATCCCGCTCAATCGCTATGGCAGCGAAGAAGAGATCGGCAATGTCATCGTCTTCCTGTGTTCGGACAAGGCGAGCTATGTCACCGGGCAGGTCATCGCCGTCGATGGCGGGTTCGAATCGACCGGCATCGGGTTGCCGTCCCTGCGGGGCTAGGTGCCAAATTTAATTGACGTAGATATTTAATTTCCGAAGATTTGCCGTTTGAATTTAAGATTCAGGCGGCTATTTTAATACATTTTCGCAAAAAATTGATGACGCAAGGTCAATCGCCATGAAATGATCGTCCCGTCGGGAAACTGGCGGGATTTTGATTTTGTGAATTTCGGGAGCGGTTATGTTCTGGAAATGGTTTCAAAACGGACAGCCCTCTTCGAGAATGTGGTCATCATACAAGATTGGCCTCAATGTCCTCAATGAGCGTCTGAACCGCAACCCGGATGGCAGTTATGACATTCCGCGTGTCCCTGAACTCCTGTCAGAGGCCGAAGAAGGGTCAAAGAGCTGGAAGAAGCTCTTCGAAGCCAAGCGATTGCTTATCCCCAAGATGACCCCGGAAATGATCCAGGCGGAGTCCATTCGCGGTTTGGAACAGGCTAAGGCTTGGGACATTCCCGAGGCCGCAACTTATGAAGCCAATCTTGCAAGCGCACAGGACAACCCGAAGCTGCAAGAAGCTGTTTACGAGCAGTTGGTCGACAGCTTGCAGTACCATCATTATCAGAGATTGCTTCACGATCATACGCGCAGCCGGACCGCCCGGAATCTGAACCTTGTGGGTGTGGTTGTCGTGGGCGTCGCCATGATCGCTCTTATCGGCTTTTCAGAGCCTGAAATTATGCGCTTCGTGGTGGAATACAGCTTTTTCTCGGTCATGTGGTTCGGAATGACGGGGGCCTACCTTTCCCGAATGATTGCCTTTCAAACGGATCTGAACGGTCTGGATCACTCTGCCCTGCGGATCAATTTTTCGCCGTTGTCGCTTGGCGTTCGCATGATTGTTGGCGCGTTGGGAGCGATGATCTTTTACCTGCTCATTCTGGGCGATCTCGTCGGAGGGGAGTTTTTCCCTGAACTCCACGGTGAACAATTCCTGGTGGGGTATTCCGTATTTACCGAGTACTACGAAGACACAGCGCAGCCAGAAGCACATCAAGACGGAGTGGCGAGTTCATCGAAAGCCGAAGACACGCTGACAGAAGCAGAAACCGCGCAGGGCGAAGGCGAGGAAACAGCGTCGACCGAGTCCCGAACGGAACATGGAACCGCAGCGGACCAGGTTGAGGGGCAGGATCAGACTGCCGACACTGGTGGACCTGACGAAGAAGACGGCAAGGGCAAGCTTTCGGACGTTAGGATCACTCTCTTTACCAGCCAGTTTGCCAAGCTGCTGATCTGGGCAACACTTGCCGGGTTCTCCGAGCGCCTCTTGCCGAACAGGCTTACCGGGATCGCAACCAACGACCGGAAGAGCGCCTAGTCGACCGGGTCGCCGCACGAAGGTTGCGACCCGCCATCGTCACCCATTCCTGACCGTGTCGATCATCAGTTGCACGTTCTCGGGGTCCGCGTCGGGTGTGATGCCATGGCCGAGGTTGAAGATATGGGGACCGTTGCGGAAGGCCTCGACGATGCGGCGGGTTTCATCCACCAGCGCCTGGCCGCCCGTCACCATGTGGCCGGGGGCGAGGTTGCCCTGGATGCAACTGTCGGGCTGCAGGGCTTCGGCGGCCCAGTCTGCCGAGACCGAGTTGTCGATGGCGAGGCAGTCCGCCCCGACGGCCTTGGCGAAGCCCACGTAGTTCTCGCCTGCCTCGCGCGGGAAGGCGATCACCGGCAGGCCGGGATGTCGGGACTTGAGTTCCGATATGATGCGCCTGGCGGGGTCCAGCGCGTATTTCGCGAAGGCATCGCCCTTGAGCGAACCGGCCCAGGAATCGAAGAGTTTCACAACCTCCGCCCCGGCTTCGACCTGCATAGACAGGTATTCGATGGTGGAGGTGGTCAAGAGGTCGATCAGTGCCTCGAATGTGGCCGTATCCCCCTCGCGCAAGGCGTGGGCGGGGCCCTGGTCTGGTGTGCCGCGTCCGGCGATCATGTAGGTCGCCACAGTCCAGGGCGCGCCGGCAAATCCGATCAGCGTGGTTTCCCTGGGCAGTTCGCGCGACAGGATGCGCACGGTTTCATAGACCGGGGCGAGGTGCTCGTGGATATCGTCCTTGCCCTTCAGGCCGCGCATCCCTTCGGGCCCGGTGATGGTTGACAGGCGCGGGCCCTCGCCGGTCACGAACCACAGGTCGGCCCCGAGCGCCTGCGGCAGCAGCAGGATGTCGGCAAAGAGGATCGCGGCATCGAAGCCATACCGCCGGATCGGCTGTAGCGTGACCTCGGCAGCGAGGTCCGAGTTGTAGCACAGCGACAGGAAATCGCCCGCCTCGGCCCGCGTGGCGCGGTATTCCGGCAGGTAGCGTCCGGCTTGCCGCATCATCCAGATAGGCGGGGTCGGCAGCACTTCTCCGGCAAGGGCGCGCAGCAGGGTCTTGGTCATGGGGGCCTCCGTCACAGTCCGCGCACCCTTTTCCGCGCGGCCCCCGGTGTCAAGCAGGTCGCGTTGTCACGGGGGCAAACTGCGGTTAGGAAGGCGGACATGAATCACGTGATGCCCACCCCCGCTCAACCGCTCAAGATTGGCACCCGCGGCTCGCCACTGGCGCTGGCGCAGGCTCACGAGACGCGTGACCGTCTGGCCGCAGCATTTCAGCTGCCGCCTGAGGCCTTCGAGATCGTGGTGATCAAGACGACCGGCGACAACCGGGCGCTCATTGACGCAGACAAGCCGCTGAAAGAGCTTGGCGGCAAGGGGCTCTTCACCAAGGAAATCGAAGAAGCGATGCTGGCGGGCGCAATCGACATCGCCGTGCATTCGATGAAGGACATGCCGGTCCTGCAGCCCGCTGGGCTGGTGCTGGACTGCTACCTGCCGCGTGAAGACGTGCGCGATGCCTTCGTATCGCTCGGTCACGCGGCGTTGGCCGATCTTCCGCAGGGCGCGACCGTTGGGTCGTCGTCCCTGCGCCGCCGCGCGCAACTTCGCGCCCGCCGCCCTGACCTGAACTTGGTAGAGTTCCGGGGTAACGTGCAGACCCGCATGAAGAAGCTTGGCGATGGCGTGGCCGATGCCACCTTCCTGGCCATGGCGGGGCTACGGCGGCTTGGCATGGCCGAGGTTGCCAAGTCACCGATCGCGCCCGAGGACATGCTGCCCGCCGTGGCGCAGGGGGCCATCGGGATCGAGCGTCGCGCCGCAGATGCCCGCGCTGCGAATATGCTGGCCGCGATCCACGATCATGAAACCGGCCTCCGGCTTGCTGCGGAACGCGCCTTCCTCGCGGGTCTGGACGGGTCCTGCGAAACGCCGATCGCGGGCCTGGCAGAGCTTTCGGGCAACAGCCTTCGCCTGCGCGGCGAGATCCTGCGCCCAGATGGGTCCGAGGTCCTGGCCGACGATATCACCGTGCCCGTGGCAGAGGGGGCGCAGGCCGGGGCGGAGATGGCCGCACGCCTGCGCGAGCGGGCTGGCCCGGGCTTTTTCGACTGGACGGGTCTGGCCTGAGCACCGGCCCGTTTTCCGCTGCGGAAAACGCCCCGCGATCCGACAGGATCGCGCCCGGCGATCCCTCTTAGGGGATGATCTTGCCGGGATTGAGGATGCCATTGGGGTCGAGCGCGGCCTTGATCCTGCCCATCACAGCCAGCGCCACGGGGTCCTTGTGCGCCGCCATGGCTGGCCGCTTCAGGACACCGACGCCATGTTCGGCCGAGAACGACCCGCCAAGCGCCACCACTTCTTCCTCGACGACCCGCGAAATGGCCTTCATCAGGTCGGGATCCGGTGACGAGGGCCAGCCCGCGAAATGCAGGTTGCCATCGCCCAGATGGGCCACGTTGAGAAAGCCGATGCCGGGGTCCAGCGCGCGGGTGCGCGTCTCGATGCGCTCCAGCAGCGCCTGCATCAGGTCGGGCCGCACCGCCACGTCATTGTCCACGAAGGGCAGCTTCAGCAGCGCCAGTTCCGCCGCCGCCTCGCGACGGGCCCACATTTCGGCCCGCTGTGCCTCGTTCTGCGCCACCACGGCATCGAGCACCGCGCCCGCCTCCAGCGCCTCCATCAGCGCCTGTTCCAGCTGCGCAGCGATCGGGACCGTTCCATCGGGGCCGGGGGTGCTGTCGCGCGCGGCAACGGCGCCCAGTTCGATCAGCACGTTCACCTCGTGGCGTGCGTCGAAGGGGGGGCGGGCCTCGGGGAAACGGGTCAGGTGGGCATCGATATAGGCCCCGGGCATGTATTCGAAGGCCTCTACTGCACCTCCGGTTTCGGCCTGCAGCGCGTGAAGCAGCGCCACGGCGTCACGCACCGTTTTCGTGGCCACCATCGCGGTCGCGTAGGCGCGCGGCTTGGGGAAGAGCTTGACGATGGCGGCGGTGATGATCCCGAGCGTGCCCTCCGCCCCGATCACCAGGTCGCGCAGGTCATAGCCGGAATTGTCCTTATGCAGCGCGCTCATCAGGTTCATGACCTCGCCCGTGGGCGTCACCACCTCGACCCCAAGGCAGAGCGCGCGCGCATTGCCATAGCGCAGCACGTTCGAGCCGCCCGCATTGGTCGACAGCGCCCCTCCCAGCATCGCCGAGCCGCGCGCGCCGAAGAATAGCGGGAAGATCAACCCGTGCTCCTCCACCGCGTCGTGAAGGCTCGACAGGATCACGCCTGCCTCGGCCACGGCAACCCGGGCCTCTGGCCGGATCTCGCGGATGCGGTTCATGCGGTCGAGTGACAGCATCAGCGCGCCCTCGGCCCGGGTGCCCCCGGCCATGCCGGTATTGCCGGACACGGGCACCACCGGCAGACCCCTGTCATTTGCCATCCGCAGGATGGCCGCGACCTCGCCCGCGGTGGCGGGGCGCGCCACGGAAAGCGGCGTCCAGCGGTCTTCGCCGCTCCAGTCCTGCGACCAGCGCGCCATGTCCGCTCCGGAGGCCACATGCGCCGCGCCCACGATCGCGGACAGCTCTGATATCAGTTCCGGTTCCGTCATGGCGCCAGACTGCGCCGCCCGCGCCCGGCCTTGCAAGGGGTCGTTGAGGAGGAAAGGCAAGCGTCGGGAAAAAGGCTGCAATTTGACCCTTGACGAGGTCCGGCACCTGTCATACTCAGCCCCCCGTTCCGGCGGTGTAGCTCAGTTGGTTAGAGCAGAGGAATCATAATCCTTGTGTCCGGGGTTCGAGTCCCTGCACCGCCACCATCTCCCCTCAAGATGATGTTGACGCCGCGCCGCCCGCGCGGCTTTCGCGTTTTGCGGCCTGCCTTTGGGGTTTTGACATCCCGCCACCTTGGGCTAAGCCTGTGCTCCACGACGCCAAAGCCCCGGGGAGGACAATGACCGTCGCGCGGACCATCGTCTTTTCGCTTCTCTTCCTGGGCTTCGCCTCGGGTGCTTTCGTGCTGTCCTCACGATATTTCCGCTCCGAAGAAGTCATCCGGGCCGAAGGCCGCCTGTCGCTCTACCGCTCGACCGTGGTGGCCGAACTCGACCGGTTCTCGCACCTGACCTTCGTGCTGGCCCGCGATCCGTTCGTGATCGAAACCGCTGCAGGCGGACCGACCGCGCCGCTTGACGGGCGGTTGGCGTCCTTTGCCAGCCAGTCGGGGCTCGACGCGATCTACCTGATGGATTTCGAGGGGCTGACGATCTCGGCCTCGAACGCCGGCTCGGCGCGCAGCTTCGTCGGCCAGAACTACTCGTTCCGCCCCTATTTCCAGGATGCGCTTGCGGGCGGCACCGGGCGGTTTTACGGCATCGGTGCCACCACCGGCCTGCCGGGCTATTTCATTGCCGAGTCCGTGGTGTCGGACCTGGGCGAGGCGCTTGGCGTCATCGCCATCAAGATCGACCTGACGCGCCTTGAAAACAGCTGGCGCGAAGGCGGCGAACAGGTGGTGCTGACCAATGCCGATGGGGTGGTGTTGCTGGCGTCGAATCCCGACTGGCGCTACCGCACGCTGACGCCGCTCGATGCAGGGCAGCGCGCCGCAATCGCCGAGGCGCGGCAGTTTCCGGGCCAGGCGCTTGACCCGCTCGACTGGCGCGAGGGCCCGGGCGACAGCGCGGTGATCGGCGGGATGGAGGTGATCCACCTGGCCAGTTCCGACCTGCCCCACGGCTGGCAGTTGCACTATTTCGCCAGCGTCGATCCGGTGGCCACGCGCAGTTGGCTGGCCACGGTGATCGCGGTGATGATCGCGGGCGGGGTGGCGCTGGTATTCCTGATGCGCCGCAATGCCCAGACCCAGGCCGCGCTGACCGCGCTGGAGCGCGAAGAGGCAGAGCTGCGCCGGGCCTATGACCTGCTGGCGGTAGAGATCGACGACCGCCGCGCGGCGGAACGGCGTCTGGAACGCACCCGCGACGAACTGGCCCGCGCCAGCCGGCTTGCGGCCCTGGGGCAGCTTGCCGCCTCGGTCACCCATGAACTGGGCCAGCCTATCACCGCCATGCGCAATCACCTTGCCGCGGCCGAGATGGGGGGCAGCGAGCGGGCCATTCCGAGCCTTGCGGGCCTGGTCGAGCGGATGGAAGGCATCACCCGGCAGCTCAAGTTCTTCGCCAATCCGGGCGAGGACGCGCTCAAGCCGGTGGACCTGGTGCAGGCCATGCGCGAGGCGCTGAAGCTCGTGGCACCCAACCTGGACACCCACGCGGTCGAGCTTGTGCAGGACCTGCCCGATGGACCGGTCGTGGTGCAGGGCAACGCGCTGCGGATCGAGCAGGTGATGGTCAATATCCTGCGCAACGCGATCGACGCGATGGAAGATGGCGACCGGCGCGAACTGACCGTGCGCGTGGGCAGCGCCGGGGGGCTGGCCTGGTTCGCGGTGGCCGACCGCGGGCATGGGCTGGGACAGTCCAGCCTGCTGGAGCTTCAGGAGCCCTTCGTCACCAGCCGGGAATCGGGGCAGGGCATGGGGCTCGGCCTGGCGATTTCCGCAGGCATCGTGAAGGAACATCACGGCGTGATGACCGCCCGCAACCGCGATGGCGGCGGCGCGGTCTTCCGTGTCGAGATCCCGCTTGCCGAGACCACCGAGGAGGCTGCCGAATGACCAGCGCGGATACCGCCCTTTCCGTCCTCATCGTCGATGACGACAAGTCCATGCGCGCCTCGCTGGTGGACCTGCTGGAGGCGGCGGGCTGGCGCACCGAGGCTTTGCCGCGCGCCACGCAGGTCGCCGATCTGCTGCCCCGGCTTCAGCCTGACGTGATCCTGTCGGACGTGCGCATGCCCGGCATGTCGGGGCTGGAGCTGCTGGCCACGCTCGACCGTGGCAGCGCCCCTCCCATGGTGCTGATCTCGGCCCATGGCGACATTCCGATGGCAGTCGAGGCGATCCAGAACGGGGCCTACAGCTTCGTCGAGAAGCCCTATGATCCGCGCCGCCTGCTGTCGATCCTGCGCCACGCGGCCGAACAGCACCGGATGGCGAAGGGGACCGAGCGGCTCAAGGAAAGGCTGGCCCGCCTGTCGGGGCTCGACCGCGTGCTCTTGGGCCGCACGCCCGAGATCGCAGCCATCCGGGCCGATGTGCTCGACTTCGCCGATACCGATGCCTCCGTTCTGTTGCAGGGGGAAACCGGCACCGGCAAAGAGGTGGTGGCGCGCGCCTTGCACGATCTAGGACCGCGCGCAGATGCGCCCTTCCTGGCCCTCAACTGCGCCGCCATCGCCGAGGCCAGTTTCGAGACAGAGATGTTCGGCGTGAAGGGCGAGGCGACGGGCAAGCTGGTGGCGGCCAATGGCGGCACGCTCTTCCTCGACGAGATCGCCGCCTGTCCGCCTGCCATTCAGGCCAAGCTTCTGCGCGTGATCGAGGAAAAGGAGCTCACACCGCTCGGCTCGACCACGCCCGTCAAGCTCGACCTGCGCATCGTCGCGGCCTCGAACGAAGAGGCCGAACAGGCGGTCAGGGAAGGCCGGCTGCGCCAGGACCTGCTCTTTCGCCTGAACACGGTGGTGCTGTCGCTGCCCCCCCTGCGGGCGCGGCGCGATGACATCAGCCTGCTTTTCACTCATTTCCTCGGCCAATATGCCCAGGTCTACGAGGTGGCCCTGCCCGATCTCAGCCATGACGACATGGCCGCGCTTCTGGCCCATGACTGGCCGGGCAACGTGCGCGAACTGCGCAACGCGGCCGAGCGGCGGGTTCTGGCGGCGCGACGCGGGGGCGGTTCGGTGGCCGATGCGATCCGGGCCGACCAGGCGCCCGAGGATGTGCCCGACACCCTGCGCGAGGCGGTAGCCGTCTTCGAACGAGAGCTGATCGGCAAGGCGATCCGGGCCCATGAGGGCCGGATGGACGCCGTGGCCGAAGCCCTCGGGATCGGGCGGCGCACGCTCAACGAGAAGATCGTCAAGCTCGGGCTGGACAAGGACGCGCTGCTCTAGTCTGGTCGGCAGCGAAGGAGCCAGCCCATGACCGATCTTGTATCCCAGATGACCCGATGGCGGCACGACCTGCACCGTCACCCGGAATTCGGCTTCGAGGAATCCCGCACGGCGGCCTTCGTGGCCGAAACGCTGCGCGGCTTCGGGCTGGAGGTGGCAGAAGGGATCGGCGGCACCGGCGTTGTCGGCACACTGAAACGCGGCATGTCCAACCGGGCGATTGCGCTGCGCGCCGACATGGACGCGCTTCGGATCTCCGAAACCACCGGGGCGGAATATGCCTCCCGGACCCCTGGCACGATGCATGCCTGCGGCCATGACGGGCATACGGCGATGTTGCTTGGCGCGGCGCGGATGCTGGCCGAAGAGGGCGGCTTCGATGGCACCATCCGCTTTCTGTTCCAGCCGGCCGAGGAATGGGGGCAGGGGGCGCTCTCCATGCTCGCCGATGGCCTGATGGAACGTTTCCCCTTCGACGAGGTCTATGGTCTGCACAACATGCCGGGCCTGCCCCTGGGCCATTTCGAAACCCGCCCCGGCCCGATCATGTCGGCCGAGGATATCTTCGAGATCACCCTCACCGGGCAGGGTGGCCATGCTTCCAGCCCCCATTGGGGGCGCGAGGTCATGGTGCCGGCCTGTGCCCTGGTGATGGACCTTCAGACCATCGTCGCGCGCCGCATCGCGCCGGTCGATACAGCCGTGGTTTCGGTGACCGAGCTTGTGACTGACGGCACCCGCAATGCCTTGCCCGGCC
>NZ_CAXREX010000064.1:0-5096 GCF_964229645.1 Nioella sp. | reverse complement strand
GGAGGAGGTGGGATTCGAACCCACGGTACGCTTTCACGCACGCCGGTTTTCAAGACCGGTGCATTCGACCACTCTGCCACTCCTCCGGGTCGGTTCTCCCTTAGCGGCCCTTCCGCGATTCTGAAAGCGGTGGAGCACAGGCGCCAAGTTGCAGGTTGCCGCCCAATTGGAAAGGATGGGTTTGCAGGGCGCGGGGGAACCTGTATCTTTCCCGCAAACTGGTCCGCCCCCGACGCGGGCCCATCGCGGTATGGCCAAGACGAAGCGCCGGAGAACGGGCGCATGAGGCGGCAGAGCAGGGGATTGTAAGATGAGCTTCCTGAAGAAAACCCGGGTGCCTGTGCGGGTTGCCGGCACGCTGGCCCTGCTTCTCGCCATCGCGGGATGTGAAGAGGGGCTGCAACTGCCCTTCGGCCAGGGATCGGGGGCCAGCGGGGGCGCGGCGTCCGCGACGCCCGGCTCGACCCGGCTGGTGGAACGCGATGTGGAGGCCCCCGAGGTGTTCCAGGTCAGCGACCAGGGGCTCTGGGATGGCCGCCCCTCGCTTGGCGGGGTCTGGGTGGCCCATCCCGATGCCGAGGATCCCGAGCGGGTCATCATCCGAAACGAGGAAAACGACCGTTTCGTGATCGGCGCCCTGTTCCGGCGCGAGCGTGAAAATCCCGGTCCGGTCCTGCAGGTGTCCTCCGATGCCGCCGCAGCACTCGGCATGGTGGCAGGGGCGCCCACCGCGCTGAACGTCACCGCCCTGCGCCGCGAGGAAGTGGCCGACCCGGAGGTCGCCCCGGCCGCCGCGACCGCCGCAGCAGCCGCCGCTGGCGAGAGCATCGAAACCACGGAAATCGACCCGATCTCAGCCGCCGTCGCCGCCATCGAGGAAGCCGAGGCCGCGGCCCCTGCCCCGGTGGCCAGCAGCCTTGACCGGCCCTATATCCAGATCGGCATCTTCAGCGTCGAGGCCAATGCCGACCGGACCGCCCGCATGATGCGCGACGCGGGTCTGACGCCGACGGTGCACGAGCAAAGTTCGAGCGGGCGCAACTTCTGGCGCGTGGTGATCGGCCCGGCCCAGACCAGTGCCGAACGTAACCGCATGCGTGAAACCGTTCGCGAACTCGGCTTTACCGATGCCTATTTCGTAACCGACTGACGACAGCAGAGGATACATGATCACCCGCTTCCGCCTTGTCCTGACCTTCATCCTGGGCCTGCTCCTGGCCCTGCCCGCTGCCGCGTTCGAAACCGAGGCGACGGCGGCCTATGTGATCGACCACAATACCGGGCAGGTTCTGCTCGACCTCAATGCCGATCTGCCCCTGCCGCCGGCCTCGATGTCGAAACTGATGACCCTGAACATGGTGTTCGAAGCGCTGGAAGATGGACGGCTGACGCTCGACACCCTGCTGCCCGTCAGCCAGCACGCGATGGACTATGGCGGCTCGACCATGTTCCTCAACACGCGCGACCGGGTCAGCGTCGAGGACCTGATCCTTGGCGTGATCGTCCTGTCGGGCAATGATGCCACCGCCGTTCTGGCCGAGGCGCTGTCACCCGATGGCACCGAGGCGGGCTTTGCCGATCTCATGACCCAGCGCGCGCGCCAGCTTGGCATGATGAATTCCACGTTCCGAAACTCGAACGGCTGGCCGGTGCCGGGCCATGTCATGTCGATGCGCGACCTGGGCATCCTGGCCGAACGGCTGATCACCGAGTTCCCGCAATATTATAACTACTTTGCCCAGCGCGAATTCGAGTTCGACGGTCGCGCGCCCGACAACCGCTACAACCGCAACCCGCTGCTCGGGCTCGGGATCGGGGTCGACGGGCTCAAGACCGGACATACCGAAGAGGCGGGCTATGGCCTTGTCGGGTCCGCCGTTCAGGGCAACCGCCGCGTGACCTTTGTGATCACCGGGCTCGGCTCTGCCGAGGCGAGGGCGCGCGAAAGCGAACGCATCGTCAACTGGGCCTTCCGCCAGTTCGCCGAGCGCGAGGTCGTGACCGAAGGCACCCAGGTGGCCGAGGCCGAGGTGTTCTTGGGCGATGCCGCAACAGTCGGCATGCAGGCCGCCCATGGCGTGACCATGCTGCTGCCCGCCCTGCTCGATCACGAGATGGAGGCCGAAGTGGTCTATACCGGGCCGATCCAGGCCCCGATCGTCGCCGGTCAGGAAATTGGCGAGCTGGTCATTCGCGTGCCCGAGATGCAGGAACGCCGCGTGCCGCTTCTGGCCACCCATGACGTGGGCACCGCCGGGATCGTCCCGCGCCTGCGCACCGCCTTCGAACAGGTCATGCAGATGGTCTTCGGCGGCGGCGATCCGCTGGCAGGCTGATGTTCATCTCTCTCGAAGGCATCGACGGATCGGGCAAGAGCACCCAGGCCCGGCTGCTGGCCGAGACCCTGCGCGGCGCCGGGCATGACGTGGTTCTGACGCGCGAACCGGGCGGTGCGCCGGGGGCCGAGGAAATCCGGCGCCTGCTGGTCGAGGGCGATCCCGACCGCTGGTCCGCCGAAACCGAGATCCTGCTCTTCACCGCTGCGCGGCGCGATCACCTGGAGCGGACCATCCGCCCGAACCTTGCAGCGGGCAAGATCGTGATCACCGACCGCTTCGCCGATTCCACCCGCGTCTACCAGGGCGCGACCCGGGGCGACCTGCGCGGGCTTGTCGATGGCATCCACGCGCTCGCCATCGGGATGGAACCCGACCTGACGCTCATTCTCGACATGGACCCGGAGGCGGCCCTGGCCCGTGGCCTCGCCCGTCGATCGGGCGAGGACCGGTTCGAGGATTTCGGCCTGCCCTTCCAAAAGGCCCTGCGCGACGGCTTTCACGCGCTCGCCGATCAATTCCCCGGGCGCTGCCGGCTGATCGACGCGGGCCGCGCGCCCGAAGCCATTGCCGCCGATGTGCTGGCCGCCGTGCAGGCGGCGCTGCCATGAAGGCGCTTGGCGAAGCCGAGGCCCTGCCCGAGGCCGACCGCGCCGAAGGCGCCCCGCACCCGCGCGAAACCCTTTCCCTGTTCGGGCACCAGGCCGCCGAGGCCGCGTTCCTGCGCGCCTACACCTCGCACCGCCTGCACCACGCCTGGCTGATCACCGGCCCCAAGGGCGTGGGCAAGGCGACACTGGCCTGGCGCATCGCGCGTTTCCTCCTGGCCACGCCGATGGACGAGGGCGATGCACTCTTTGGCGCGCCGCCCCCGCCCGACCGGCTGGACATTGCGCCGGACCATCCCGTCGCCCATCGCATCCATGCTCTCTCGGAACCGGGGCTTTTCCTGCTGCGCCGCCCCTGGGACAGGGAAAAGAAGCGGCTCAAGACAACGATCACGGTCGATGAAGTGCGCAAGATGAAGGATTTCTTCGGGCTGTCTGCGGGCGGCAACGGCCGCCGAGTGGTCATCGTGGATGCCGCCGAGGAGATGAACCAGAACGCGGCGAATGCGCTGCTGAAGATGCTAGAAGAGCCGCCGAAGAACGCCACGCTTCTGCTTATCTCGCATCAGCCCTCGCGGCTTCTGCCCACGATCCGGTCGCGCTGCCGCACGCTGGCGCTTGGCGCGCTCGGGCCCGATGACATGGGCCGCGCGCTGCACCAGGCCGGGATCGACGCGGGCGACAGCGCCGCGCTGGCCGAACTTTCGGCAGGGTCCGTGGGCGAGGCCGTCGCGCTCATCCAGCAGGAGGGGCTGACGCTTTACGCCGAGATCATGGAGCTTTTCGCCACCCTGCCCCGCATGGATCGTTCCCGCGCGGTGAAACTGTCCGACGCAGGGGGCGCGAAAGGGGCCGAGGCCCGGTTCGAGCTGCTTCTCGATCTCATCGACCGGCTCCTGTCGCGGCTGGCGCGCACGGGGGCCACCGGCCAGCCCCTTCCCGAGATCCTGCCCGGCGAGGCCGAACTGATCGCGCGGCTCGCGCCCGATTTGCAGGCAGCGCGCGCCTGGGCTGACCTCTCGGCGGACCTGACCTCGCGCGCGCGGCGCGGCAAGGCGGTCAACCTTGACCCTGCCGCGCTTCTCCTTGATATGTGTCTTCGGATTGGCAGCACCGCCGAGCGCCTGCCCCTCTGACCCATCCCAGGACGGCGCGAAGGACGACGCTTGATGAGTGACCTGCCGGATATCGTCGATAGCCACTGCCATCTCGATTTCCCCGATTTCGCCGAGGAACTGCCCCAGGTCGTTCAGCGTGCCGTCGATCATGGCGTCACCCGCATGGTCACGATCTGCACCCGGCTGCGCAACGTGCCCAACGTGCGCGCCATCTCCGAGGCGCATGATCCCGTCTTCTGGGCGGCCGGAACCCATCCGATGAGCGCCGCGGAAGAGCCCCTGGCCACGGTCGAAGAACTGGTGGCGCTGGCCGAGCACCCCAAGTTCGTCGGCATCGGCGAAACCGGGCTCGACTATCACTACACCGCCGACAGCGCCGAGATGCAGCAGGTCAGCCTGCGCCTGCATATCGAGGCCGCACGGCAGACCGGCCTGCCGCTCATCATCCATTCGCGCGATGCAGATGACGACATGGCCCGTATCCTGACGGAAGAGCACGCGAAAGGCGCGTTTACCTGCGTGATGCATTGCTTCACCTCGTCACCCGCCTTGGCGGAAACGGCGCTCGGTCTTGGCTTCTACCTGTCGATGTCGGGGATCACTGCCTTCCCGCGCTCCTCCGATCTGCGCGATATCTTTGCCGCCGCGCCCGTGGACCGCATCCTTGTGGAAACCGATGCGCCCTACCTTGCGCCGCCCCCCTATCGCGGCAAGCGGAATGAACCGGCCTACACACTGCACACGGCCCGCCGCGCGGCCGAAACCTTTGGGCTATCCGAGGCCGCGTTCTTCGCCCAGACCACCGCCAATTTCGACCGTCTGTTCTGGAAGGCCAAGACATGGAGGCAGGCCGCCTGATGGCAGAGCTGCGCTTCATCATCCTGGGCTGCGGTTCGTCGGGCGGCGTGCCCCGCCTTGGCGGCCACTGGGGCGATTGCGACCCGAACGAGCCGCGCAACCGTCGGCGGCGCTGCTCGCTGCTGATCGAGCGCGAAACATCGCATGGCGTGACCCGTGTGCTGATCGACACCTCG
>NZ_CAXREX010000063.1:0-4940 GCF_964229645.1 Nioella sp. | reverse complement strand
CCCGTGACGTTCATCGACGACATCGAGATGCGCGTCGAGCTGCACGAGGTGGATGGGTCCGCGCCCGGCGACGGCGCGAACGCAGGGAATGTTGACCGAAGGATCGCCCCCCAGAACCACCGGCAACGCCCCCTTGTCGAGGATCGCGCGCACGCCCGCCTCGATATTGGCATGGCTCCTCTCGGTATCGGTATGGACGATATCGGCATCCCCCATGTCCACGATCCGGGTGCCTGCACCAAGATAGGTCACCCCGTCCTCGTGGTCATAGGCCCCCGCGTGCCCGAAGGAGAACAGCGTCGCCGCCTCGCGGATCGCCCGCGGCCCGAACCGCGCACCGGGGCGCCACTGGGTGCCGAAATCGAAGGGCGCGCCAAGGACGGCCACATCGGCCTCCAGCCGGTCCCAGTCGGGCTGGTAGTCGTATTTCCCGAAGGTCGCGATCCCGGTGAAGGGCAGGTTCAGCCTGCCGCTCTCGTATCCATGTGCCATGTGCCATCCCCTTGTTGCACCCGCGCCAGCTAATCGCCCTGCGGCGGGGCTGGCAAGGGCGGGGCAAATTCCGTGACGGAATTTGTCAAAACGCGTCAACGCGTTTTTCACCGCTTGACGGCCCCGCTTCGCCCATGCCCCCTGAACAAGACGCAGGGAGGCATCACCATGACAGCCGATTTCAGCGCGGGCGCGGCCTGGATGAAGGGCCGGATCATCCCCATCGCCGAGGCCACCATCGGCGTGACCGACTGGGGCCTCACCCATTCCGACGTGGTCTATGACGTGGTGCCGGTGGTCGACGGGGCCTTCTTTCGCCGCGACGCCTATCTCGACCGCTTCACCGCCTCGATGCAGGCCGCGCGCATGGATGTGGGCATGACCCGCGACCAGATCGCCGCGGCGCTGCATGACATGGTGGCCGCCTCCGGCCTGCGCGACGCCTATTGCGCGATGGTGGCCGCACGGGGCACACCACTCATCCCCGGCAGCCGCGACCCGCGCGACTGTGCCAACCACTTCTATGCCTGGGCGGTGCCTTACGTCCACGTGATCAAGCCCGACGTGCTGGACCAGGGCGCCAGCCTCTGGGTTGCGCAGAACATCCGCCGCATTCCTCCGGACAGCGTCGATCCCCGCGCCAAGAACTACCACTGGGGCGATTTCACCCAAGGTCTCTTCGAGGCCAAGGACAGGGGCTTCGACACCGTCGTTCTGCTCGACCACGCGGGCAACCTGACCGAAGGCCCGGGCTTCAACATCTTCCTCGTGGAAGGCGAGACGGTCACCACCCCCGACACGGGCGTTCTCGAAGGCATCAGCCGCCGGACGGCGCTCGAAATCTGCGCCGGGATGGGGCTGGAAACCCGCGTCGAGCCGCTGCCAGCCACCCGCCTCGAGACCGCTGATGAAGTCTTCCTGACCTCTTCGGGCGGCGGCATCCTGCCCATCTCGAGGGTGGGCGACCGCATCTATGCCAATGGCCGCCCCGGCCCCATCGCCACCCGCGCGCGACAGGCCTACTGGGACCTCGTCCGCCAACCCGGCTACCGCCACCCGGTCAGCTACCCAACCTGACCCCGCCCGCGTGATCACATGTTGTGTTTCAACGCAAATCCCATTTGACAGACTCGCGAAAAGAGCGCTGGCATCACCCTTGCGCTGCCCGCCCGGCGCGGGGTCCGCCCCCTTCCTTCGACGACCGGACCAGGGCGGGCCGGACCCCAGCCAGAGGCCTTCCGACCATGATGATGGTGCGCTGCTTCCTCGGCCCCTCCGCGATCGAGGGGATCGGTGTCTTCACCCAAACTGACATCCGTAAAGGCGCGCTCGTGCGCCTCTATGACAGCCGCTTCGACATTTCCTACGAGAAAGAGGAACTGACACGCGTCCCGCGTCATTTCCGCGAGTTCCTGGAACGCTACACCTACGAACACCCACGCGATCCCGAATACCTGGTGCTCGACTGCGACGAAGGCCGGTTCATGAATCATTGCGAACTGCCCAATGTCGATCTCTCGAACCCCGTGAAGGGCGTGGCCGCACGCGACATCAAGGCCGGCGAGGAACTGACCTGTGACTACCGGGCGCTATCGCTCCACGTGGCGGATTTCCAGCCGTCGCGCCACCGCTTCGGCCAGGTGATCGGGACCGCCTGACCCTTCTTCTTTGCTGAAATACTCCGGGGGCGACGCCGCCAGGCGTCGGGGGCAGCGCCCCCAACCGTTTCCCGGCGCGGAAAACGGGCCGCGATCCGCGCCGGATCGCGCGCGGGTCGACGCGCCGAAGGCGCGGCGAAACCCGCGTTTCGTCTGCACGGGGGGTGTACCTGGGGTGTACGGGGGTGCACGCCCGGCGCCCCCCCTTTTTTCTGGCTCAGTGCGCCTCGGCCCAGTTCGCGCCCTGGCCTGCATCCACCACCAGCGGCACGGCCAGTTTAACCGCCGGTTCCGCCGATCCTTCCATCACCTCGCGCGCGCACTCGATCAGATTTTCTGCTGCATCTTCAGAAACTTCGAAGATCAGTTCGTCATGCACCTGCAACAGCATCTTCGCAGGAAGCCCGGCAATGGCGTCCTCCATCCGGATCATCGCCCGCCGGATCACATCGGCCGCGGTCCCCTGGATGGGCGCGTTGATCGCAGCGCGATGCGCGAAGCCCGCCCGAGGCCCCTTGGCGTTGATCTCGGGCGTGTGGATCTTGCGCCCAAAGAGCGTTTGCACGTAACCCTTTGATTTCGCGAATTCCTTCGTCGCATCCATGTAATCGCGAATGCCGGGGAACCGCTCGAAATAGGTGTTGATGAACTCCTGCGCCTCGGCCCTAGGAATGCGCAGGTTGCGGGCAAGCCCGAAGCCCGAAATGCCGTAGATCACCCCGAAATTGATCGCCTTGGCACGGCGACGGATCTCGGGTGTCATCTGCTCCATCGGCACGTTGAACATCTCCGAGGCGGTCATCGCGTGGATGTCATCGCCCCGGCGGAACGCTTCTTTCAAAGCGTCGATCCCGGCAATATGGGCCAGGATGCGAAGCTCGATCTGGGAATAGTCCAATGACACCAGCACGTTGCCGGGCTCTGCCACGAAAGCTTCGCGGATGCGGCGGCCTTCCTCGCTGCGCACGGGGATGTTTTGCAGGTTGGGATCGGTCGACGCCAGCCGCCCCGTGGACGCGCCCGACTGGATGTAGCTCGTGTGCACCCGGCCCGTGTCCGCGTTGATGTGGTCCTGAAGCGCGTCGGTATAGGTCGACTTCAGCTTCTGCAACTGCCGGTAATCCAGCACCCGCGCGGCGAAGTCATGTTCGGTGGCAAGATCCTCCAGCACGTCTGCCGGGGTCGACCATTGGCCGGTCTTGGTCTTCGAGCCACCTTCCAGCCCCATATCCTCAAACAGGATTTGCCCCACCTGCGCGGGCGACTGCACGTTGAAGGGCTTGCCCGCCAGCTCGTGCAGCTCCGCCTCCAGCCCCGCCATCTTCTGGGCAAACGCATTGGACATGCGGGACAGCGTATCGCGGTCGACCTTCACGCCGTGACGCTCCATCCGCGCCAGCACGGGCACCAGCGGGCGTTCCAGCGTCTCGTAGACGGTCGTCACCTTCTCGCGGTGCAGCTGCGGCTTGAAGGCCTGCCACAGGCGCAGCGTGATATCGGCATCCTCGGCGGCGTATTTCACCGCGTCCTCGATCTTGACCTTGTCGAAGGTGATCGCGGATTTCCCGCTGCCGAGCAGCGACTTGATCGGAATGGGCTCGTGCCCGAGGTAACGGTCCGACAGCGCGTCCATCCCGTGCCCGTGCAGCCCTGCATGCATCGCGTAGGACATCAGCATCGTGTCGTCGATCGGGTCCACGGAGATGCCGTAATTGGCGAAGATCTTTGCGTCGTATTTCATGTTCTGCCCGATCTTGAGGACGCTCGGGTCCTCCAGCATCGGCCTGAGCAGCGCCAGCGCATCCTCCAGCCCCATCTGCCCCTCAGCGAGCGCGGAGCCGCCGAAGAGGTCGCCCTCGCCTTCCTTGTGCTGAAGCGGCACGTAGCAGGCCTGCCCCGGTTCCACCGACAGGCAGACACCCACGAGGTCGGCAGTCATCTCGTCGAGGCTGGTGGTCTCGGTATCCACCGCCACGTAGCCCCGCGCATGGGCCTTGGCGATCCAGGCGGCGAGCGCTGTGGCGTCGCGCACGCATTCGTAAGCTTCCGCATCGAAGGGCACCGCTTCCGGCGGGGGGGCGTCTTCGCTGGCGGCCATGGCAGCGGGTTCGGGGATCTCGGGCGCCTCCAGCCCAAGTTGCGTAGCGATCCGCTTGGTCAGCGTGCGGAATTCCATCTGGGCGAGAAAGTCGAGCAGGGCCTGCGGTTCGGGATCACGCAGTTCCAGATCGTCGAGCGTGACGTCCATCGGCACATTATCATCCAGCGTCACCAGCTGTTTCGACAGGCGGATCTGGTCGGCAAATTCGATCAGCGTCTGGCGCCGCTTGGGCTGCTTGATCTCTTCCGCGCGCTCCAGCAGCGTTTCCAGATCTCCGAACTCATTGATCAGCAAGGCGGCGGTCTTGACCCCGATCCCGGGCGCACCCGGCACGTTGTCGACACTGTCCCCCGCCAGCGACTGAACATCGACCACCCGTTCCGGCCCGACGCCGAACTTGGCCTCCACCCCTTCGCGATCAATCCGGTTGTTCTTCATCGCGTCGAGCATTTCCACGCCGCCGCCCACGAGCTGCATCAGGTCCTTGTCGGAACTGATGATCGTGCAGCGCCCCCCTGCCTCGCGCGCCTGTCGGGCGAAGGTGGCGATGATGTCGTCGGCTTCGTAGTTTTCCTTCTCGATGCAGGCGATGTTAAAGGCGCGCGTGGCCTCGCGTGTCAGCGGAAACTGCGGCACCAGGTCTTCGGGCGCGGGCGGACGATTGGCCTTGTAAAGATCGTAGAGATCGT
>NZ_CAXREX010000062.1:0-14717 GCF_964229645.1 Nioella sp. | reverse complement strand
CGGATTGCCCGGCTGTGAGCCTGCGCCTTGCCTGCGCGGATGACCTGCCCGTGCTCCTGCCGCTGGTGGCGGCCTATCACGCCCATGAGGGCATCTCCGCCCGCCCCAAGGCGGCCCTTGACCACACGCTGCGCGGCCTTCTCGATCATCCCGAGCGGGGCCGGATCTGGCTGATCGAGGACGCGGGTACTCCGGTGGGCTACCTCGCCATCGCCTTCGGGTATTCCATCGAACTGGGCGGGCGCGAGGCGGCGATCGACGAGATCTACGTGCAGCCGGCATCCCGGGGTCAGGGCCTGGGGCGGTCAGCGCTCTGCGCCCTGGTGGACTGGGCTTCGGGGCAAGGCCTGGTTGCGCTGAATCTCGATGTAGCCCCCGACAATCCCGGCGCCCGGCGGCTTTATGCGCGCCAGGGCTTTGGTGAAGTCCTGGGTTATGATCTCATGTCTCTCCTGCTGCCCTCTGGTATCCCGCCGCAGGCACATTAACTAAAGCGGCGAGAGGACACCCCCATGCAGATCGCCTTCGACAATTCCTATGCCCGCCTGCCCGAGCGTTTCTTCCGGCCGCTCGCCCCCACCCCTGTTCGGGCCCCGGCACTGATCAAGGTGAACGCGGACCTTGCCGCCGAGCTTGGGCTCGATGCGGACTGGCTCGAAAGCCCCGAGGGCGTGGCGATGCTGGCGGGGAACCATGTGCCACAAGGCGCGGCCCCGCTGGCGCAGGCCTATGCGGGCCACCAGTTCGGAGGGTGGGTGCCGCAGCTTGGCGACGGGCGCGCCGTGCTGCTTGGCGAGGTGATCGGCACCGACGGAACGCGGCGCGACATCCAGCTCAAGGGCTCCGGCCCGACGCCCTTCTCGCGCCGGGGCGACGGGCGGGCCTGGCTTGGGCCGGTGCTGCGTGAATACGTGGTCAGCGAGGCGATGCATGCGCTCGGCATTCCCACCACCCGCGCGCTGGCAGCCGTGGCCACGGGCGAGGAAGTGCATCGCGAACGCGTGCGCCCCGGTGCGGTGCTGACCCGCGTGGCACGTTCTCATATCCGCGTGGGCACGTTCCAGTATTTCGCCGCGCGCGGCGATGAAAAGGCGCTGCGCACACTGACCGATCACGTGATCGCCCGCCACTACCCCGAGGCCGAGACACCGCTTGACCTGCTCTCGGCGGTCGTGGCCGCGCAGGCGCGGCTCATTGCCCGATGGATGGGCGTGGGCTTCATCCACGGGGTCATGAACACCGACAACATGTCGGTCGCGGGGGAAACCATCGACTACGGCCCTTGCGCCTTCATGGATGCCTATCACCCCGACATGGTGTTTTCCTCGATCGACCAGTTCGGGCGCTACGCCTTCCGCAAGCAGCCCGAAATCGCCGTGTGGAACCTGGCCCAGTTCGCCACCGCGCTGTTGCCGATCATGGGACTGGCACACAAGGAGGCGGTCGAGGTGGCGACCCGGGTGATCGAAGGCTTTGCCGATCTCTTCGCCACGGCCTGGGAAGAGGTCTATGCCGCGAAGCTGGGGCTTTCCCGCATGGGCGAGCCAGAGGCCTCGCTGGCCTATGACCTGCTGCTGCGCATGGCCAAGGGGCAGGCGGATTTCACCCGCGTGTTCCGGGCGCTGTCGGGCGCCGACCCGACCACGGCACGCACGGAGTTTTCCGATCCCGCGCTGCTGGATGACTGGCTGCCGCGCTGGCGCGCACGGGTGGGGCAGAACGGGCCTGAAAGCGCGCGCATCGCCCGGATGCAGGCCGCCAACCCCGCCTTCATCGCCCGCAACCACCGGGTGGAGGAGGCCATCGCGGCCGCGGTCGACGGCGATTACGCGCCGTTCGAGCGCCTCGTGCGCGTTCTGGCCCATCCCTTCGATGACCAGCCGGAGGCGCGTGACCTGGCCCTCGCCCCACGCCCCGAGGAAGTGGTGCGACAGACCTTCTGCGGCACCTGAGCCACCATGGCGGGGCTTGCGCCCGCGCCCGCCGCCTGCACAGTTGACCCATGCCATCCCCGCCGAGCAAATCCCCCGGCGACATCCGCGTCGCCAGCTACAACCTGCACAAATGCGTCGGTCTCGACCGCCGGCGCGATCCGCATCGCGTGGCGCGCGTGCTGGCGGGGCTTTCTGCCGACGTGATCGCGGTGCAGGAGATCGACCGACGCCTGCCGCCGCGCCCGACCGCCCTGCCCCGCGCCGTGCTGGAAGAGGAGGCCGGGCTCGCGCCTGCCCCGGTCGCGGAAACGACGGTCAGCCTTGGCTGGCATGGCAACGGGCTGCTTCTGGCGGGGGGCTGGCGGATGGACGACCTGCACCGCCTGCCCCTGCCGGGGCTGGAACCGCGCGGGGCGCTGATCGCGGATCTGTCCGGCCCCTCCGGGCAGCTGCGCGTTGTGGCGACCCATCTGGGACTGAGGCGGCGTGACCGCCAGCGGCAGATGACGCAGATCATGGCCGCGCTCAACCTGAGCAAAGAGGCCCCCACGGTGCTGCTCGGCGATCTCAACGAATGGGCCCCGCATGCAGGCTTTGCCCCACTCGACCCCTATTTCGAGCTGCACAACCCCGGCCGCAGCTTTCCCGCGCGCAGGCCCATGGCCGCGCTCGACCGGGTGGCGACGGGGCCGGGTTTGAAGGTTCGGCAGATGGGCACCTGTCGCGCGGGCGAAGCGGGCCGCGCCTCGGACCACCTACCTATCTGGGCCGATCTTTGCGTGGACGGTTGATCAGGATCAGCCCCGCGCAGACCAGCACCAGTGCCAGCAGGATCTGCGGCCCCACATGCTCGCCCAGCAAGAGCCAACCCAGCGCCACGCCCAGCACGGGTGACAGGAAGCTGAACGATGCCACGGACGAGGCCGGGTAGATTGACAGAAGCCAGAACCAGAACAGGAAGCCCAGCGAGGCGATAAAGACGATCTGGAAGCCAAGGATCGCCCAGTGATAGAGCTGCGGGTCGCGCAGGAAGGGCCCGAACCACAGAGCCAGCAGAACCAGCGCAGGCCCGGACACGGCCAGCTGCCAGAAAAGCTGCATCTCGGGCGGCGATTTGCTGATGGGTGATATCCGCGCGATCAGCGCGATGCCGGCCCAGCAAAACGCCCCCGCCAGCGCCAGTGCATCGCCCAGAAGCGTCGCCTCGCCACCCTCTGCACGCATGGTGACCGCCACCACCACACCCGCGACGGCCAGCCCCTGCCCCATCAGCTTGCGCGGGGTCAGCCGGTCGCCCTCGATCAGGAAATGGGCGGCAAAGCCCAGCCAGACAGGCATCGTGTAAAACAGGATCGAGGTGCGCGCCACGGTTGTCCAGTCAAGCGCGAAGAAGAGACAGGCGAACTCGATCGAAAAAAGCGTGCCCAGCAAGATCCCCATCGGCACGGTTCCCGGCATGATGCGAAACGGCACACCGCGCAGGCGCATCCAGATCAGCAGCACGGCAAGCGCCCCGACAGAGCGCGCGCCCGCCATGAAGACGGGTTGAAACCCGGTATTGCCAAGCTTGATCGCCACCTGGTTGACCGCAAGCAGCATGGAGAAGCCGATCAGAGAGACCGCGCCGAACAGGTCGATTGCGGATTTGCGCTCCATGTCTTGTCCTTCACAAGTGAACCATCCGGACACAAGACCCGACCCACGGGCAGTGTCAAGCACCCGCCCGCCCGTGCTAAGGCATGGAAAACAGAACGCAAGCCCGGACCGTTTCTCATGACGCTTCTTCAGATCACTTCGCTTCTCATCGTGCTGGCCGGGGCCTTCGGGGCGGTGAACTATCTTTACCTGCGCCTGCCCGCCGCCATTGGCATCATGGTGGTGGCCCTCGTGGCCTCGCTGGTGGTGATGGGGCTCGACGCGGTGCTGCCGCGATTTGGCATCGATGACCAACTCCGCCTGCTGATCACGGAAATCGACTTCTCCGAGGCGCTTCTGGAAGGGATGCTGGGGCTTTTGCTCTTTGCCGGGGCGCTGCATGTGAAGGTGGAAGACCTGCGCGCGGAATGGAAGGTCGTGGCGCTGATGGCCACGCTTGGCGTGGGGCTGTCGACCGTCATCATCGGCGTCGGGTTTTCGTGGCTGACGGGCATGCCACTCCTGGTCGCGCTGGTCTTCGGCGTGATCGTGACGCCGACCGATCCGGTGGCCGTTCTGGGCGTGCTGCGCGCGGCCAACCTGCCGAAATCTCTCGAAACCAAGATCGCCGGGGAAAGCCTGTTCAATGACGGGGTGGGCTATGTCGTCTTTCTCGTCCTCGTGGGGCTCGCCTTTTCCCACGGCGGCGATGACCATGGTGGCGGGGGGCTTGCGGATGCGGCGACATTGTTCGTGCAGGAAGCCTTGGGCGGCGCGGCCCTCGGGGCCGTGGCGGGCTGGCTGACCTTCCGGGTGATGCGGCGCATCGACGATCCCTCGCTGGAGGTGCTTCTCACGCTTGGGCTTGCCTTCGGCGGCTACGAACTGGCCATTGCGCTGCATGTGTCTGCCCCGATCATGGCCGTGGTTGCCGGGCTGCTGATCGGCCATACCGGCCCCAAGGGCGGGATGAGCGCCGAAACCCGCGCCCATGTTGACAGTTTCTGGACCCTCGTTGACGAGATCCTGAACGCGGTGCTCTTCCTGCTGATCGGCTTCGAGGTCTTCGCGGTGGCCTTCTCGGGCGACGTGCTGCTGACCGGGGCGGCGGCCATCGCGCTGGCTCTTCTGGCGCGGCTGGTCGCAGTCGCGGTGCCGATCCTCGCCTTGCGCCCGTTCCGCCGCTTTTCGCCCGGCGTGGTGCAGATCATGACATGGGGCGGGCTCAAGGGTGGCATCTCGGTCGCGCTGGCGCTGTCCCTGCCCGACAGCGACTGGAAGCCGCTTATCCTGGGCGCCACCTACATGATCGTGGTCTTCTCAATCATTGTGCAGGGGCTGACGGTGGCACGGCTTGTCACCCGCGTGGGCCGCGAACCGGAACTGGAACTGGAGCCGTGACCACCCCCGACCCGGCACTGGCCAGCGCCTTTCTGGTGCTTCTGGAAGGCGAGGCAGGCTTCGGCGAGCCGGAGCTGACCGCACTTGCGCGCGCCGAGGTGATGGAGCGCCTGGCCGCCGGGGCCGAGGTCAACGGCTGGTATCAGGGGCGCACGCTGCTGTCGCAGGCCGTGGGCTGGAAACGGGCCGACATGGTCGAATTGCTGCTCGATCACGGGGCCGAGGTGAACGCGATCACCCATGCGCCCGAGGGTCGGCTTTTCGCCGAACCCGTGGCCGCCGAGGCCTATGACCCGGAGATTGTCCGCCTGCTGGCGGCCCGGGGCGCCGATTTCGCGGCCTTCGACCGGGACGTCATGGCCGTGGCCACCGGGGCGGATCGCATCCCGGCACAGAACCTGCCCAGGGACGCGACGCGCTTTGCCCCGGTCCAGCGCGGGGACCGCAACCCGCAACCGATGGTCAACCCCTTCTACATCGAGCAGATTCGCAGCTTCGACAGTGCCTATGGCGGGTTGCGCCGCCATTTCGGGGAAGGGGCGAATCCGCATCCGTGGCAGCTATCGCCCGCTTTCAGTTTCGAGCGCTTCGGGCGCACGGTCACGCGGCTGCCCGACGGGCGGCTGGTTCTGATCGCGGGCGAGCACGAGGATTCCTACGACCCCGATTTCTGCATCTACAACGATGTCTGCGTGCTGGATGGCGCGGGCGGGGTCGAATACTTCACCTACCCGGTCGAGGACTTCCCGCCGACCGACTTCCACACTGCCACGCTGATGGGTGATCACATCCTGATCATCGGCAACCTGGGCTACCGGGGGCAACGGCAGGACGGCATCACGCAGGTGCTGCGGCTCGACCTGAAGTCTTGGCGCGTGACGCGCGTTCAGACCACCGGCGACAATCCCGGCTGGATCAGCCGCCACAGCGCCACCCTGCAAGACGGGGAAATCATCGCATCGGGCGGCAAGATCGACCCCGGCTTCCGCGATTTCGAGGGGGTCCACGCGCTCGACACCAAAAGGCTGCGCTGGCGGAGGATTTCCTGACGCGGGCGGGCGGAAAGGGCTTTTCCAGACCGCGCCTGATGCGCTAGACCCATCCCCCGAGACGACCGGGAGGCCAGCGATGCCCGAAACCATCGAACAGCGCTGCGAGGCCAAGGGCCTGCGCATGACCGAGCAGCGGCGCGTGATCGCCCGCGTGCTGGAAGACTCGTCGGACCACCCGGATGTGGAAGAGCTTTACGCCCGCGCCAGCGCCCAGGACCCGAACATCTCGATTGCCACGGTCTATCGCACCGTCAAGCTCTTCGACGAGGCCGGTATCCTTGAGAAGCTGGAATTCGGTGATGGCCGCGCGCGTTACGAAGATGCCGACCGCGACCACCACGACCACCTGATCGACATCAATTCCGGCGAGGTGATCGAGTTCGTCGACCCCGAGATCGAGGCGCTTCAGGAAAAGATCGCCGAAAAGCTTGGCTACCGGTTGAAGGGGCACAAGCTGGAACTCTACGGCGTCCCGATCCGCAAATAGGGCTGGACCCCGGCCCGGAATGGGGCGACACCGGGGGTCTGCCAGACGGACCCCGAAACATGACTTCTGCCACTGACAATCTGCGCGGCATCCTGCTGATGGTGCTGGCCATGGCCGGTTTCGCGCTTGGCGATGTGGGCATCAAGCTCCTGGCGGGCGCGGTGCCGCCGGGGCAGATCATGGGCACTATGGGGATCGTCGGCACCATTGTCTTTGCAGTTTGGACGCGGGCGCGGGGCCTGCCGCTCTTGCCCCGCGCTGTCTGGCACCCGGCGGTCGGCCTGCGGTTCCTGGCGGAAATCGTGGCAGGTGCCGGCATGGTCTTGGCACTGACGCTCAACCCCCTGTCGCTGGTCACCGCGATCCTTCAGGCCGCACCCCTCGTCGTCACGATGGGGGCGGCGAGGATCTTCGGCGAACAGGTCGGTATCAGGCGTTGGAGCGCCATTGTCGCCGGCCTTGTCGGGGTGCTCATCATCCTGCGCCCCGGGTTCGAGGGCTTTTCGCCACAAGCCTTGTGGATCATCGTGGCGATGCTGGGCCTTGCCGCCCGCGACCTGGCCACGCGCGCCGCGCCGCGAGACCTGGAAAACCTGCAACTGGCCACGGTGGGCTTCTTTGCCCTGGTGCCCACGGGCGCGATCCTGATCGTGTTCGGGCAGGCCCCGATCTGGCCAACTGCCGGGGATTGGGGGCTGCTGATCTTTACCTTCGCCACCACGATCGGCGGCTACTACGCGATCACCGCCGCCATGCGCGTGGGTGAGATCGGGGCCGTGACCCCCTTTCGCTACTCAAGACTGGTTTTCGGCCTGGTTCTGGGAATGGCGATCTTTGCCGAACGCCCCGATGCGCTGGCCTATGCCGGCGCCGCGCTGATCCTGGCGGCGGGGCTTTATTCCGCCTGGCGTGAACGTCTGCATTCCAAAAGCTGATCCTTGCGATCAGGGGAAATCATCGCGCCCGTGCAGGATGGTACTTGTGCTGCCGTGAAACTGGGTCCAAGGCGGGATCACCCACCCAGATCACGGCGCGCCTGTCATGAACAATCTCAACGGCATCCTTCTTGTCATCGCCGCCATGGCCGCCTTCACGGCCGAGGATGCGCTGATCAAGCATCTGTCGGAATGGTTCCCCACCGGGCAGATCCTGGTGATCCTGGGCATTGGCGCGAGCGCGATCTTCGCGGTGATGGCGCTGGCGCGGGGGCAGAAGCTCTGGGCACGGCGGGCCTGGACCCCGGCCTTGTGGCTGCGCGCGCTGGCCGAGGCGGTATCGGCCACCACCTTCGTGACCGCCCTGTCCCTGGTCGACATCTCAGTCGTTGCCGCCGTGTTCCAGGCCACGCCCCTGGCCATTACGGCGGGGGCGGCGCTCTTCTTCGGTGAACAGGTTGGCTGGCGACGCTGGAGCGCCATCGCCATTGGCTTCGTGGGCGTTCTGATGATCATCCGGCCCGGACTCGACGGGTTCGAGCCCAATGCGCTCTTCGTGCTGCTCACCGTCGCCGCCGTCGCCTTCCGCGATCTCATCACCCGGCGCATTCCCGGCGATGTCAGTTCGCTGGTCGTGTCCTTCCAGGGCTTTGCATCGCTGATCCTCGCCGGAGGGCTTCTGCTGTGGCTGCAAGGCACGGATATGGTTCACCCCGAAGGGTCCCAGTTCCTGCTCATCGCGGGCACGCTCCTGTTCTCGGTGACCGGGTATTACGCCATCGTGCAGGCGATGCGCATGGCCGATGCCTCGGCGGTGCAGCCCTTCCGCTATACACGGCTGGTCTTCTCTCTCATCGCGGGTGTTCTGGTCTTTGGCGAGCGCCCCGATGCGCTGACGCTGACCGGGGCTGCGCTGATCATCGGGACCGGGCTCTATACCTTCCTGCGGGAACGCCACCTGGCCCGTAAGGCGCGCCGTGCAGCGCGGGCTGCGGCGTAAGGTCCCGCAGCGCCCCTGTTGGCGCAAACAGTTATCACCCCCTGCGAAACAAGGCCCGTTAGCGCTACCATAAACGGTTTACTTTCGCCGCGCCCCTGCTATAGGTCAGCGCGACTGATCCCATGTTCCAAGGTGAGACCCCATGAGCACCATCATCGACATCATCGGCCGTGAAATTCTCGACAGCCGGGGCAACCCGACGGTCGAGGTCGACGTGATCCTGGAAGACGGCACCATGGGCCGCGCCGCCGTGCCCTCGGGTGCATCGACCGGCGTGCATGAAGCCGTGGAAAAGCGCGACGGCGACAAGTCGCGCTATCTCGGCAAAGGCGTGCTGGAGGCCGTGGCCGCCGTGAACGGCGAACTGGCCGAAGCGCTGGTGGGCTTTGACGCCACCGAACAGGCCGCCATCGACGCCGCGATGATCGAGCTTGACGGCACCGAGAACAAGGGGCGCCTTGGCGCCAACGCCATCCTCGGCGTGTCGCTGGCCGCCGCGAAGGCCGCCGCAGATTTCACCGCGCAGCCGCTCTATCGCTACGTGGGCGGCACCTCGGCCTGCGTTCTGCCCGTGCCGATGATGAACATCATCAATGGCGGCGAGCATGCCGATAACCCGATCGACATCCAGGAATTCATGATCATGCCGGTGAGCGCGGGCAATATCCGCGACGCGGTGCGCATGGGCTCGGAGGTGTTCCACACCCTGAAGAAGGAACTGTCCGCTGCGGGTCTGGCCACCGGCGTGGGCGATGAAGGCGGCTTCGCGCCCAACCTCTCCTCGACCCGCGACGCGCTCGATTTCGTGCTGAAATCGATCGAGAAGGCCGGCTACACCCCCGGCGACGACATCATGCTGGCGCTCGACTGCGCCTCGACCGAGTATTTCAAGGATGGGAAATACGTGCTGTCGGGCGAAGGCAAGACGCTCTCGGCCGAGGAAAACGTGGCCTACCTTGCCGCGCTTTGCGCAGATTACCCGATCCTGTCGATCGAAGATGGCTGTTCCGAGGACGACTGGGATGGCTGGAAGATGCTGACCGATGAACTGGGCGGCAAGGTGCAGCTTGTGGGCGACGACCTGTTCGTGACCAACCCCAAGCGGCTGGCCATGGGCATCGAGCGCGGCTGCGCCAACTCGATGCTGGTGAAGGTCAACCAGATCGGCACCCTGACCGAGACACTGAAGGCCGTCGACCTGGCCCATCGCAACCGCATGACCAACGTCATGTCGCACCGCTCGGGCGAGACCGAAGACGCGACCATTGCCGATCTCGCGGTCGCCACCAATTGCGGGCAGATCAAGACCGGGAGCCTCGCGCGGTCTGACCGGCTGGCGAAATACAACCAGCTGATCCGCATCGAAGAGATGCTGGGCGAGACCGCCGAATACGCGGGCCGCTCGATCCTGCGCTAAGCCATGCGGCGGGTTTTCAAAGGACTTGCCGCGCTTGTCGCGCTCCTGCTGGTTGCGGCAGGGGCGCTTTATGTCGGGACCATGGGGGAGTATCCCGTGCCCGCCACCGTCACCGATGACCCCGCCCTGCCCCGGATCGAGGTAGGCGGCGTCACGCTCCATTCCGAAAGCTTCGGCGACCCCGCCAACACGGCCATCGTCGTCCTTCACGGGGGCCCGGGGGCGGATTACCGCTCGCTCCTGCCCTTGCAGGCGCTTGCCGACAGCTACCACGTCACTTTCTACGACCAGCGCGGCGCGGGCCTGTCGGAACGGGTGCCTGCCGAAGAGCTGACGCTGCAGACCCACTTGCAGGAGCTGTCCGGCGTGCTCGACCACGTCAGCCCCGACGCGCCCGCGATCCTTGTCGGCCACAGCTGGGGCGCGATGCTGGCCAGCGCATTCCTTGGCGCAAGCCCCGACCGGGTTGCCGCGGCGGTGCTGATCGAGCCGGGCTTCCTGTCTGCCGATGACGCCCAGGCCTGGGGTTTGCGCTCGCAAGAGATCATCCGCCAGCCGGGCATGATCTGGCTTGGCCTGCGCACAGGCTTTGCCTCGGCCCATGTGGACGGGCCCGACGAGGCCGCCGCACAGGATTTCCTCATCGGGCAGATGATGCACGCCTTCGCCTCCGATCCCGCCTCGGGCTATGCCTGCCCCGGCGAAAGCTACGACAGCCCAGGCTGGCGCGCGGGCGGTGCGGCGGGGCAAGCGGTGCAGACGCAGGCCAGCGCGGAAGATTTCGACGCTCTCGGCGGGCAGGCACACCGCTTCGCCGGCCCTGTCCTGCTGATTACGGGGGCGTGCAGCACCTGGATCGGGGAAGACCACCAACGCGCCCACCTGGCGCTTTACGGCGACGCGCGGCTGTCCGTCATTCCCGGCGCGGGCCATGACAGCGTCGACGACGCGCCCGAGGCGGTTCTGGCCGAAATCCGCGCCTTCCTTGCTGGCGGGGGGTAGCGACCCGCAGGGTCGCGCCCCTTGACGCGACGCCCCGTTTGACAGCGCGAAACCCTCCCGCTTTTCTTGCGCGCGGGAGGATACGGGCCATGCCCCTGCACATTCTGATCATCCTCGTCGTCGGCGGCATCGGCGGCATTGCCGCGCTCACATGGGCGCTCGGCCTTGCCCGCCCCTATCGTTTCGCGTCCGAGGACGACGCCCGCGCCGCCTGGCTGCGCAGCTGGCCAGAGGACCGGATCACAAACGTCCTGCTTGCCCCCGACGGCTCTGCCGCGCTGATCGGGACGGACCATGGCCTCGGCGTGGTCTTCACCATGGGGGCCGACAGCAGCGGCCATCGGCTTGATGGTGCCGATATCCACGAAACACCCGGCGGTCTGCGCATCCTCTTCCACGATTTCGCCACCCCGCGCCTCGACGTGGCGCTCGACCCCGAGGCCCGCGCCCGCTGGCAACAGACCCTGTCGGAGAGACCATGACCGACCAGTTGAATTATCCCGATGTCGTGCAATGGGCGGTGCCCTTCTTCATCGCCGCGATCCTGGTGGAACTGCTGTGGATCACCCTCAGGGGCAAGGGCGGGCGCTATGAGACCCGCGACGCGGTGACCTCGCTCATCATGGGGGCAGGCAACGTGGCCAGCGGCATCGCGCTTGGCTTCATCGCCTGGGGCTTCTTCATGTGGCTCTGGGCGCTGACCCCGCTCGACCTCGGGTCTGCGTGGTGGGTGGTGGCGCTGTGCTTCGTGCTCGATGACCTGCGCTATTACTGGGTCCATCGCTTCGGTCACCGGATCAGGTGGGTCTGGGCCAGCCATGTGAACCACCATTCCCGCCAGCATGACAACCTGACCACGGCGCTGCGCCAGACCTGGACCTACACCTTCACCTTCATGATGGTGGTGCGCGCGCCACTCATCCTTCTGGGCTTTCACCCGGCGATGGTGCTTTTCGTCGGGGGTCTGAACCTGATTTACCAGTTCTGGATCCACACCGAGGCGATCGGCAAGCTTCCCCGCTGGATCGAAGCGGTGATGAACACGCCAAGCCACCATCGCGTGCACCATGGCCGCAATGCGCGCTATCTCGATTGCAACTACGCGGGCGTCTTCATCATCTGGGACAGGATGTTCGAAACCTTCGTGCCCGAACTGGACGAAGATCGCGTCGATTACGGGCTTGTCCACAACCTCGGCACCTTCAACCCGCTGCGCGTGGCCTTTCACGAATGGGTCGGCATCTTCAAGGACATGACACAGCGTGGACTCACGCTGCGTGAGCGCATCCTATACGCCGTCGCGCCCCCGGGCTGGAGCCACGACGGCAGCCGCCAGACCTCGGAAGGGATCAAGGCAAGCCACCTTGACCGCCATCCCGAGGACCGGGGCACGCCGGGGTTCTGAAACGGCAGGCTATTCCTCCACCATCTCCCCGCTGCCGCCGAAATCTGCCGGGAAATCACGGAACTTGGGCAATCCGTCCTTCATTGGCAACACGGTTTCGGCGTAGTTCACATGGACGCCCGGCTCGAAGGCCAGTGACGGGATCGTTGCGGCATAGACGTCGACCAGCCCAAGGCCGGGATGGTCCGTCATGACATGCCCACCACATTGGGTGCAGTATTGGCGCCCGCTGTTTTCCGTCTTCATGAACCGCGCAAGCTTGTCGGCCCCCTTGGTAACCTTCACCGCGTCCGGTGCCCAAAGGGTAAACGCGTTGACAGGTCCGGCCGACCACGACCGGCAGGACTCGCAATGGCAATAGCCCATGCCCGCAGGATCCCCCGAGACCTCGATTTCAACGGCACCACAAAAACAATGACCTTGATGAACTGGCATATTCCCCCCCACATTCTGGAATGGTTTTATGGAATCATGCCCCTCGTTTGCGTCCACGATGCTACCATGGGTTGTATCAATTCCAAAATTTGACCCGGACAAAGGTTTCGCATTCAACATGACCGCAGACGAGATCATCGCCACGCTCGGGCTGGAGCCGCATCCGGAAGGCGGCCATTACCGGCAGACCTGGGTAGCCGACAATGAGGACCGGCCCACGGGCACCTGCATCTATTTCCTGCTGAAAGAGGGCGAGGCCAGCCATTGGCACCGGGTCGATGCCGCCGAGATCTGGCTTTACCATTCGGGCGCGCCTCTGGTCCTGTCGATGAGCGAAACCGGTGAGGGCCCCGCGACCGACCATCTTCTGACGCCGGACTTGCGCGAAGGCCGCCCTCAGATCCTCGTCCCGCCGCATCACTGGCAGGCGGCGCGCACGACGGGTGATTACACGTTGGTCAGCTGCACGGTCAGCCCGGGCTTCCGCTTCGACGGGTTCGAACTTGCCGCCCCCGGCTTCGACATCCCAAGGGGGTGAGATGGACCACAAATCCGCCCTCGCCGCCCTGCCCGCTGCCCGCAAAGAGGCCTTGCAGGAACGATCCGACCTGAGGGGCCTGCTGCATCTTGCCGGGCATGTCGCGGCCTTGGGGGCCTTTGCGCTGCCAATCGTCATGGGCTGGCCCGGCTGGTGGCTGGCACTGCTGCCGCTAGGTGTTTTGACGGTGTTCCTCTTCACGCTCAGCCATGAATGCACCCATTACACGCCATTCAGGACGCGCTGGATGAACGATCTCGTGGGCCCTGCGGTCAGCCTGCCCCTGATGCTGCCCTTCACATGGTTTCGCTATTTTCACCTCGCCCATCACAAGTTCACCAATGACCCCGAGCGCGACCCGGAACTGGAACACGGGCCCCGCCCCGAGACATGGCCGCAATTCCTGATCTATCTCAGCGGATGGGGCTATTGGCGGGGCATGGCGGGCACGCTCTGGCGCAATGCTTTTGGCTCGATCGACGCCCCCTACCTGCCTGCCCGCCAGCATGGCGCAATCCGGCGCGAGGCGCGGGTGCTGCTGGCCCTTTACGCGCTGATTGCCCTCAGCCTCATGTGGTCGCCTCTGGCACTATGGCTCTGGATCCTGCCGGTGCTGATCGGCCAGCCATTCCTGAGGCTTTACCTGCTGGCCGAACATGGCCGCTGTCCACCGGTGGCCAACATGCTGGAAAACTCCCGCACCACCTATGCGGGCTGGCCCGTGCGCTTCATCGCCTGGAACATGCCCTTCCATGCGGAACATCACAGTTTCCCAAACGTGCCCTTCCACAAGCTGCCCGAGCTGAACCGGGATCTTGCGCCGCTGCTGAAAAGCACCTCGCCCAGCTACCCGGCCTTTGCGAAAGACTACGCCGACACCCTGCGCCCCTAACCGCGCGGCCGGCTGATCCGACCGCCGCCAACCTGCGCGGCGACGCCCGTGGTCATCGGCCCCGAGGTGGACATCTTGCGCGCCACGCGCACGGCGAGGAAGGCGAAAGCCTGCGCCTCCAGCATGTCGCCGTCGAGCCCGACCGCTTCGACCGGTTCGACCGGACAGGCTAGCGCCTCGCCCAGCCCCGACATCATCGCCGCGTTGTGCCGCCCGCCGCCACAAACCAGGACCCGGGCGGGAGGCTCGGGGCAATGGGTCAGCCCCTCGGCAACGCAGGCCACGGTGATCGCCACCAGTGTTGCTGCCGCATCGGCGTCAGGCAAGGCCTCAACCCGCGCCAATATGTCTGAAAAATCGTTCCTATCCAGAGACTTCGGAGGCATTCTTGACATGAAAGGCCGACGGATCGCGGCCTTTACGATTGCCTGATCCACGCTGCCGGAACGGGCCAGAGCGCCGCCCTCGTCCCGCGCCATGCCCCGGCGGGCGCGCATCAGGTCATCGAGCGGGGCATTCCCCGGCCCGGTATCGAAGGCCAGGATCGCGCCGTCTTCTTCCGGCCCGTTCAGGCGTGGATCGAC
>NZ_CAXREX010000061.1:0-8356 GCF_964229645.1 Nioella sp. | reverse complement strand
CCCACCCGACCCCGCCCCTGCCGCTGCAACCGGCGGGCTATGCCTTCGCGATCTGGGGCGTGATCTATGCCTGGCTGGTGGTGCATGGCTTCTACGGGCTGATCAAGCGCGACACCCATCCCGACTGGGATGCGGGCCGCTGGCCGCTCTTCATCTCGCTGGCGCTTGGCACCGGCTGGCTTGGCGTGGCGCTGACCAGCCCCGTCATGGCCACGATCTTCATCTTCGCGATGCTGGCAGGCGCGCTTCTGGCCATGCTCCGCGTGCCGGTCGACCAGGACATCTGGCTGGCGCGCATGCCGCTCGGGCTTTACGCGGGCTGGCTGACTGCGGCCTCTTTCGTAGCCGGGTCGACCGTGTTGGCGGGTTGGACGGGGCTGCCGCCCCTCGTGGCGAGCTTCCTGGGGCTGGCTGGGGTCGCGGCACTTGGTGGCGCCGTCGCCAGCCGCAAGCCGCCCCTCAGCTACCACGCGGCCCTGACCTGGGCCCTGGTCGGCGTGGCGGTGGCAAGCGCGGGCATGGACACATCGAACGTGGTGTTTACAGGCGCGGTTCTGGCCGCCGCGATCGCCGTTGCGTTCCTGGGGGTCCGGCAGGCGATGGCAGACCGCTGAGGGCTGGCCCCTTTACCGGGCCTGCCCCCTCGGCTAACAGGGCTTGAGGCAACGGGCAAAGGGGCAGAGCGCATGCGCATTCTCATCACCAATGACGACGGCATCAACGCCCCGGGCCTGAAGGTGCTGGAGGCCATCGCGCGCGGGATCGCGGGTAAGGATGGCGAAGTCTGGACCGTGGCCCCCGCTTTCGAACAATCCGGCGTCGGGCATTGCATCAGCTACGTGCACCCCACGCTGGTTTCGCGCCTCGATCCCTATCGCTACACGACCGAGGGCACGCCCGCCGACTGCGTGCTGGCCGCGCTGCACGACATCTTGAAGGACTCCCGCCCCGACCTGGTGCTGTCGGGCGTGAACCGGGGCAACAACGCCGCGGAGAACGTGCTTTATTCCGGCACCATCGGCGCGGCGCTGGAGGCGGCCCTGCAAGGCGTGCCAGCCATCGCCCTGTCGCAGTATTTCGGCCCCGACAACCTGCAACTGGACGACCCGTTCGAAGCCGCCCTGCAACATGGGGCCGGGCTGATCCGGGCCTTGCTCGATCATGGTCACTGGGACGAGGAAGACTACCGCGTCTTCTATAACGTGAATTTCCCGCCCGTGCCCGCAAGCCAGGTGAAGGGCCGCAAGGTGGTGCGCCAGGGTTTCCGGCGCGGGACGCATTTCAGCGCCAAGCCACACACCGCCCCCAACGGGCGCCGCTTCGTCTGGATCACCGGCGGGTCGCAGCATAACCCGACCGCCCCCGACAGCGACGCGCAGGCCAATCTCGACGGCTATATCTCGGTCACGCCGCTGCGCGCGGACCTGACTGCGCATGACGTGCTGACCGATCTGAAAGCCCGCCTCGAATGAGCTGGTCGCCCGAGCAGAAGATGCAGTTTCTGTTCCACCTTCGCCAGAAGGGGGTCACGAACCCGCGCACGCTCGGGGCGATGGAGAAGGTGGACCGGGGCCTGTTCGTGAAGGGCCATTTCGAAGACCGGGCCTATGATGACATGCCGCTGCCGATTGCCTCGGGCCAGACGATCAGCCAGCCCTCGGTCGTCGGGCTGATGACCCAGGCCCTGAACGTGCAGCCGCGCGACAAGGTGCTGGAGGTGGGAACCGGCTCTGGCTACCAGGCCGCGATCCTGAGCCACCTGGCGCGGCGCGTCTATACCGTGGACCGCCACCGCCGCCTGACGCGGGAATCCGAAAAACTGTTCGAATCCCTCGGCTTGCACAACATTACGGTGATCAGCGGGGACGGCAGTTTCGGCCTGCCCGAGCAGGCCCCCTTCGACCGGATCATCGTGACCGCCGCTGCCGAGGACCCGCCCGGCCCGCTTCTGGCACAGCTCAAGGACGGGGGCATCATGGTGCTGCCCGTGGGCCAGTCGGACGCGGTGCAAAGCCTGATCAAGGTCACCAAGACCCCCGACGGACTGGACTACGAAGAACTCTGCCCGGTGCGCTTCGTTCCGCTGATCGAGGGGCTGGGCAGCGAGTGATCCGTCCTTTGGGGTGGAAAACAACGCCGATTCGCGTGTAAAACCCACGAAATTCCGCGACATGCATTCAGCGCGGCGCGCCCCCTGCTCGGGGCCCGAGAAGACAATAAGTTGAGGTATCAGAGCTGATGACCAGGTTGCCCCTTATCGCCCTTGGCCTGTCGCTGCCGCTGCTGGCAGCCTGCGTGACGCCCGGCGGCTTCGATTTCGACATGCGAAATAACGGGATCTCTGCTGCGACCCCGGAAAACGTGGCCACCGCCCCACGCCCCGAACCCGACCAGTTCGGGCTGATCACCTATCCCAATTACCAGGTCGTCGTGGCCCGCCGGGGCGACAGCCTGGCCGACGTGGCCGAGCGTATCGGCATGAACCCGACGGAACTGGCCAGCTTCAATGGCCGCCAGGCCAGCGATATCCTGCGCGAGGGCGAAGTGCTGGCCCTGCCCCGCCGCATCACCCCGCCGGGGGCCAGCGCCGCCGGAACCGACATCACCGCCATCGCCAGCGCCGCGATCGACCGCGCCGATGCCGACGCGCCTGCGGAGCCCGCCGCGCCCTCCTTGCAGGTACAGGGCGGGGCCGAGCCGGTGCGTCACCGCGTGGCGCGCGGCGAAACCGTCTATTCGATCTCGCGCCTTTACGGCGTCTCGGTGCGCGCCCTGGCCGAATGGAACGGGCTCGGGCCGGAGCTGACCATCCGCGAGGGCCAGTTCCTGATCATCCCGCTCGTGCTGGAGCAAGGGCAAGCGTCGGCCGACGGCAATGCGCCGGGCAGCAGCGTGACGCCGGTGCCGCCCTCGGCCTCGGAACCACTGCCCGACGCGATCGAGACCGCGGAACTGCCAGATGCCCCCAACATGCAGGCCGACACGCCCACGCCCGAGGAAACCGCGGAAGAGATCGCCGCCAACGAGCCGCAGATGCTGCGCCCGGTGCAGGGCTCGATCATCCGTCCCTATAGCAGCCGCAACGAAGGCATCGACATCGGTGCAAGTGCCGGAACGCCCGTGCGCGCCGCCGCAGATGGCGAAGTGGCCGCGATCACCCGCGACACCGACCAGGTGCCGATCCTGGTGCTGCGCCATCCGGGTAACCTTCTGACGGTTTATGCCAATATCGACAACATCCGCGTGGCGCGCGGCGACCGGGTCAGCCGGGGCCAGACCATCGCCGATGTGGGGGCGGGCGACCCGGCCTTCCTGCATTTCGAGGTGCGCCAGGGCTTCGAATCCGTCGATCCCACGCCCTATATCGAGTGAGCGTCAGCCGGGATGAATGTCCCGGCGATACCTCTCGATGAAGCTGCGATTAACCTCGTTTGCCTGTCGCTCGATCCAGGGCGCCCCGAGCGCACCCGGTGGCTTGACCCCGAAGAAGCGGCAGGCACGTTTCACGGTGCCGAGCGCATTCTCTGACAGGTCTTCGTAATCCAGGCATTCATATTCGAATCCAAAGACTTGGGGCGCGACCCTCATGGCACCGTTCTGGTTTGAAAAGCCCAGGATACGGTTGTCGATATCGGTGCGGTCGTAAACGGCCTCTGCCTGCTTTCGGTGCTTGGAAATCCACTGCTTTGTCTGGTCGGCGATGGAATAGGACACAGCCTGTGCCAGCAGATCGCGGCGCTGGATATGCAGGACACGCACAGACGGATACATGCGCGTGATCCCGAACCGGTAGAGCATCGCGATCTGGTCGACAGACGCCTTGAAGCCGTGGCGGGGATGTTTCGCGGCGAAATGGCGGATGTAGTCGGGAAAATTCCTGATCCCTTCCCGCGCACTATGAGCCATCACGAAGTCGAAATTCAGCTGTTCGTGGAAGCCTGCCAGCCCTGGGCGTTCGCGCAGGTAGCCCGCCAGAAGGTTCGATCCACAGCGGTTCGTAAAGCCAAGCAGCAACAGGGGATGTTCGAAGACCGGCGCCCCGTCATACTGCACCCTGGACCGGAAATGGGCCCGGATCTTCGTCTCGTGAACGCCTGGGTCGTGGAGAAGCCTGAATACCATTGCTCGTGAAGCTTACCGCTTGTCCGGCCTCATGAATACCAGCCGGTCTTATGGAAATGACCCACACCTGATGCCCTGACCGGCGTCAGGTGGCAACCTTCACGCCGCGTCGTCCGGCCAGATCGGTGAAATACTGCCACGCCACGCGGCCCGAGCGGGACCCGCGCGTCGCCTGCCACTCGATGGCTTCCGCGCGCAGGGTGTCATCGTCGATCTCGACCCCGTAGGCGTCGCAATAGCCCCGGATCATCGCAAGGTAGTCGTCCTGCGTGCAGGGGTGGAAGCCAAGCCACAACCCGAAGCGGTCCGACAGCGACACCTTTTCCTCGACCGCCTCGGAGGGGTTGATCGCCGACGAACGCTCATTCTCGATCATGTCGCGCGGCATCAGGTGGCGCCGGTTCGACGTGGCGTAGAAGATCACGTTGTCGGGCCGGCCCTCGACCCCGCCATCCAGCACCGCTTTCAGCGATTTGTAGTGCTGGTCGTCATGGCTGAAGCTGAGGTCATCGCAGAAGAGCACCGTGCGCACGGGCGCCGCGCGCAGGATCCCCAGGAGCCGCCCGATCGAGGGCAGGTCCTCGCGCTGAACCTCGACCAGCTTGAGATCGCGGTTCTCAGCCTGAACGGCGGCATGCACCGCCTTGACGAGAGAGGATTTTCCCATCCCGCGCGAGCCCCACAGAAGGGCGTTGTTCGCGGGCAGTCCGGCCGCGAACTGGCGGGTGTTCTCCATCAGGATGTCCCGCGCCCGATTGATGCCCAGAAGCAGCGACAGGTCGACCCGGTTGACCTTGGCCACGGGATCCAGCCGGTCGGGATCGGCATGCCAGACGAAAGCTTCTGCCGCGGTCCAGTCAGGCGCTTCGGCGGGCGCAGGGCGCAGCCGTTCCAGGGCCTCTGCGATCCGCAGCAGCGTCGCGCCGTCGGTCATTTGCCCGGCTCCTCTGCCGGCTCCTCGTCCGCGAGATCTTCTTCGTCTTCGACAAGAATGCCCTCTGCACGCAGTTCCGCGTCGCGTTTCTTCTCGACCATGCGCACCAGCTGGATCGAGATTTCGTATAGCCCATAGACCACGACGAAGAGGATCAACTGGGTGATCACGTCGGGTGGCGTCACCAATGCGGCCAGAACAAGGATGCCCACGACCGCGTATTTGCGCACGTTGGACAGGCCCTCGGCCGACACCAGCCCCGCCTTGCCCATGAGCGTCAGCAGCACCGGCAACTGGAAGCAGATGCCGAAGGCGAAGATGAACTTGAGCTCCAGGTCGAGCGATTCCTTCACAGACCCGAGAAAGACGGTCTGAAGCTCTTCATTCGTGCCCGGCTCGACCGCTGCTTCCATCCCGGTGATCAGCGAGGTCAGCGCCGGGATCACGTCGGAGAAGCCGATGAAGAAGCGCATCGCCAGCGGCGTCACCACGAAATGGGCAAAGGATGCCCCGGCCAGGAACAGCAACGGAGATGCCACGAGGAACGGCAAAAAAGCACTCTTTTCAGAGCGATAGAGCCCCGGCGCCACGAAGCGCCACATCTGGTACGCGATGACCGGGAAGGACAGGCCGAAGCCCACGACCACGGAAACGCGGATGAGGGTGAAGAACTTTTCCTGTGGAGCCGTGAAGATCAGGCGCGGGTCTTCGCCCCGTTCCAGCAGGATGTTGCGGATCGGCTGGAACAGGAATTCGAGGATCGGCTCGGCGACGGTGAAACAGGCCACCATGGCGATGACGAAGGCCAGCACCGACCAGATCAGGCGGGTGCGAAGCTCTGCCAGGTGCTCGATCAGCGGGGCGGAGCTGTCTTGAAGCTCGTCTTTCTTGGTCATGTGTCGGCAGTTCCGGTGCGCGGCGCGGCGGCCTGCGGCTCTTCGGGGGCGGCGGCGGCTGCGGGCGCCTCGGCCCCGGCGTCGGCGCCCGGATCCTCTGCCCCTGCGGCCCGCGCCGCGGCGCGGTCACGTGCGGCGGTGACCCGCTGCTCGGCCTCTTCGTGGCGCTTCTTGGCCAGTTTCTCGGTCTCGGTCAGCGGCCGTTCCTTGCCGTTCTCGTCAACCGGATCGACCTTGAGCGCCGCATCCTTCAGCGCATCCAGCCCCATCTTGCGCGGGCTGGTGATATTGCGCAGATCGCGGGTGACGTCGGTGGCTTTCTTGAGATCCTTGGCCAGGTCGTCGAAGCCGGACTCGCTGGCAGCGGCGTTCATGGTTGTCTGAAACTCGCGCGCCATCGCCCGGATACGCCCGGTGACCTGCCCGAGCGTCCGGAACATCTTGGGAAGGTCCTTCGGCCCCACGACGATCAACGCCACGATGCCGACGACCATCAGCTCCCACATGCCAATATCAAACATGCCAGACCCTCGGACCGGTTAAGCCATCCCGAGGGGATCAGGCGTTTTCGCGTTCCCGCTCCGGGGTCACGTCGCGGGCATTCTCGCCCTCTTCGTTCGCGGCATTCTCGATTTCCTCGGTGCCGTCGCGCACGCCGCGCTTGAAGGCGGTGATGCCCTTGCCCACTTCGCCCATGAGGCCGGCAATCTTGCCGCGCCCGAAAAGCACCAGCACGACAACGGTAATCAGCAGAAGGCCCGGAAGGCCGATGTTGTTGAGCATGTCATTCTCCCTTGTCGGGGGCGTTCCCTGTGCGCCGCCCGTGAGTGTCACCGTCTATACCTATGGATTCTGTTGACAGGATCAAAGCCCCAATCTGTCACAGGACGGCAGAAATCAGCCGAAATCCGGGGCGCGCGCCCCGCTTAGCGGGCAAAGACGAAGCAGCGGTCGCGCCGGACGGTCAGCCACATTGCCATGCCGGGCTTGGGCAGGAAGACGGCGGGCACGGTCGCCTTGAGGATCTGGTTGTTGAAATCCATGCGGAATTCCACAAGGCTTTCGTGCCCCATGAAGCGGGCCCGCTCCACCACGCCACGGGCCGGAACGCCATCGAGCGGCGTCGGGTTCGGCCCCCGCCCGCCACGGTCGAAATCAATCTTCACATGTTGCGGGCGGAAAATGATCTCGACCTCGGTGCCATCGGGGTGGCCGGGCGCCAGGAACTGACCAAAGGCGGTATCGGTCAGCGCGCCCTTCACGGTGCCGGTGATGGTGTTGATATCGGAAAAGAAGGCCGCTGCGTCCCGGTCGGCTGGCGCGTTGTAGATATTGTAAGGCGCGCCCTGCTGCACGATCCGACCGCCGCGCATCAGCGCAATCTGATCGGCCATGCGCATCGCCTCTTCGGGTTCGTGTGTCACCAGCACGACGGCCGTGCCTTCCTCTTTCAGCAATTCCAGCGTCTCGTCGCGGATGCCGTCGCGAAGGCGGTTGTCGAGCCCGGAAAACGGTTCGTCCATCAGCATGATGCCGGGGCGGGGCGCCAGAGCTCGGGCGAGGGCCACGCGCTGTTGCTCGCCTCCGGACAGCATGTGCGGCGACTTTTCTCCGTAGCCTTTCAGATCGACCCGGCCGAGTAGTTCCTCGACCCGCGCGGCCTTCTCGGACCGGGTGCCTGCCAATCCGAAGGCGATGTTCTGCGCGACGGAAAGGTGGGGAAAGAGCGCGAAGTCCTGGAAGATGAGCCCGACACCGCGCGCCTCTGGCGGCAGGTGCAGGGTGCCATCGGCCAGGGTGCGGCCATCGACCGACACGGTGCCCGAGCTTTGCCGCTCGATCCCGGCAATGACCCGCAGCGTGGTGGTCTTGCCGCAGCCTGACGGCCCCAAAAGACACATCACCTGTCCGGGCGCCACTTGCAGCGACACGTCACGCAGCACCGTCCGGCCCGCGAAGGAGCAGGTCAGATTACGGACGTCCAGACGGGGGGGAGTGTGCACGGGGATTTCCGATCAATTGCCTCGGGTTTCGCGGATAACAGCCCTGAAACGGCGGTTCAAGCGTCGTGATCAGCGCGCCACCGGTCGATCAGGCGGACTCAGCGGCGCGAGAGAGTTCTGGTAGAGACTTTCACATATCCTCACAAATTTCTGGAATCCCTTTGCAAATATGCTTGATCCACAAACTTATCCACAGAAAACAAAGCCGCGATTCATCGGTTTGACGACCCCGTCCAGGTGAGAAGAACTCGTTCAGCGTCCCAATCTGGTATCAGATCGCGAACGTCCGGAAATCCACTCAACACCGCCCTGAATTCCCATATTTGATCAAAATTATTGACGCGTGCGTTGTCTCTTGCCGAGCTTTTACCACCCACGGCCAGCTGAATCTTTTTTGAGTC
>NZ_CAXREX010000060.1:0-45056 GCF_964229645.1 Nioella sp. | reverse complement strand
TCTTGGGTTTGGCCTATCGTCATCGTTGGAGTTGCCGCGCTGGCCCTTGCCCCGCTCGCGGAAGAGCCATGGCTGCATGAACAATACGGCTCCAAGTATCGCGATTATTGCGCTGAAACGCGTCGATACCTGTAAACTCGCGACCTCACGAGAACGTCATCGTTTTTCAGTTGAACCTCTAGCTTCTAGAATGTCCTCATTCGAGCAAGTTGTCAGCGAAATTGCAGTTGCTTGTAAACCTGGCGCGCTGATTGTCGATGTTGGCTCGGTCAAAGTCGTTCCTTCCGAAATCATGCTGCGCCGGTTCCCGAACTACGTAGACATCGTCGCAACGCACCCTTTGTTCGGTCCTCAAAGTGCGATGGAAGGTATTGAAGGCCTGAAAATTGCGGTCTGCCCCATTCAGGGAAAACGACATGCGAGGCTGGCTGCGTTTTTACGCGTAGCTCTTAGGCTGACTGTCATCATGACAACACCAGAAGATCACGACCGAGAAGCAGCAGTTGTCCAAGGGCTCACGCATCTCATCGCCAAAGTGCTGCTTGGAATGGGCCCGCTACCAACGCGCATGACAACGGAGAGCTTTGACCTGTTATCTGAGGCGATTTCCATGGTGCAGGATGATGCGCCGGAAGTATTTGAAGCGATCGAAAAGGCTAATCCTTACGCCGAGACCGTAAGACGACAGTTTTTTGACTTGGCCGCGAGATTGAGTGTCGATCCGGAAACAGCATCGAGAATACCGCTGCACAATGAGACCGGACATTGATGGAGCAGCACCTAACGGAAGCAAAGTCCCGCGTTGCAGTCGTTGCTGAGCCAATCGATCGAGGTCCGGCGTGCGGACAGAGTGAGCTCTCGCTGCGATGGCGCGAACGGCCGCTTTGGCGAAACCTGTAGCAGGAATTTGGGGCCGAATGACCAGCCTAGCGCTCGAAGTCCGCTACCAAGCTGTTTCCCATGCGAATCGTTGCCGCAAGCTTTGACTGAGCAATCCATTCCACCATCTCAGGGCTTGGTGGACCGAGCAAAACAACCTCTTCGATTTTGGCGCAGCTATGGAGTATGCTCATTTCTATGGTGGTGAACCCATTTCTTGCCTGGGGCAAATATCGCTACGGAAAACGGCTGGATGCGCCCGCTTTGAAGTATGGTGCGAAGGATACGATGATCTGCGAATACCAGACGGTCGTGGTTCTTCTGGGGATCGGTCTGACGCAGTGGATGGGATGGTGGTGGGCCGATCCGGTCGCAGCTTTGCTCATCGTTCCCTATGTTGCGTGGGAGGCATTCGAAGCCACCAAGGATGCATTTTCAGTTGATCCGGAAGAGGACGCGAAGGCGACAGGCTGAATGATCGACCCTCAAGTCTGCTCAATGATGTCGCCTGACGTTGTGGAGGATCATTCGAGTCTTGGGCAGAGGCGGCAACTCTTTCGTATCAATCTCCAAATCCTGATCCGGCACATCGTAGTCGATGGACCCTACGAAGTATTCGCAGAACGCCTTCATCTGGCTGATTGCGATCCATTCGCCGGGGCAACGGTGGTTCAAGTGGTGGTCGCCACCGCCTTGTGGGATGAAATCATAGGAGTCTTCGATACGACTCTGAAACCGTTCGGGGCGAAAATCGCGCGGCGCGTCCCAAGAACGCGGATCGGTGTTCGTGCCATAAAGATCGAGCAAGACCCTGCATCCCTCCGGAAATCGGTAGCCATTCCACTCGAATGCCGTCTTGACCCGCGCCGCAACCGCCGGAAAGAACGGATACAGGCGACGGACCTCTTGCACGAATGGATCAAGTAGCGCGGCGCCGTTTTTCAGTCTTTGTGACCACTCAGGATACCAATGGAGGGCATGAACGGCATGGACGATGAACACAGACACGGCGACAGTCGGACGCAGAACGTTCAGCAGTTCCACGGCTGCCACCTTTGGGGGCAATAACTCCCCGTCGGGATCGCGCCATGTCGCGATAACGTATAGAGCGCTTTCCTTTTGTGGCTGGAGAGTGTCGTCGCGGACTTCCAGTATCATCCGCGAAGTCCATTTTTCCAGTTTCTGCCGCGACCGACGTGCACGCCAGTGTTTCGGGCCAACGGCTCCTGCATCCTGAAAGAGCGTAGTCAGTTGCGCTGTTCGCTTCTTTACTTCCGCATCCGGTAGCGGCACCCCAGCCCAGGCGCAGACGGCTCTGGTGAGCATTTCGCGCACCTCATCATAGAGCACGACTTCATCCGCCGCTTCCCAGTCCCGCACATAGTTGTCCAGCATGTGCAGGGACATACCCTGGAGCGCTGCAATCCGCTCAGAGGCCATAAGAGACATGAACATCTGCTTTCGGTGACGATGCGCGTCGCCATCGAGGCCCTGAACACCGCCTTCACCGAGAAGCGTTTTTTGAATGCGGCCCGGCATCGAGTCCGCGCGAACGAGCCGGTCTTCCTTGTAGAAGACTTCCGCTGCCGCCGCACCGGTCATGCAAATGGTTTGCTTAAGGAGGACGCGAGTCGCGAATAGATCGCTGCCGAGGTCGCGGCAGGTATCCGATATGAAACCATATGGGTTGCGCAGTAGGGCGAGCGTGCTGTCGAAGCCCGTTGCGGATGGAATGCTGACCATTGATTGTCCTCCCTAAATGTTACGCTCGCGGCGGTCTCGTTTCGGGCTCTCCGCTTCATCCAAAGCATCACAGCCAACAAACCAATCAGTGCATTTGCGCGGGACATGCATCATTTATCACCGCTGGATCAGCTGCGGCGCATCTGCCGAACCGAGTGCTGCTTCGGGCAGCCAGGTGACAAGCTGGGGGAAAGAGATCAGCGCCGCGATCAATACAATTTCAATGGCAACGAGCGGTACCGCACCGCGATAGATATCGGAAAGGTTGATACCTTTCGGTGCCGCCATCTTGGCAAAGAACAGTGCGTAGCCGAAGGGGGGCGTGAGAAAGGATGTTTGCAATGCCAGTGCAATCAGGCCAGCAATCCAGATTTGTGCAAAGTACGCAGAGCCGACGTGATCCGCGAAGTCGAGCTCGGAAATGATCGGCATCAGCACGGGTACAAAGACCAAGAGAACCTCGATCCAGTCAAAAACAAAACCAAGTATGATGATCACGCCAAGGAGCGTCGCCAACAGTTCCCACCGGGTGAGGTCGAATGCGGATATCCAGTCGAAGATGACATCTGGTCCGCCAACGAGGTGGAAACTCAGCGAAAAAACCGATGCGCCGAGTACGATGAAGAAGACCATCGAAGTCATCGCACCTGTCTGCACCGTGACAGAGTTCAAAGATGGGAAAGACAAACGCTTTCGCGCCAGCGCGACCAAGAGCGCGCCAAACACCCCTACTCCGGCCGCCTCTGTGAGCGTCGCAAAGCCCAGAATAATGCTGAGAGGAATTGACGCGATTACAGCGACCGAAGCAATCACGAACAAAAGGTCTGACCCAAGATTGGTCTTTGGCGCGTCCAAAGGGATTTCGACGGTTTTTCGCAAGAAGATGGCAAAATAGATCGCGAAGGCGGTTACCATCAGAAGAACGGGCACGATGAGAGCCACGTACATCAATCCAATGCGCAGATAGAAGACGTTCGAGATAAAAAACAGCATCACGGCTGGCGGAAACACGACACCGAGCGCGCCAGAGGCCGCGACGGCTGCACCCGCGGTTCGCGGGGCGTAGCCGGAAGCCATCATCGGGGTATAGGCGACCAGCGCCACCGTGATGACCGATGCCCCGATAACCCCGGCTGCTGGCGCGAGCACCAGACCGATCAGCAGGGTCGCGATGGCGTAGCGACCCGGAACACCCGTCAGAATACGCCCCAGCAAGCGAAACATGGTTTCGGCAACCCCGCTGGCATTCAGGATCAAACCGAGAAAAATCAGCATAGGAACACTGGTAAATTGGACTGATTCATTGGTCAGTACACCGCGGGCCCGCAGGTAGATCAGCCCCAGATGCTGAAAATCTGTGATCCCCACCCAAACAGCAGCCACAAATCCCAGGAAGCCTGTCCCCGCCAGGACAAGGGCAACCGGAAAGCCGCTGAAGACCCCGATGGCCATCACGGCAAGCATGGCCACCGTGAGGACCTCATTCACCATTGTGCAGCCCGCCCGATTGTTCCGGTGCGCCTTGCGCACGTTTCCCTGCCAGAAAGGCGATGTTGCGCAAGGCTACGATCACACCCGCAAGGGCCAGCAAGATGGGGCCGATAACCCCGGCTATGCGTTGTGCCCACAACTGGGTTTCGGCGAACTTCGTGGTGCGCATCAGACCGTCCCACCCGTACCAGGTCAGAATCGCGGCGAGAGGCAGAAGGACAAAAAAGCCACCTATCAGTTCGATCCACGCAATACGGCGCGCGGACCAATGTCTGCGAAGAACATCAACGCGCACATGACCGTCGCTCAGATAGGTATAGCCAAGGGTCAAGAAAATCAGAATGAACAGCAGCGATGTGGACAGGTCCGGCAAATAGCTCGACATGCCAAGTTGTAGCTTTCGATCCAGCATCTGAAGCGCGCCGTAGGCGGCAATCGAAACAACTGTCAGCCATGCAGTCACGACGCCGATGCTACGAATGATCCGGTCAATCCAATCTAAAAACTTCAAGTCCAGGCCCCTCCCAAAGCTCCTTACCTGTGAGCTGCTATCTCCCCGCGACATTTTCCTTGCGGGGGTCTTGTCCGGGCTGTTCCGGTTTGCCTCTCGCGGCACGAAAGCCGTCCCAGAACAGCAGGGCCGCTCCACAGAAAATCGCCACATCAGCGAGATTGAAGGATGGCCAGTGGTATGTCCCGAAATGGAAATCCAGAAAGTCGGGGACCGCCTGATACCGCAACCGGTCGATGACATTTCCAGCTGCGCCGCCGATGACCAGACCGAGCGCAGCAGCGGTCAGTCTATCTGGCGCGCGCCATAACCAGATCAGCAGCCATGCGATGATCGCGTTAGCAAGCACGACGAGACCCCACGAGGGCACGATCCCACCAAGCAACCCGAAGCTGACTCCATCGTTCAGGACACGGACAAGATTCAGAAAAGGCAGAACCTCGACCCCGCGCTCCAGCTCCGGTGTGTTCAGGGCGAGCGCCTTTGTGCTCTGATCGAGAGCGAGCGCCGCAATGGCGCAGAGCCCACCCAGAGTGCGGCGGTTCATGCTGCCGCCTTCAGATCGGAACGCGCATCACGGATGATCGACCAAGATGAATGCAGGAACAGTCCCGCAATCCCAAAGGCGACAATGAGGTCTGGCCAGGCACTGCCCAGCCAGACCACCAGTCCGGCTGCGATGACGACCGCAGCATTGCCGATGGCGTCGTTGCGCGAGAACAGCCAGACAGCGCGCATGTTCGCGTCACCCTTGCGATACCGCAGCAGGGGCAGCACGGACACAACATTGATAACGAGAGCGATCAGGCCCAGAAGGCCCATGAGAGCCGCATCCGGCGTTATCGGTTCGAAAGCCCGCATGATGGTCGTGCCGAGAACTCCAAGGCCAAGGAGGCCAAGGAAGATGCCCTGGATCAGGGCCGACCGTGCCCGCCACGCGAGACTCCAGCCGATGGCCAGAAGTCCGAGGAAGGTAATCGCGCCATCGCCGATGAAATCGAGGGCGTCGGCTTTCACGGCCTGCGATCCGGCGATAAACCCGCCGACCATCTCGATGACACCGTAGCCGACATTGAGGATTACGACGATCCATAACGCACGTCGATAGGCCGGGTCCTGATGGGCCGCACCTTGCTGAAGGTCCTCGTCGCTTTCGATGCGGTCAAACCCATACCCCGTTGTCTCAACGGCCTTTACGATGTCCGGCAAACGCGCTTCAGGGGCCTTCAGAGTCATGATATGGGTCGCCGCCGACACTTTCACCGCGTCGGGCGCGACCCCTGCAGACTGCGCCGCCCGTTCGATCTGCGCGGCATCCTTGGCGCAATCCATGCCGGAGACGCGGTAACGGAAGGATGGAACATCAGCCGTCGATCTGGCGCTGTCGGCGTTGGCCATGGGTGCAATACTCCTGCTAGAGTGAATCAAGAAACAACATATCAGCGAGGAATGATATGGACCAAATCATTGCCGACCGCAATACCGGGACAAGCACTATAGAACGAAGGGCGAAGCTGTTTCGCGGCTTTGCGGACCCAAGCCGTCTCGCGATTCTTGGCGCCTTGTGTGAAGCGCCGTTGGCTGTGCACGAGATCGTGACGCGCACAGAACTATCGCAACCAAACGTTTCCAACCATCTCCGATGTCTTTTGGATTGTGGGCTTGTCGCCAGCGACCGCGATGGACGCTTCATCCGCTACCGCATCAGCAGTCCGCGTATTACAGCCCTTTTGAACGATGTGGACGCACTTCTCGATGTGGTCGCAGAGGGTGTTGAGGCGTGCGAAAATTATTGCGAAGGTAAGATGCTGAAAACATGATTGGTGCCGCCAAGGCGGTTGGCGATCTTCGGAGAATCGAATTTTCTATTGTGAGTTCACAGTTTGGATTGCACGCCGCCAGATCATCAAAAAGCCGGAACACTAGGGTCAGGATTCATAACCAGTAGATGACGGTTGCTGCGAGCGCGATGGCTGAGAGAAAGACCTTTGGACAGCGGTCATAGCGGGTTGCCACGCGCCTCCAGTCCTTGAGGCGCCCGAACATGATCTCGATGCGGTTTCGCCGCTTGTAGCGGCGCTTGTCGTATTTGACCTGGGTCTTGCGTTGCTTTCGGCCGGGAATGCAGGCGCGTATCCCCTTGTCTTGCAATGCTTCTCGGAACCAATCAGCGTCGTAGCCCCGATCCCCGAGCAGCCATTCGACATTTGGAAGGCTGCTGAGCAGCGCCCGTGCGCCGATGTAGTCGCTGACCTGTCCGGCGGTGACGAACAGGTTGAGCGGTCGTCCTTGGCTGTCGCAGATGGCATGCAGTTTTGTGTTCATGCCGCCCTTGGTTCGACCGATCAGGCGACCGCGCCCCCCTTTTTGGCGGCCATGCTGGTCGCGGTACGGTGTGCTTTCAGATAGGTCGCGTCGATCATCACGGTTTTTTCTTCGCGGTGTCCGGTAGCCAGGCCGACCATCATCCTGGCGAAGATGCCTTTCTCGCTCCAGCGCTTCCACCGGCTGTACAGCGTCTTATGCGGTCCATAGGCTTCAGGCGCGTCGCGCCAGCGCAAGCCATTGCGATTGATGAAGATTATCCCGCTCAAGACGCGTTTGTCGTCGACCCGAGGCTTGCCGTGGGACTTGGGAAAGAAAGGGGAAAGCTTGGCCATCTGCTCGTCGGTCAGCCAGAAAAGGTCGCTCATGTCACCGCTCCGTTTTCCGGGCCGTGAATCACGCAGCGCTTTGAAAATCAATGCATCCTGACCCTAGGCGAAGGCAAAGAACAGGTTTTCCTTGATGTTGCGAAGCGTTGCGGTGGCCAGTTTGCGGGCGCGTACAATGCCGGTCAGGTCGCCGCCCAGAAGGGTGATCCCTGCGCTTTCGACAGCCACGTCGGCTCCGGTGCCCATGGCAATCCCGACATCGGCGGCGGCAAGGGCAGGGGCGTCATTCACCCCGTCGCCGGCCATCGCGATATAGGCGCCTTGCGCACGCAACTCCTCGACAAGGGATTTCTTGTCCTCGGGCAGAACGCCCGCGCGGACCTCGTCGATATCGAGTTGGCGCGCGACCGCTTCGGCGGTGCGCTGGTTGTCGCCGGTCGCCATGATGACCCTAAGGCCAAGCGCGTGCAGGTCGCGGATCGCTGCGGCGGTCGTGTCCTTGATCGGGTCGGCAACGGCGACCAGACCGGCCAGCGTTCCGTCAAGGGCAACATACATCGCCGTCTTACCGTCCGCGCGCATCGCATCGGCGGGCGCGTCCCCAGCAGACGTGTCGACCCCCAGAGCCGCCATCAACGCCGGGTTGCCAAGAGCCACATCGCGGCCTTCAACCCGTCCGGTGACGCCTTTGCCCGTTACCGCATCGAATTCACTTGCGTCGTGGCGTGGGGCGCCCCTGTCCCGTGCACCCTGAACGATGGCTTCGGCCAGAGGGTGTTCGGAGCCGCGTTCCAGGGCGGCGGCATAGGCCAGCACGTCAGCCTCGTTCGCGCCCGACAGGCCGACCACGTCGGTCAGGGTGGGCTTGCCCATGGTCAGCGTGCCGGTCTTGTCGACGATGACGGTATCGACGCGGGCCATGCGCTCCAGTGCCTCGGCGTCCTTGATCAGCACGCCCGCCTGCGCGCCACGCCCGGCGGCGGTGGTGATCGAGATCGGCGTAGCCAGCCCCAGCGCACAGGGGCAGGCGATGATCAGTACGGAAACGGCGGCGGTGATGGCAAACGCCAGCGCCGGGTCAGGACCGATCAAAAGCCACGCGAAGAAGGCCAGCGTTGCAATACCGACCACGGTGGGTACGAAGATCGCCGAAACCCGGTCTGCCAGACCTTGGATTGGCGCCCGCGACCGGCGGGCGCCCGCGACCATGTCGACGATCTGGGAAAGCACCGTGTCGGCACCGACTTGCGTGGCGCGGATCGCCAGCGTGCCATTCTTGTTGATCGTGCCGCCGGTGACGCGGTCGCCTGCGGTCTTTTCGATGGGCACGGGTTCGCCGGTGATCATGCTTTCATCAACCGAGGACCGACCCTCGACCACTTCGGCATCCACCGGAATGCTGTCGCCGGGGCGGACGCGCAGCATGTCGCCCGCGACCACGTTTTCCAGCGGCGCATCGTATTCCTCGCCATCGGGCAGGATGCGGCGAGCGGTCTTTGGAGCAAGGTCCAGCAGGGCGCGGATCGCATCGCCGGTGCGTTCGCGCGCGCGGAGTTCCAGCACCTGCCCGACGAAAATCAGGGCGACGATGACGACCGAGGCCTCGAAATAGGTGCCGACGCCTTCGCCCATCCGGTAGTCCTCGGGGAAGACACTTGGCAGGAAGGTGGCAAAGATCGAATAGACATATGCCGACCCGACCCCAAGCGAGATCAGCGTCCACATGTTGGGTGACAGGTTGCGGAACGAGTCCAGCCCGCGTCTGAAGAACGGCAGCGCGGCCCACAGGACGATGGGCGTGGCCAACAGGAATTCGATGTAGGTCGCGATACGGTGACCCAGCCAGTCGCGGACGGGCAGGCCGACAAGCTCTCCCATCGTCAGGATGACCAAAGGCACCGCCGCCGCGGCGCTGATCCACATCCGGCGGGTGAAGTCGGTCAGTTCTTCGGACGGTTCGTCGCTGGGTAGCATCGGTTCCAGCGCCATGCCGCAGATCGGGCAGGCCCCCGGTTCGTCGCGGACGATCTCGGGGTGCATGGGGCAGGTCCATTGCGTGCCGGGTTGGGCCTGTTGGCCTGTCTTGTCGGCATTGCCGGACGCATAGAACCACGGGTCAGCCTTGAACCTGTCCTCGCAGGAGGCCGAGCAGAAATGATGGGTCTCTCCTCCAAAGGTCTGCGTTCGGGTGTCGTCCTTGACTTCGATGGTCATACCACAGACCGGGTCCGTGGCCGTAGGGGCGCCAGCCGGGATCGGGGCATGCTGCGAATGGGAGTGGTGGGCATGGTCGGGCATGATCGAAGTCCTTTCCCGTATCAGTCATGGGCCCTCCAGCAAGGGGAAGGTCAAGCGCCGTGATGGTGATGCATTTTGGGCGGGTGCCGACGCAAGAAGATGTGCTCGAAGCCAAAAACGATGATCATTCCGACACCTGCGATCACCACGATCCACGGGTCGGCCTGCACCTTCATCCCGGCAAAGGCAGCCAACACGACGGCGTCCAATCCGATTGCGGTCAGCAAGACCCAGCCGCGCGCGCCCACCTCGGTCCGCAGATTGCGGAACACTCCCCAATGGATCAGCATGTCCATCACCAGATAGAAGAACGCCCCCAGCGACGCGATGCGTCCGAGATCGAAGAAGATGGTCAGCAGCGTGGCAATCACAACCGTGTAGACTAAGGTGTGGTCGCGGATGACGCCGGGCATGCCGAAATGGCTGTGCGGGATCATCCGCATCTCGGTCAGCATGGCCAGCATGCGGGACACGGCAAAGACGCTGGCGATCAGGCCGGAGGCCGTCGCCACGAGCGCCAGGCCGACGGTCAGGTAGAACCCGGTCCGCCCCAGGGCCGGTTCCGCGGCCTCGGCCAGCGCATAGTCCCGTGCAGCAACGATCCGGTCCAGCGGCAGACTGCTGCCGACGGCAAAGGCGACCAACAGGTAGACCAGCGTACAGATGGCGATGGAAACGATGATGGCACGGCCAACGTTGCGGTGCGGGTTCGTGATTTCGGCCCCGCTGTTCGTGATGGTCGTGAACCCCTTGAAGGCAAGGATCGCCAGAGCCATCGAGGCGACAAATCCGGTGATCCCGGTGTCTTGCTGTCCCCCGGTCGCCTCGAAGCTGATCCCGCCCGCCCAAAGCGCTGCTATGCCGAAAACGGTGATGCCCCCGACCTTCAGCGCTGCCATCAGCACCGACAGCCAGCCGACGGACCGGTTGCCCGCGACATTGACCAGCCACGCAAACACGATGACGCTCACGCCGATGGCGGGCACAAGCCATGTGTCGCGCGGCATGTCGAGCCCGCGCAGCAGGTAGGTGGCAAAGGTCCGCGCCACGAGGCTTTCGTTGATGACCATCGACAGCGCCATCAGCAGGGCGGCCCCGGCGGCGACAGTCGTTGGGCCATAGGCTTTTTGCAAGATCATCCCTATGCCGCCCGCAGAGGGGTAGGCGTTCGACATCTTGACATAGGTGTAGGCGCTGAAGGCGGTGACAACGGCACCGGCGATGAAGGCGAAGGGGAAGAGCGGCCCCGCCAAAGCTGCGATCTGACCGGTCAGCGCGAGGATCCCGGCGCCGATCATCACGCCGGTACCCATGGCGATGGCATCCAGCAGGGTCAGGCTGTTCTTGCGATAGTCCGAAGTCATTCCGTATTCCTCTTGTCATCGTCCCGGTGCCGCAAGGCCAGCACCAGCAGCGGTACCGCCGTGACCAGCCCCAGGCCGAGGGCCAGCCATTCCGCCGACCCGAAATCTCCCTGCATGGCGACGCTGCCCACATGGGCCAGAACGAAGCTGGCGGGCAGGATTCCGGCCATCGTCGCCAGCGCAAAGCGCCAGGCGTGCAGGCGGCTCAGTCCGGCGGCATAACTCATCGCGTCGAACGATACGAAGGGCAGCAGGCGGCTGACAAAGACCGTCAGTGTCAATGCGTTTTGCGAACCGAACAGCCCGCGATCGGCACTGTGGCCCAATAAACGCTCGACCGTGCCGCGCCCGAGCGTCCTGGCAAGGGCAAAGGCGATGACCGCGCCGATCTCGGACCCGAGGGCGACGTAGGCTGCCCCGGCATAGTGCCCATAGGCGGCACCTGCCGCCAGCGCGATGGGCGCGCTGGGGATCGGGCTGGCGACAACGGCGGCGGTCATCAGTGCGACAACGGCGACAGGCCCCCAAGGGCCCGCGGCATGGACCCAAGTTTCGACCCGCGCGCGGTCGATCGTCGGCATCTGCCCACCCAGCAGCCAGTACAGGGCCAGCGCGCCAAGCAGCGCCGCCGCGATCCACACAAAGGGGCGAAGCGCCGGACTGAACCGATCCACGCCGCGCCCGGTCATGTCAGGTCAGCGCCTCTGGGAGGGATGCAAGCGCCGCATCCAGCGGCACCACGGGCAGCCCGGCGGCGATCCAGCCCGGCCCGGCCCCGGAGCCCAGCATCCCCTCGGAGATATCGGCATACCCGGTGTAGCCCGCCCGCATCAACGCGCCCAGCACCGACAGCGACCGCCCGCCCGTGGCGCAGATCAGCCCGACGGTGCGCTCGCCCGCGTGGGAGCGGGCCGCAAAGAGGCGGTCGGCAAAGCGGGCTTCGTGCATGCTGATCGGCCAGACCCCGGCGCCGATCCCGGTTTCCTGCCATTCCTCGCGAGAGCGGATGTCGATCACCCGCGCAGTATCGTTCAACAGCGCATCATAAGCCTGACCGGCGGACCATGCGCCCGTGCCCTGCGCCCAGGAAGGAACTGCAAACGGCGCCGCGCCCGAAGCCGCCAGCCCTGCCAGCACGAACCGCCGCGTGCGATCAGGCCGCATCGACAGCCCCCATCAGCATGTCGCGGACCTGGCCCGCGACGGCGTGCAACTGGTCGTTGTCGATTGCCGCCATCGACGCGACGGGATCGATCGCGCTGACTTCGGTGCCGCCCTCGACTTCGCGCAGGATGACGTTGCAGGGCAGCATCGCGCCGACGCGCGGTTCCAGCCCGATGGCCTCATACGCCATCTTGGGATTGCAGGCACCAAGGATGCGGTAGCCCTCCATTTCGGCGTCGATCTTCTTTTTCATCGTCGCCTTGACGTCGATTTCGGTCAGCACGCCGAACCCCGCCTCGGACAGGGCTGCGCGCACGCGCATGTCGGCGTCGTCGATCGACACGCCGCTCAGCAGGCGGTCATGGGTATAGCTCATGGCAGGTCTCCTATCGTTGCGGCATGGCCCGATTGCCGGGGCCATGCCCGTGTAACTGGCTCATTCCTGCGCGGGGTCCATCCTCGGCATGGAACCGATCCGCCCGGCAAAGCCCTGCATTTCGGAACCGGTGATCTTGCCGTCGCCGTCGGCATCGAGATGCTGGAAGCGATCGACCATCGTCTCCTTCATCATCTGTGCGTGCCAATCGGCGAATTCGTCAAGGCTCAGGCTGTCGTCCCCGTCGCCGTCATGGGACATCATGCCTTGCCGCATCATGTCGCCCATGTCCCCCATGCCGTCACCGGACGGGCCCATCATGGGGCGCATCATCTGCATCATGTCGCGGTCCATCATCCCCATTGCGGAGGACCCCATGCCCATCATCGGCATGTCGCCGCCCGCGTGCATCCGCATCATCATCTGCATCATGGTGTTGTGCATGTCGCCATTCATCTGGGGAATCGCCATGTCACCGCCCGTCGGGCCGGCGCCGTTTCCGGTGTGGTGGTCTGAGTCCGCAAGGGCGGGCGCTGCGGTCAGTGCCAGAACCGCAAGAACAGAGACAGCTTGTGTAAATCGGGGCATCGTGTGCTCCTTTCGCTTGAGAGTGTCGTTTCCGGCCCCAGTCAAACGCTGTTTTCGGGCGACATGCAGCCCCGGATTTGTAACGATCTGTCGCAAAGCCGGGGCGTGATACAAACCGCTACAAATCGACCGGTGAAGTTCCCGGCCCCGGTCCGTTAGAAGGGGCGCATGGGACAGCAACCGCATATTCTCGTGGTCGACGATCACGCCCAGATCCGCGAAAGCGTCACGCGGTTTCTGCAAAAGAACGGGGTGCGCGCCACCGCAGCCAAGGATGCGGCCGAAATGGATGCCTGCCTTGCGGTCGGCCAATTCGACCTGATGGTGCTGGACGTCATGATGCCGGGCGAGGACGGCCTGTCCGTCTGTCGCCGTCTGTCGCCGCAAGGCGATCTGCCCATCATCCTTCTGACCGCCCTTGGTGAGGAAACCGACCGGATCGTCGGGCTGGAGCTGGGGGCGGATGACTATCTGGCCAAGCCGTTCAATCCCCGCGAATTGCTTGCCCGGATCAAGTCCGTCCTGCGGCGGACCACGCGCGAAGCCCCCATGGCCGGGCGGCTGGCGGGCCAGACGGTGCGTTTTGCCCACCTGCTACTGGACACGGACCGGCAGATTCTGCGCGACGAATCGGGCGCCGAAACGGCGCTGACCAGCGCTGAGTTCAAGCTGCTGTCGGTCTTTTTGGAACGCCCGCGCATTGTGCTGAGCCGGGATCAGTTGCTGGACCTGACGGCAGGCCGCATGGCCGGACCGCTGGACCGCACCATCGACAACCAGATCAGCCGCCTGCGCCGCAAGATCGAGCCCGACGTGTTGCGCCCGCGCATCATTAAGACGGTGCGCAATGGCGGCTACAGCCTTGCCTGCGATGTCGAGGCCGAGGCATGAGCCTGCGTGCCGCGATGACGCTGCGCTGGCAGTTGGTCCTGCTGATCGTAGCGGCGCTGACCGTGGCGCAGATCATCAGCCTGCTGCTGTTCGCCGACGAGCGCAGCCTTGCGATCCGTGCGGCGCTTGGCTTCGAGGCGGCGGGGCGTGCAGCCAACGTGGCGCGCCTGATCGAAGAGGCGCCACCCGATCTGCATGCCTCGATCCTGCGGGCGGCAAATTCGCCTCTCGTGCGGTTCGACCTGTCGCAGACGGCCTTGGTTCAGCACAGCGACCATTCCGATGGCGGTCTGGTCGAAAGCCGCATCCGTACCCTGCTGGATGACAGCTACAGCCGCGACATCCGTGTCGAGCTTCACCAGATCGAGGGCCAGTTGATGCCGCTCGCCAATCTGTCGCGCGAGATGACAGAGATGCACATGGCGATGATGCGGGGCGAGCTGACAGCCATCGAGATGAACCTATCAATAGCCATTTCCGGGGGGCACTGGCTGAATGTGGGCACCCGCTTCGAACGCCCGCCGATCCAGTGGCCGCTGGAATCCATGCTGGCCTTTGTGCTGTCGGCTACGGTGCTGCTGATCGTGGTGATCTGGTTCGTCATGACGCGGTTGACCGGCCCGCTGCGGCGGCTGGCGCGGGCCGCCGACCGGCTGGGGCGGGGCGAGGACGTGCCTGAACTGCCCGTTGCCGGCCCGACCGAGGTCCGCGACCTGACGGTTTCCTTCAACCGGATGCAGGAACGCCTGACCCGCTTCGTCAATGACCGGACGCGGATGCTGGCGGCGCTGGGGCACGACCTGCGCTCGCCCCTGACGGCGATGCGGGTGCGTGCCGAGATGGTCGACGACGACGAAACCCGCGACAGCATCGTCGCCTCGGTCGAGGAAATGCAGGGCATGGTCGAGGCAACGTTGACTTTCGCACGCGGACTGACCGGATCAGAGCAGCCCGAACGCGTCAATCTGCACGACTACCTCGGCGCTCTGTGCCAGACCCTGCCCGCCGGGGTCGACCTGCTGGGAGCCGACGACACCGAACTGCGCTTGCGCCCCAACGCCATGCGCCGCGCCTTGCGCAACCTGATCGAAAACGCCCTGCGCTACGGCCATATGGCGCGCATCGATTGGCAAAAGACTGGCGGGGAGGTGGTTCTGATCGTTGACGACGACGGACCGGGCATCCCCGAGGACCAGTTGGACAAGGTCTTTGACCCGTTTGTGCGGCTCGAAGAGTCGCGGTCGCTGGAAACCGGCGGGCATGGGCTGGGACTGTCCATCGCCCGGACGATCATCCAGTCGCATGGCGGCGATGTCACTCTGACGAACCGGCCCGAAGGCGGGTTGCGGGCACGGGTGCGGCTGCCGAACGGACATGCGGCCAACACCGAAGGAGAAACACCATGAGACAGATCCTGATTTCACTGGGCGCGGCGCTGGCCGGCGCAGCACCTGCGCTGGCCGATGCCGATGACGGCATGATGAACGGCTATGGCATGGGCGGTTTCGGATTTGGCCTTGGCGGGTTCGGGATGCTGCTGTTCTGGGGCCTCGTGATTGCGATCGTCGTACTGGTCGTGATGCGGCTGACGGGCCGTGGCGACAGCGGGCCAGCCGTGTCCGATGCGCCGGATCCCCTTGAGGAACTGCGCCTGCGCTATGCGCGGGGCGAGATCGACGAAGAGGAGTTCCAGCGTCGCAAAGCTGCGCTGGACAAATAACCGCGACACCCCCGAGGGAGGCCAAGCATGATCCCGGAAATCGGACATTTCTCACTGGCATTGGCGCTGGCCTTGGCCATTGTTCAGAGCGTGTTGCCTATTCTGGGCGCGTCGCGCGGCAACGTCGTGTGGATGCAATCCGCGCAATCCTCGGCCATGGGGCAGGTGGTTTTTGTCGGGTTGGCCTTTGCCGCCTTGATGCGCTCTTTCGTGGTCAGCGACTTTACCGTGCTGAACGTGGTTGAGAATTCCCATTCGCTGAAACCGATGCTGTTCAAGATCGCCGGCACATGGGGCAGCCACGAAGGCTCGCTGCTGTTGTGGGTGCTGATCCTTGCGGTGTTCGGCGCGGGCGTGGCCTTGTTCGGATCGAACATCCCCGCCGCCACCAAGGCGCGCGTCCTGTCGGTGCAGGCCTGGATCAGCGTCGGTTTCCTGAGCTTCCTGCTGTTCACCTCGAACCCGTTCGAACGGGTCTTTCCGCCGCCCGCGAATGGCAATGACCTGAACCCGCTGTTGCAGGACGTTGGTCTCGCCATGCATCCGCCGCTGCTGTATTTCGGGTATGTAGGCTTTTCCATCGTGTTTTCCTTTGCGGTTGCGGCCTTGCTCGAAGGGAGGGTCGATGCCGCCTGGGCGCGCTGGGTGCGGCCGTGGACGCTGGCTGCGTGGATGAGCCTGACAGCCGGGATCGCGCTGGGATCGTGGTGGGCTTATTACGAGTTGGGCTGGGGCGGCTGGTGGTTCTGGGACCCGGTGGAGAATGTCAGCTTCATGCCGTGGCTAATGGGAACGGCGCTGCTGCATTCCGCCATCGTCACGGAAAAGCGCGACGCCTTCAAAAGCTGGACGATCCTGCTGGCGATCCTGACATTTTCGTTGTCGCTGCTGGGCACCTTCATCGTGCGTTCGGGGCTGCTGACCTCGGTTCATGCGTTTGCCGTCGATCCAGAGCGCGGGCTGTACATCCTCGGGCTGTTGGGCCTGTCCATCGGCGGGTCGTTGGCGCTTTATGCGTGGCGGGCCCCCGAGATGGAGGGCGGCGGCCTGTTCCGGCCCGTCAGCCGAGAGGCAGGCCTGCTGCTCAACAATCTGATCCTCGCGGCGGCGACCGGGACGGTGCTGTTCGGAACGCTCTACCCGCTGCTGCTGGAGGCGTTGACCGGCGACAAGATTTCGGTCGGACCACCGTTCTTCAACGCCGCTTTCGTCCCGATGATGCTGGTCCTCGTGCTGTTCATGGGGATCGGGCCGTTCCTGTCGTGGAAGCGCGCCGATATTGGCGGGGTGCTCCAACGGGTGCGCTTCGTGGCGCTGCTGTGCCTCGCTGCGACTCTGATGCTTTGGTATGTTCAGACCGGTGCGCCTGTGTTGGCCTATGTCGCGGTTGCCGCAGCGCTCTGGCTGCTGTTTGCGACGCTTCGGGAATGGGCGCTGCGGATCAAGCTGTTCGACGCACCGCTGTCCGAATCGGCCCGCCGCGCCCGCGCACTACCACGGGCGTCGCATGGCATGACGCTGGCTCATGCCGGGCTGGCGGTGGTCATACTGGGCATGGTCGGGTCAAGCGCCTGGAAGAGCGAAGAAATAGCCTTTGTCCGACCTGGGGACCGCATCGAGATTGCCGGGTTCGAGGTCCTGTTCGAGGGGGTCGAGAAGCGTCGCGGGCCGAATTATCTGGCCGATCAGGGCCGGTTGAAGGTTTGGCGCAATGGCAGCTACGTGACGACTTTGTTCCCCGAACGGCGCAGCTATCCCGTGGCCCGGTCGACGACAACGGAATCCGCGATCCGCTCGACCCTGGCAGGGGATCTCTACGCCTCGATCACGGAACCGGCCTCGGACACGGCGGCCAAGGGCGGGGCGTGGACCCTGCGCATCCTGTACGAACCGCTGGTGAACCTGCTGTGGATTGGTGCGGGCCTGCTGGTGCTGGGTGGCGCGCTGTCGCTATCGGACCGTCGCCTGCGCGTCGGGGCGCCACGGCGGGCGCGCCGACCGCAACCCCAGCCCGCCGAATAGGAGTGACCATGAAACGCATGTTAGCCGGGCTGCCGTTGGTGTTGGCGGCCATCCTCGGGGCCTTTTTCCTTTGGGGACTGGACCCTGAGCGTGACCCAAATGATATCCCCTCGGTTCTGATCTCGCACCCGGTGCCGGAGTTTGCGCTGGACCCGGTCCCAGGACTCGACGTGCCGGGCCTTGCAACAGCGGACCTGTCGGGCAATCCCGGCCCCGTGGTGGTCAATGTCTTTGCCTCGTGGTGCGTGCCGTGCAAGGCCGAACATGCGGTCCTGTCGCGGTTCGTCGAACGGGACGGGGTGCGCCTTCTGGGCATCAACTACAAGGACAAGCCCGAGGACGCCCTGCGTTAGCTCGCCGAGTTGGGCAACCCGTACAGTGCCATCGGCTCTGACCTCGATGGTCGGGCGGGTATCGAATGGGGCATTTCCGGCGTTCCGGAAACCTTCATCGTCGGCGGAGACGGAACGGTTCTGTATCGCTATGTCGGGCCGATCGTGGGCGAGGACGCCGTGGCAAAATTCACGCTCGCGTTGCAGCAGGCGCAAGGCGGCCTGTCATGAGGGCGGTGGTGCTCGCCGTTCTGTTGGCTGTCTTGCCCATGCTCGCGCAGGCTGTAGAGCCGGACGAGATCCTGGCCGACCCGGCGCTTGAGGCGCGCGCCCGCGTGATCTCCAAGCAGCTGCGCTGCGTGGTTTGCCAGAACCAGGACATCGACAGTTCCAACGCCGGGGTGGCGCGGGATTTGCGGCTGCTCGTACGTGAACGGCTGACCGCGGGCGACAGCAATGCGGAAGTGGTCGACTACATCCACGCGCGCTACGGAGATTTCGTCCTGTTGAAACCGCCGTTCACACGTCGGACCGTGGTGCTTTGGCTTGCGCCGCTGGTCCTGATTTTTGCAGCGGTGCTGACCGGGGGGCTCAGTCTTTCGCGGGCCCGACGCCGACGCACCGACGCGGCGCTCGATCCCGAAGACGAGGCGCGCATTGCAGCGGCCATGGACCGATACAAACAGGGAGGATCGGAATGATCTGGGGTATTTTCGCCATCATGGCGATTGCTGGTCTGACCATCGCGCTGTTTCCGATGCGCCGGGCAGGCATGGCACCGGTCTTGCGCGCCGACGCCGTGCCGGCGGTTCTGGTCGACCAGCTCGAAGAAATCGACCGCGACATGGCGCGGGGGCTGGTCTCTGCACCCGAAGCAGAGGCCGCAAGGCAGGAAATCCGCCGCCGCATGGCGCAGGTGCTGCGGCGCGCTGATCGGCAGACCGTCACGACGACAGGCGGGCGCGGCGCGCTGATCCTCGCGGCGGTGTTTGTCCCGGTCATGGCCTTTGGCTACTATTCGTTCGCCGGTGCGCCCGACGTGCCGGCTGTGGCCTTCGCCGACCGCGCCGACGAGCGCGCCGACACGCGACGGATCGCCGATTTGGCTGGGCAATTGCGCGAAAGGCTGAGGGCCGATCCCGACGGCGGCCCGACCGATGGCTGGATGTTGTTGGGCCAGACCTATGCGCGCATGGGACAATTCGACGAAGCCGTTACCGCCTTCCGGACGGCCTCTGGCCGTGACGACGCGGTTTCGGCGACATGGTCGATGCTGGCCGAGGCGATGATCCGGGCCAATGACGGAACCGTCACGCCGGACGCGGTGACCGCTTTGAACAGGGCGCTGACGCTGGACCTCTCGAACCCGGCGGCGGCGTTCTACCTTGCGATCGCGGACGCGCAGGCAGGAGAGGTCGGGGCAGCTCATGACCGCCTGACGGCGCGACTGGCCGAGACGCCGGGCTACCAGCCCTGGATGGACACCTATATTGCGCAGGCGAATGCATTCGCACAAACACTCGGCCGGGCGCCCATCGCGTCGCGTGCGCCTGTTGCCCGCAGCCCCAGTGCCGCCGATGTCGCCGCCGCACAGGAGATGAGCGAAGGCGACAGGGCGGTTTTCATACGGTCCATGGTGGATCGTCTGGCGACGCGGCTTGAGGATGAACCGGATGACGTGAACGGATGGCTCAGGCTGGCGAATGCCTATGGCGTGCTCCAAGAGATGGACAAGGCGCGGGACGCTTACCTTCGCGCGGATGCGCTGTTGCCCGAGGGCGATGCGCGCAAGGCAGAGGTCAGGGCAAGCATCGCACGTCTGGAAAACCCGTGATCAGTCCGGGTTACCGGGCCGCCATGTCCATCGTTGACCGTCGTGTACCAGGTGGATCGGGGCGAGAGGATGGATATCCAGCCGGAACCCGGCAATAGGCGGCAGGTCCAGCGCGCTGACAATGACTCCGCGCAGCACGGGCGGGGCCGCCAGAGCCACCACACGATCTGCCGACGAGGCCGCCATCTGGTCCAGCCAGGGTCGTACGGTCGCGCAGAGGTCTGTCAGGGAGGTACCCCCGCCGGGGCGAGCTTCGGGGTCACGGGTCCACAGTGACAGTGCCTCGGGATCGGTGGCGGCGACTTCGTCCAGGGTCATGTCTGTCCAGTGCCCGAAATCCTGCGCGCCGAGCGCCGCGCAGTCGTTTGGCTGCAATCCAAGCTCCAAGGCCAAGACACCGGTCCCTGGCGCGGTCTGGCAAGCACTGCCCCCAAGCCGGCCAGAGAGGGTACGTGCCCGCTGTACCTGCGCAGCGCTCATATCCGCGGCAAGGCGAAAGGGGTGATGCGCAGACATGGGCGCGGCAACGAGGATCAGGCGCATGGGGGGCTTTCGTACAGGCGAGGCAAGAAAATGTTGGCAGCTCGAGGCATTCTGGCCTATCGATCAGACACAGGGGAATACGGAAGCCGGTGAAAATCCGGCACGGTCGCGCCACTGTGATCGCGCAAGCGTAAGTCAGACACGGATCCCTGGAAAATACTCATGACGCGTCATCAGAAGGAGTACCAAATGACTGTCGCAACCCGTCCCGCCGTTTCGAGCGATCTTCCCGCCATCCCTATGCGGGACATTGCCCCTTGGGCGATCCTGGCCGCGCTGCTGGCTGTCCTGCTGGTCTATTTCGTTGGTGCAGAGCAGGGCGCATGGTCTGTTTTCGCCGGGACCGACGTGCACGAATTCGTGCACGATGCGCGCCACCTTCTTGGCTTTCCCTGCCACTAAGTTACAGCGATGACTCGTCTTCTTGTGCTCGGCCTTCTGGCCGGGCTGTTGGCGTCCGTGGTGACGTTCGGCGTGGCGCGACTTGTCGGTGAACCTGCGCTGGACGCGGCCATCGCGATGGAAACCACCGACAGCCACACACACGCGACAGATACGCCGGATCTTTCCGATACCGGCGGCATGTCGCGCCATTTGCAGGCTGGTCCTGGATTGTTCGTCGGTCTCGCCGCCGTGGGCGTGGCCCTGGGCGGGATCCTGGCAATCAGCTTTGCCGTGGCGCGGGGGCGGATCCTGCATGGATCGACACGGGCCACGGTGGCCTGGATCACGGCGTTGGGCTTTGCCGCGGTGATCGTCGTTCCCATGCTGAAGTTTCCGGGAAATCCGCCAGCAGTTGGCAACCCCGAAACGATCGGGGCGCGCACCCTGGCCTATTTCGCCTTTCTGGCGCTGTCGTTGGCAACCCTCGGGCCGGCTGTCTCGGCGGTGAAAGGGATCGCTTCGCGACGACGCAAGATGCTGATCGGGGCGGGGATCTACGCAGGGGTCATGTCCGGGGCAGCGATCCTGTTGCCCTCGTTCCACGAGGTGGACCCGGCCTTTCCGCGCGATCTGCTCTGGCAGTTCCGGGCATCGACATTGGCGGTGCAGGCAACGCTGTGGGCCAGCACGGGGATCGCCTTTGGCTGGCTGGTCGAACGGTTCGGCCAATCCATTTGACGGGAGGTGTACAGATATCGGCACGGTGACGTTCAGAAAGTAACCTTCACGTTCGGTGCTTGCGGCGGAATTCCGGCGCGACCAAAGCGTTGCCAGATCAGCGAGTTGTTTCCCGATGTCAGGGCCGCAACTGGCCGTCCGCACGCGCGACTGGCCAAGACGCGTGGTTTGCGCGCAAGGCAGAGGTTCAGGCAATACTGGCGCAACTCGGGGGAGACTGAGGTCAGCCGACCCGACGGATCAGGCTAAATTGAAAAGCTTGCTCCGCGCCTTTCGGGGTTTGGTGGAGGTGGCGGCGATGCGCCACCGGCGCGAAACTGTCTGCCAAAAGCACCGCGATATTCTCGGGGCTGTAGCGGACGACCGGCAGGCCGCTGCACCGATCCGGTCCGTCCGGCGCAAAAGTGGCTATGATGGCATGGCCATCGATCCGGACGGCGCGTGTCAAGCTCTCGATATAGGCGGCTCTGTCGGCGGGGTCGGTGAGAAAGTGGAATACCGCCCTGTCATGCCACAGGTCGTACTGTCGCGTCGGCGACCAGGTGGTGATGTCTTTACACAGCCAGGTCAAGCTGCCCCCTGCGGGCCCCAGCCGGTCTCGCGCGGCATCCAAGGCCACTTGCGACAGGTCCAAAATCGTCACGTCGCGCAGCCCCATCGCCAGCACGGCGTCCGTGAAACGGGACATGCCGCCGCCTATGTCGATCACCGACGCGCCTCTGGGAATTCCGGCCATCCGAATTAGGTCGAGCGAAACTGTCGGATCGTCCTGATGCCAGCTCAGGCTGGTCTCGGGCGTCTTGCCGTAGACGGTGTCCCAGTGTTCTTTTCGATCGACTGACATGGCCATGCCCACTGACGCGGATCTGCAGACCAACTAAAGGTCCAACATATTCCATATACATAATGTTTAAATGTCAGTTCGGCAAGGTTGCCCGATCGAGAGCCTTCAGCACGGATCGGTCCGTCAGGATTTCCGACAGGACGATACCCTCTGGCGCGCCCGGTCCATAGACGACGTTGAAGGGGATGCCGTAACGGTCGAAGCTTTCGAGATAGCGCGCAATCGACTCGTCCGGGCGCGTCCAGTCGGCCTGCATGAGGGTGATGCCGTCAGCGGACAGCGCCGTGCGCACCGGGTCGCGTTCCAGCACCAGGGCTTTGTTGGCCTTGCAGGTCAGGCACCAATCCGCAGTGACATCGACAAAGACGACCTGCCCGCCCGACACCTGCCGCGCGATCTCGGCGCGGGCAAAGCTTTGCCAAGCCAGCGCGCTGCCGTCCGGCGCGGGGGAGGCGGCGGGCGTGGACACGAAGGGAGCGGCCACCAACGTCACAGCGACCAGAAGCGCCGCGCCAGACAGGCGCGGACCCGGTGACAGGCGGCTGAGCGACAGCAACCCGGTCACCGACAGCGCCAATGCCAGCACGATGAGCGCAGTCCACGGCCCGGCGACACCGCTCATGACCCAGACCAGCCACCCGAGCGTGGCCAACAGCATCAGCCCCAGAACCACCTTGACCAGCAGCATCCAGCGCCCGGGCTTCGGCAGGCACGTCACCACTCCTGGCCACGCCGCGACCAGCAGGTATGGCAGAGCCAGCCCCAGCCCCAGCGCGGTAAAGATCACGGCGATATCGAGACCCCGACCGGCCAGCGCAAAGGCTATGGCGGTGCCCAGCAGCGGCGCGGAACAGGGCGTGGCCATGACCGCCGCGAAAAGGCCTGTGGCAAAATCTCCGCCGCCGTTATTGGCCATCCATGTCTGGAGCCTGGACGGCAAGGAAATCTCGAACGCGCCCAGCAGGTTGCCGGAAAAAACCGTCATCACGACGATCAGACCTGCAAGGAAGACCGGGTTCTGGAATTGCAGACCCCAACCCACGGACACACCCGCCCATTTCAATCCGTAGAGTACCGCCGCAAGCGCCCACATGAAGGTGAGGACCCCGGCGGCGGCGGCAAGAAAACCGCGGCGGATGCGCGGGCGATCCTCTGAGCCGTGGCGCAGGACAGACGAGAACTTGATCGACAGGACGGGCAGCACGCAGGGCATAACGTTCAGGATCAGACCGCCAAGGAAGGCAAGCGCGGCGATCCCGGCCAGCATCCCCGCCCCGGTCCTCCGCGTTGCCAGACGAAAGGGCGGGGCAGGGGCGCTTGCCACCTTTGTGGCTGGCACCGTAAAGGCGCGGGTGTCCCCGTCGGTCACTGTGATACGCGGTGTCTCGGGCGGGCCAGAGGACAGGATCGGGAGCCGCGCCCAAAGCAGGCGTCCGTCTTCGCCCAGCCGAATGTCGGGTGCACCGAAGGTGACGCCGTCACCGGCCTCGGGGAAGATGTCGGGCGCGTCGAAGGCCTTGGTGCTGCGCAGCGCGACGGTCAGGCTGCGGGCCGCGTCATCCACATGGAATTGCGCCGAGGTGATGCGCGGAACGGGGGCCATTTGCGGGACCTTGTCCACGAAACGCGCAATCCTGTCGGCAGAGGTCTGGTCGATGCCGCTGCCCGGCGGCAGGTCGAGCGTCAGGACGAAATCCTCAGGCACGCAGATGTCGGAGCATACCAGCAGCGACACGGCCGCGTGCAGCCGGGCCGCGGTGCCGGGCTGTTTCAGCGTGATCCGCAAGGGGAACACAACCTCTCCATGATAGCCGAAATTCTGGATGCCGAAGGCGGTGAAGCGTTCCGGTGCAGGCCATTGAAAATCGACTTCGGCGATGTTGGTCGAGCCGGACCAGTCGACCCGGGGCGGTGTGCCGACCTCTCCCGGCGTGCGCCAATAGGTCTTCCATCCCTCGGATATGGTCAGGTCCAACCCGGCGGCCAAGCTGCGTGATCCCGGCGCCACACCGTTTTGCGCGGTGATGAGCCGGGCAATGACAGGGGTCGAACGATAAACGTCCGACGTGGCGGCCAAGGCCCCGCTCGCAATCAGCGACAGGGCGGTCAGAAACCCGACAAAATACGTCTTCCGGCGCAGCATGGTCACGTCAGTTTCCCGTGTTCAGAACGAATCCTGTCCGGCCATCTGCGCAACGCAGTTGTGCAACGCCGGGCGACGATCCGTCCACGATCTCGCAGCCAGGGGGAAGCAAGGCCGCGACCGTATCTCCACCCTGCGTCGACAGGGCTGAGGGCGAACGGAAGCAGTCACTGAGCGTGGCAGAACAGCCCGACACAACCGCCATTGCCCCAAGCACAAAGACGCGAGGGGTCAAGTCCTTCAGGCCTCCTCGGGGCGGCGCTCCGAGCGCGCCTCGGATTTGGCAGTGTCGTGGCTGTGGCACGATTTGCCCATCATCTTGTGCATGACAAGGTGCGCACCGACGCATAGCACCAGCGGCGCAAAGGCCAGTGCATTCGATCCCAGCCCCGACAATGTGCCGCCGCCGATGAAATATCCGGCGATCGGCAGCAGCATCACGGCGCAGCAGGCCATCATGCCCCAATGCATCAGCTTTCCTGCGCCCCTGGCAGAGTGCCTGTCATCCTTCATCGCCCAATCCTTTCGCGGTGTCGTCGATGGCGGTTATGCCACCCTCCGGCAGCGGAAGGTCAAGGATACAAACAGATACATTTCTCTGGCCCTGCTGCGATTGATGTGTGCGGCCCGGCCTGTATCTATCATTGCCAAAGTTGACGGAGGGTATGACCATGACCAGACAGAAACAGACGCGTCGCGCCGTTCTGCGCGCGGCCATGGCCTCTGCCGGTCTGATCGGAGCGCCGGGCATCCTGCGCGCCGCCGGGGATGTGCAACGGCGCAACATCTCGGCATTTCGGACCCATGACTGGCATGACCATTTCGATAACCTTGGCAAGGGCATCATCATCGCCGACACCGCCAGCAAGATGCTGCAGCACTGGACTGCAGAGGGTGAAATGCGGATCTATCCGACATCGGTTCCGCTGACGGATGAACTGACCAAGCGTGGCTACACCGAAGTCGTCGAAAAACGCAAGAATCCCGGCTGGGCGCCGACCCCGTCGATGCGCGAACGCAACCCGGAATGGCCCGCATATGTCGAGGGCGGCGACCCGACCAATCCCCTGGGAACACGGGCGCTATACCTGTCATGGACCTACTACCGGATCCACGGAACGCAGGACACGCGCAAGATCGGACGCAAGTCCTCGAACGGTTGCATTGGTCTCTACAACCGACAGATCGAAGAGGTCTACGACCGCGCGCCGCTTGGCACACAGGTCAAACTGATCTGAAATCAAACAAGCAGGACAGACAAGATGGACAAGTTGACGGGCCTGATCGGGGTCGTTCTGATCGGTGGTGTCGCGGCACTGGGATGGCAGGTGTTTGGCGCGCAGGACGCGCCGCAAGGGCATTCGATGGTGCCGCCGGACACCAGCAATATTGCTGAAGGTGCGCCCATTGCCGAGGTCTCTCTTCCCGATGACCTGTCGGCCAGTGCAAAGCTGGGCAAGACCATGTTCGAAGCGGCCTGCGCCAAGTGTCATGGCGATAACGCCGCAGGACAGAACGGCATCGCGCCGCCGCTGGTCCACAAGATCTACGAGCCGAACCATCATGGCGACATGGCCTTTCTCATGGCAGCCAAGAACGGCGTGCAATCTCATCACTGGAACTTCGGCAACATGCCGAAAATCGACGGCGTGACCGACGGCGACGTCAAGATGATCGTCGCCTATGTGCGGGAATTGCAGCGGGCGAACGGGATCAACTGATGCGGGTTCGGGTGGGACTTCGGCTGTGTCTGGTGTTGCTCTGCACGATGGTGCTGGCGTCGCTTGGCGTGACCGAGTTCGACCCGCATCCCGAAAGCCGCCGGATCGCCTCCGTCGAGGACCATGTGCATGATTCCGAGGCACAGGGCCATTGCCACCCCGGTATCGACTGCGCCCCTGCGGTGATCTTCCTTGCGCTTCATATGCCGGAGGTCACACCTGTTCGGCTCGACACGCCACGGCTTTCGGAGGCTCGGTTGGACGAGGGTTGGCGCTTTACCGATGATCCACCCCCGCCGCGATATCGTGTCTGATGACTCAGCTGAAAAACGATCAACGGAGACATGAGACTATGAAAAAAACGACTTTGACCGCCGCCATCCTGATTGCCGGCACCACCGTGACCGCACTTGCCCATGGCAGCGCCACAGGCATCGTCAAGGAACGCATGGAGGCCATGATGGCGATGGGTAAGGCGGTGAAAACCGTCACTCCCATGATGCGCGGCGAAACGGCCTATGACGCGGAGGCCCTGCGCGCCGCCGCCCTCACCTTTCAGGCCCATGCCGGCAAAGCCCTGACAGAGCAATTCCCCGAAGGCAGCGGCGGTGCCCCGTCGGAGGCCAAGGATGAGATCTGGCAGGACTGGGCCCGCTTCACTGATCTGGCTGACCAGTTGGAAACCTATGCGCGCGGGCTGGAATTGGCGGCGGCCAACGGTCTGGGAAGCGATGGCAGCATGGGCGCTGGTGCCATGATGGGCGGGAGCAGCATGATGGGGGGCGGGTCCATGATGGGCGACTCAGCCGACATGATGAGCGCTGAGGCCATCGGTGCCATGCCCGCCGATGCGGCCTTCAACATGACCACGCAGGTCTGTTCCGCCTGCCATGCGCGCTTCCGCGCCGAGGATGACTGACCATGCGTCGCATCCTTATGGGCGCGGCGGTGCTGGGCACGGTCGCGCTTGCGGGGGTGGTGTCGCTGGTCGTCTGGCCGGTCGGCGCTGCCACCGTCCCGATCACCTTGTCAGGCAATGTTGATCGCGGTGCCTATCTCGCACGGGCCAGCGGCTGCATCTCTTGCCACTCGAATTTCGAGGCAGGCGGTGCGCCTCTTGCGGGCGGCGCGCCGCTGGATACGCCTTTTGGCACGTTCCACCCGCCAAATCTGACCACTGACCCGGTCAGTGGCCTTGGCAACTGGACGGTCGAGCAATTCGCAAGGGCGGTCCGGCAGGGGGTCGGGCCAAACGGAACCCCGTATTATCCGGCCTTTCCCTATGCGTTTTACGCGGACTTCACCGATCAGGACATCGCCGATCTCTGGGCGGCGTTCCAGACGGTGCCGCCCGTTGCAGACCCTGCGCCCGATCATGTGGTGGGGTTCCCCTTCGATCAGCGTTGGGGGCTGAAACTGTGGCGCGCGGCCTTTCTCCACGACCCGGACACCCGGCCGGTCGAGGGCCGCAGCGACGCATGGAACCGGGGACGGGAACTGGTCCGCGGCCCAGCCCATTGCGGTGCCTGCCATACCCCCCGCAATCTTGCCGGGGGGCGAGACCTTGCTGCACGGTTCGCCGGAAACGCGGCTCTGCCCGGCGGCAGCAAGGCACCCTCGATTCAACCGCAGGCGCTGGAAGAGGGCGGCTGGACGGTTTCGGCGCTGGCGTATGCGCTGGAAACCGGGTTGACGCCTTCGGGTGATGCCTTTGGTGGAAGCATGTCCGAAGTGGTGCGCGAGAACACGCGCTTCATGACACCCGAGGACCGGACCGCCATGGCGACCTACCTTCTGCAAGGCGAAGACGGCGGGCAGACGGACTGACACGAGACGGGCGGGGGCCACGGTGGCCCTCGTCCCCTGCAAAGGACACAAGCGTATGACATACACGCGGCGCACTTTCCTTGCCCTCGCGGGGGCGGCGGCGGGTCTGGGCCTGCCACTGCGGGCGCAGTCCCTCAGCGGTGCCATACCTCTGGTCACGCGCGAGGCCAGCCTGCAACTGCTGCCCAATGGTTACCCGCAGACGCGCATCTGGGGCTATGACGGCGCGGTCCCCGGCACCGAGATCCGTGTGCCGCAAGGCGCGCGCGTGCAACGACAACTGGTCAATGACCTGCCCGAGGCCACCTCCGTGCATTGGCATGGCATCCGCATCGACAACGTCATGGACGGTGTGTCGGGCCTGACGCAGGACGCGGTGCGGCCGGGCGAGACCTTTGATTATGACTTCACCGTGCCGGATGCCGGAACTTATTGGTATCACGCGCATAACCGATCATACGTGCAGGTTGCGCGCGGACTGCGCGGTGCGTTGATCGTCGAAGAGCCTCATGCCCCTGACGTGGATCGCGACGAGGTGCTGATCCTCGACGACTGGCTGATCGACCCTGAAACCGGTCAGATCGCCGACACGTTTGACCAGCCGATGATGATGAGCCACGGCGGGCGAAGCGGGAACTACGTCACCACCAACGGTCAGTATAATCTGACCCTGACGGCACAGCGGAACGACCGACTGCGGCTGCGCCTGATCAATGCCGCCAACGCGCGCATTTTTGCGCTGCGGCTACAGGGGATGACGGGCTGGACCGTCGCACTTGACGGGATGCCCTTGGCACAGCCGCAGCCGGTCGCGGACACGCTCCTGCTGGGTCCGGCGCAGCGGATCGACTTGTTCGTCGACATCACCGCCGCGCAGGGCGAACCGGCGGCGCTGTTGAATGTCGATACCAATGAACCCTTTCCGCAGGTGGCCTTTACGGTGACGGGGCAGGGTGCGCAGGTGGCTCGCGCCGCCCCCGCCGCGTTGCCACCCAATCCGCGAATGGATTTGCTCGATCTGGCCAATGCCACGCCAGTCAAGCTGTACATGTCGGGCGGCGCGATGGGACGGATGAACGCGGCGGTGCTGAACGGTGAACGCAAGGGCTTTCGCCAGCTCGCGGCAGCGGGCTATTTCTGGGCGTTGAACGACGTGGCGAATATGCCCGACACGCCCTTGACGACGCTGTCGCGGGGCGACCACGCGCGGGTCGCGATCACCAATGACACCGTATTTCCCCACGCCATGCACCTTCACGGTATGCACTTCCGTGAGGTCACCCAAGGTAAGACAGGATCGATGCGCGACACGCTGCTGATCGGCGCGAACGAGACCCGGGAAATCGCCTTTGTCGCGGACAACCCGGGCAAGTGGCTCTTCCATTGCCACATGCTTGAACACGCCGCGTCCGGCATGACCACATGGTTGGAGGTCACATGAAGGGGTCAGTATCCATCATCGGGGCCGCGCTGGTTCTGGCGCAGACCGCATTGGCCGACACGCCGGATATCGCCGAAGGCGAGGTCTTGTATGCCGAGAATTGCGCCTCTTGCCACGGGGCCGAGTTGCAGGGGCAGCCCGACTGGCGCGCGCCCGGCCCGGATGGCCGACTGCCTGCCCCGCCGCATGACGAAACCGGCCACACCTGGCATCACAGCGACCGCGTGCTGTTCGGCTATACCAAGCTGGGCGGCAAGGGCTTCATGGCACAGCAGGGCATGGAGTTCGATAGCGGCATGCCCGGCTTTGACGACCGACTGAGCGATCAACAGATCAGGAACATCCTCGCCTACATCCGCTCCACCTGGCCAGACCGGACCCAGCAGGTGCAGGCCGAACGCAGCAAGGCCGACATGGAAAACGGAGACAACTGACATGACATTCAAAACCCCCATACTTGCTCTGGCGCTGGTCGCGCTGACGCCGTTGCCGACCCTGGCGCAGGATCTCGACGAGGCGCGGATCAAGGAGCTGGTTCTCGAAGCGATACGCGAGAACCCGGAAATCGTGATGGAAGCGGTGGCGATCCTTGAGCAACGTCAGGCGGGCGCGCAGGCCGATGCGCAGGCGCGTGCGCTGGACACACAGCGCGAGTTGATCGAGAATGACCCGAACGCCCCGGTGCTGGGCAATCCCGACGGCGACGTGACCGTGGTCGAGTTCTTTGACTACAACTGCCCCTATTGCCGCCGCGTGAAACCCGAGGTCCGCGCGCTCATCGACGCGGATCCGAACATCCGTCTGGTTTATCGCGAATGGCCGATTCTCGGCGACGGCTCGGTCTTTGCCGCAAAGGCTGCGCTGGCGGCCCGCAAGCAGGGAAAATACGAAGACTTCCATTGGGCGATGATGGGTAACGAAGGCCGCGCCGAAGAGGCCAGCGTGCTACGCGTGGCCGAAGAGGTGGGTCTGGACATCGAGCAATTACGTGCCGACATGGATGCCCCGGAAGTCGAAGACCATATCGCGACCTCGATGCAGTTGACGCAGGCGCTTGGGTTCAACGGCACCCCGTCTTTCGTGATCGGCGACGCATTGGTGCCCGGTTTCGTTGAAACCGACCAATTGGCCAAGCTGGTTGCCGAAGCGCGCCAAGCCGCTGAATGAATGTGCGCTGCCCGCGTCCATGCGCGGGCAGCGGTGTCGCTCAGGCTGCGGTGGACTCGTATCCGCCGTCCTTGATCGCAGCCGACAGCTGATCGGCGCTGAGCGCGCTGTCGATACGCACCGTGCGGGTGTCCAGATCGCAGGCGATCTGCGCCGCCGGGTCTGCCGATTTGACCGATTTCTCGATGGCCGAGGTGCAGTGGCCGCAGCTCATGTCGGGAACCTTGAAGTCCATGTTCATACCTTTCCGGATTTTGACTGACAGGGAGATAGAGGTTCCAGCGGGGGGAAGGTCAAGATGGTCGGAGCGGCGCAGAAATTTATTTTCGGCCCTTGACCCTCCAGTGACTGGAAGCCCTATCTCTGCCGCAAGATCAAAGCGAAGGAGCCCCCCATGTCGGACCCGATTCCCCTGACCCTGTCTGTCGAAGGCATGTCCTGCGCGTCCTGCGTGGGCCGCGTGGATCGCGGACTGTCGACTCTGGAGGGCGTGAGCGACGTGTCGGTGAACCTCGCGTCTGAATCGGCGCGGATGCAGGTGGACAGCCCCGACCGCGCGGGCGAGGTCGTGGCTGCGCTGGCCGATCTGGGCTATCCGGCGCGCACCGGGCGGGTGACGATGACCGTCGAGTCCATGTCCTGCGCGTCTTGTGTCGGGCGGGTGGATCGTGCGCTGGCGGCGGTGCCGGGCGTGCTGGAGGTCAACGTGAACCTCGCCGCCGAAACCGCCACCGTCACCTATGCCGAAGGGGCCGTCACCCCGGCCCAGCTGGTCGCGACCAGCACGCAGGCGGGCTATCCCGCCCGGCTGGCCGAGGCCACCGACACCGAGGATCGCAGCACCCGCAAGGCCGAAGAGGCCCGCGCGTTGTCGCGGCGCATGGCCTTTGCCGCGGCGCTGGCGCTGCCGGTCTTCATCGTGGAGATGGGCGGGCATGTCTTCCCGGCCTTTCACCACTGGATCAACGCCACCATCGGCCAGCAGACCAGCTGGGTGCTGCAATTCCTGCTGACGACCCTCGTGCTGGCCGGGCCGGGGCGGATGTTCTACGCCAAGGGCATCCCCGCATTGCTGAAGGGCGCGCCGGACATGAACAGCCTTGTCGCGGTGGGCACCGGGGCGGCGTATATGTATTCGGTCGTGGCGACCTTCTTGCCGGGGCTTTTGCCCGACGCCCTGCGTGCCGTCTATTTCGAGGCAGCGGCGGTGATCGTCGTGTTGATCCTGCTGGGCCGGTTCCTTGAGGCCCGCGCCAAGGGGCGCACCGGTGCCGCCATCGAGAAACTGCTGGGGTTGCAGGTCAAGACCGCGCGCGTGCTGCGCGGCGGCGAGACCGTGGAAATCCCGGTCGAGGAACTGGCGCAAGGGGACATCGTTCTGGTCCGCCCGGGCGAGCGTATTGCCGTCGATGGCGAGGTGACAGAGGGCGCCAGCCGTGTCGATGAAAGCATGCTCACCGGAGAGCCGGTTCCGGCGGCCAAGGACATTGGCGACAGCGTGACCGGCGGCACGGTCAACGGCACCGGCAGCCTGACGGTCCGCGCGGGGCGCGTCGGGCAGGATACGACGCTGGCGCAGATCATCCGCATGGTCAAAGAGGCGCAGGGGGCAAAGCTGCCGATTCAGGGCTTGGTCGACCGCATCACCCTGTGGTTCGTCCCCGCCGTCATGAGCGTCGCTGTGCTGACCGTGCTGGTCTGGTTGGTCGTCGGGCCGCAGCCCGCGCTGACCATGGCTTTGGTGGCGGGTGTGTCGGTGCTGATTATTGCCTGCCCCTGTGCGATGGGTCTTGCCACGCCGACCTCGATCATGGTGGGCACGGGGCGCGCCGCCGAACTGGGCGTGCTGTTTCGCAAGGGTGACGCGTTGCAGGCGCTGGATGGCGTGCAGGTCGTGGCTTTGGACAAGACCGGCACCGTGACCGAGGGTCGCCCGGAATTGACGGACCTCGTGCTGGCGCCGGGCTTTGACCGCGCCGGGGTGCTGCCCGTGGTGGCCGCTGTCGAGGCGCAGTCCGAGCACCCGATCGCCGAGGCGATCGTGCGTGCCGCACAGGCCGAGGGGATGACCCTGCCGCAGATCGCGGGGTTTGCCTCGGTCACGGGCTACGGTGTGCGCGCCGAGGTCGAGGGCCGGGAGGTGTTGATCGGTGCCGACCGCTTGATGACGCGTGAAGGTGTGGATGTCAGTGCCTTGGCGGATCGCGAGGCGGAACTGGCGGAGACTGGCCGCACCGCGCTGTTCGCCGCCATCGGCGGGCAGGTCGCGGCGGTGATCGGTGTGGCCGATCCGGTGAAACCCGCCAGCAAGGCGGCCATCGCCGCCCTGCGCGCCAAGGGGCTGACCGTCGCCATGATTACTGGTGACAAGCAGGCCACGGCGGATGTCATCGCCCGCGAAACCGGCATCGATCATGTCGTCGCCGGGGTGCTGCCCGATGGCAAGGTCGCCGCGCTGGAGGCCTTGCGCCAAGGCCGCCGCGTCGCCTTTGTCGGGGATGGCATCAATGATGCCCCCGCGCTGGCCCATGCGGATGTGGGCATTGCCATCGGCACCGGCACCGACGTGGCCATCGAATCCGCCGATGTGGTCTTGATGTCGGGCGACCTGCGCGGGGTGGTCAACGCGGTCGAGGTCTCGACCCGGACCATGCGCAACATCCGCGAGAACCTGTTCTGGGCCTTCGCCTACAACACCGCGCTGATCCCGGTGGCGGCAGGGGCCCTGTACCCGGTCTGGGGTGTGCTGCTGTCGCCGATGCTGGCGGCGGGGGCGATGGCGCTGTCCTCGGTCCTTGTCCTGACCAACGCGCTGCGCCTGCGCCGCGTCGCGCCCGCGATGTCGGAACGGGCCGATCCGGCCCGCAGCGGCGCGGCGCCCGTGGCCGCCCCGGCGGAATAAGGAGGCAAGAATGAACATCGGAGACGTCGCCCGCCAATCGGGCTTGCCGCCCAAGACCATCCGCTATTACGAGGATATCGGGCTGATCCGCCCGCAGCGCAGCGAAAACGGCTATCGCAGCTTCCGCGAAAGCGACCTGCACAAGCTGGCCTTTCTGGGCCGGGCCCGCGCGCTTGGCTTCACCATCGAGGATTGCCGGACGCTGATGGCGCTGTATGAGGACGATCACCGCGAAAGTGCGCAGGTCAAGGCGGTGGCCGAGGAACACCTGCGGCAGATCGATGAGAAGATCGCGCAGCTGCAATCCATGCGCGCCACCCTCGACACGCTGATCCACGCCTGCGCCGGGGATCACCGCCCCGACTGCCCGATCCTTCAGGATCTGGCGCGCAGCGACGCGAACCAAGCCTGACGTGCAAGCGCGCCCCGCAACAGGGGCGCGCAGCAGTTTCACTTCGACAGTTCGGTGACGGTCAGTTTACCGTTCACCCGCTCTGCAAGGAAGGTGATCCTGGCACCCTCGCTCAAACCGTCGAGCATGGTCGGATCGGACAGATCGAACACCATCTTCATGGCGGGCATGTCGAGATTTTCCAGCGGGCCGTGATCGATTGTGACCTTGTTCCACTTGGTGTCGATCTTGGTTACGGTCCCCGAGGACATCGGGTGGTCGCCCTCAGCCAACGCGGCCCCGGCTGCAAGGATCATGGCGGCGGACAGTTTCAGAAGTTTGTTCATTTTGGATTTCCTGTGGATTGAAGATCAGTTGACGATAAGGGCGCCGTGCATGCCGCCCTCGTAGTGGCCGGGCAGGAGGCAGGCGAATTCGAACTTGCCCGCTTTGTTGAAGGTCCAGAGGATGTCGGCCTCTTCGCCGGGATCCAGTCGTACCGAGTTCGGGTCGTCGTGTTCCATCTCGGGGAACTTTGCCATCAACACCTTGTGCTCGGCGTTTTCCGCCATCGTGTCCATGACGAACTCGTGGGTTTCCTCGCCCATGTTGACGATGTGCAGACGGACGGTTTCACCCGCCGCAAAGACCATGTCAGCCGAGGGTTCAAAGACGAAAGGCGCGTCCTTGTCGTAATCCTCCCGCATGATGACGTCGATCGTGCGGGTGGGTTCATGGCCGTGCATGGCGGGCATGCCGACGGCCATCTGCCCGCTGCCATGTCCGGCGTCTGCCAAGCCCGGGACAGGGGCCAGGGCGGGCGCCATGGCCAGCCCCAGTATCAGAAGTGCAGTTCTCATGAGCGCGTTTCTCCTGTGCTCTTGCATCAACCCTGCCGCACGCCGCCGCGCGGCGTGATCACGGTTTTGGGGCTGGTGTTGCTTGCGTGTTCGGGCAGCTCGCCCGTCCATTCGTAGGCTTCGGTTCCGGGCGGGTTCTGATACCAGCCGGGATCGCTGTAATCGTCGCGGTCGATGCCCTCGCGGACCTTCACGACACTGAACATGCCACCCATTTCCAGCGGGCCATGGGGTCCCCAGCCCGCCATCATCGGGATGGTGTTCTCGGGGATTTCCATGGACATCTCGCCCATGTCGGCCATTCCGGCGGTGCCCATCGGCATGTAACCGGGCTGATGGCGGCGCATCATCTGGGTCAGTCGGGTCTTGTCGGCACCGATCACCGTGGGCAATTCATGGCCCATGGCGTTCATCGTGTGGTGTGACTTGTGGCAATGGATCGCCCAGTCACCTTCGTGGATTGCGTCGAATTCATAGGCCCGCATGGCACCGACGGGAATGTCGATGCTGACCTCCGGCCAGCGGGCTGTTTCGGGCACCCAGCCGCCATCTGTACAGGTGACATGGAAGTCGTAGCCGTGCATGTGGATCGGGTGGTTGGTCATCGTCAGGTTACCACAGCGCACCCTCACCCGGTCGCCCTTGTTCACCACCAAGGGATCAATGTCAGGGAAAATCCGGCTGTTCCAGGTCCACATGTTGAAGTTGGTCATCTCGGCCACGCGCGGGATGTAGGTGCCGGGATCGATGTCGTAGGCCGCCAGCAGAAACGCAAAATCCCGATCCACCGGCATGAAGGCCGGGTCGCGCGGATGCACGATGAACAGGCCCATCATGCCCATGGCCATCTGCACCATCTCATCCGCATGCGGGTGGTACATGAAGGTGCCGGACTTGGTCAGGTCGAACTCATACACAAAGGTCTTGCCCGGCGGGATCGCGGGGTGGCTGAGGCCACCGACGCCGTCCATCCCCGAAGGCAATATCAGCCCGTGCCAATGCACGGATGTGTGTTCCGGCAAGCGGTTGGTCACGTAGATGCGCACGCGCTCGCCCTCGACCGCCTCGATGGTGGGGCCGGTGGATTGGCCGTTATAGCCCCACAGCCGCGCCATCATGCCATCCGCCATGATGCGCTCGACCGGCTCGGCGACGAGGTGGAATTCCTTCACGTTGCCGTTCATCCGCCACGGCAGGGACCAGCCGTTCAGCGTCACGACCGGGTTATAATCCAGTCCGGTCATGGGACGGTCTGGCACCTGCGTGTAGGGGATGTCGGTAAAGGCGGCCTCTGGCAGGTCGCGGAAACGGGTTTCCGCGGCGGCGGCCGAGGCCAGCACGGCACCGGCACCGGCGGTCAGCCCGGCGCCCAGCAATTGACGACGGTTCATCATTCTTCCCCTCCTTTGGACAGGGTTACGGATCCGCCCCAGATCGCGGCGGTCGCTTCAGTTTCGGCGAGCCAGTAGTCTCGCTTGGCCTCGGCGGCGGACAGCCGGGAGTCCAGCCCCTCCTGCGCGTCGGCGATCAGTTCGAAGGTAGAGGTCAGCATGCCGTTGTAGGACAGCAGCGCCTCTTCATCGATCTGGCGGCGCAGCGGCAGTACCTGGTCGCGCCAATGTCGCGCGATGTTGTGCCGCCCCGTGACCGCCTTGTAGGCCATGCGCGCGTCCGACCGCGCGTCGATGGCCTGCTGTGCCAGGGTGTTCGCCGCCTGCAGGTAGGCCATGCGGCCGCGTTTCGACACCAGCGGGCCAGTGTCATACAGCGGGATTTCGAAATCCAGCGCCAGCGCGGGCGTGGCCTCGGTTTCGCCGTTGGCGCGCTCCAGCTCGACCCCGGCGACCAGCGCCGCGTCGGACACCATGCGGGTCTTGCCGGTCAGACGATAATCCAAGGCGATGGCCTGCAGTTCCAGCTTGCCCGCGGCCAGGTCGACGCGGTTGGCCAGTGCCTGCTGCTCAATGTTGCCTGCCGCGCGCGGACCGCGCGGCAGGGCGGGCAGCGCATCGGGCACGTAGACGGTGGTGGCGCTCCCCCACAGACCCATCAGGCGCAGCAGCTTTTCCTTGGCCAGCTGTGCCTCCAGCCGGGCGGCGGCGCGTTCAGCCGCCAGTTCTGCGGTAAAGGCATGTTCGCGCGCCTGGTCGGCCTTGTTCATGGCGCCGGTCCGGCCCAACTGCACCGCCAGCTCCGATGCGGCCTCGGCCGTGCCGTGGGTCTGTCCGATCAGCGCGGCCGCCTCGAAGGCCCCGACCGCTTCGATCCAGGCGCGGCGGGTTTCCACGGCAAGGTCAATGGTTTGTGCCAGCGCCGCCAGTTCCGCCTGGCGAAAGCGGACTTCGGCCAGCTGGGTACGCGGCTTGGTCGTTGCAAGATCCAGAAGCGCGCCCGCCACGGTCGCCTCGAGCGTGCGGGTCACGTCACCCGCCAGGCCCGAAACGGATACGCCGAGCGTGGGCACCGGGCCCATGGCCACCTCCCACAGGTCCGTCGAAGACAGTCCCAGCTCGGCAAAGCTGGCCTGAAGCGCGCGGTTGTTGATCAGCGCGACCTGCACTGCGGTATCGGCGCTGATCGTCTTGCCATGGACCAGGGCGTGCACGCGCCTTTCCGTGGCCTCGATATCGGCAGCGGACTGGTTCCAAACGGGCACAGCCCCGACGGCCTTGCGGGCGCCCTCTTCGACGCTGACGAAACCGGCACGGTCGGCCTTTGCGCGCTCGATTACAGCGGGATTGGCGCAGGCTGCCACCAGCAGCGCCGCGCCGAGCATCAACGGCAGTTTCATTTGCCGCCCTCCCGCTGTGCATCGTTCAGGCTGCGCCAGTCAGCGGGTTCTTGAAGCCGGTAGCCAAGATAGGCCACATTCGGTCCAGGTTGCGCCATGGTCGCAGGCGGCGTCACAGACGCGGCCGTCAACCCAGGCGCGGTGTCAAGCTCGGGAAGTGCCGCACAGGCACCCACGAGCAGCGGCAATCCAGCCGCAATAGCAAGTTTCACTGGTAGTCCCTCGTCGTGTCAGATGCAGTTATCCGCAGGCGAATCGCCGCGGCGGGGCTGCATCAGGCACGTGGGGGGCGCTGCAAACCTTCGGGAATTGCGGTGATGACAAGCGAAGCTATGTCCCAGGACCGGATCGACACTGGAATGGCGCGCGGCGCCTCCGCATCCGCTGACCGTAGATCGCCGAGGACGCAAATATGCGATGCGCAATGATCCGTAGCGTGATCAACCGCGTGGTCCGTTGTTTGACTGGCGTGGTCGTGCGCCTGCTCAATGGTCGCCTCGTGTCCGTCGCACAGGATCATCGCGGACGCGTTGGACGGCATCAGGGCCATCGCCAGAAAAAGGGCGACGACCTGAAATTTGACCAGAAGTGCGCGAATCCAGTGAGACATTCGTGAATCGATAAGCGAGAAAACGACACCCGGCAAGTCACCAAAACGTGTGGCCAAAATTTCCGTGCCGAGCATGTAGGCGCGGGAAAAAAGGCATTTTTCAGACCATCACCCGAACAGTGCCTTGCTGCCCATCCACAGGCCCATGGCGATCATCATCAGGTTCTCGGTCAGCGACACAAACCCCAAGGGCACTTTCGACGACCCGCCGACGCAGGCGCATTTCAGCGCGCGCTTGTCGATGTAGACAGCCTTGAAGACGCTGACGGCGCCAACCGTGCCGATGAACAGCGCGACCGGGGCCGACAGCCATGTCAGGGCTCCGGCGGTCATCAGGATGCCCGCCAACGCCTCGCCGAACGGGTAAACCTTGCCGTAGGGCACCCAGCGGCGGGCGAGCAGGTCGTAGTTCAGGAACATGGTCGAGAAACTCTCGACGTCCTGCAATTTCTGGATCGCGAGGATCGTCATCGACAGCGAAATGAACCATTCCAGCGCGCGCAGCGTCAGGACCGTGCCGTATTGGTGCCACGACAGCCCCAGCGCCAGCAGCGCCGCGACGGAAAAGATCGCGATGACCGGCTGGTAGCTGGTGTCGCTTTGTTCGTCCTTGGGCGGGTCGAGGTCGAAATGCACACGCAGGTCGTCATAGCCGCCGATCCGCACACCGTCGATGAAGGTCTGCGGCGTCGTTTCGACCCCGTGCTTTTCCATGAACGCGTCGGTTTCTTCGCGCGTTGTCAGGTGGTGGTCATCGACCGTATAGCCCTGACGTTCCAGCAAGTCCTTGGATTTCAGGCCAAACGGGCAAAGATGGTCGGGCATGACCATCCGATACAGCGTGGCGGTTTGCGTTGTATCCTTGGGCATCATTGACCTCCTTCGCAGGTATATTGGCCGCGGAACCCGGCGGAGTAATCCGGCCCGGCCGTGACGATCAGATCGGTCAGGTCATCACCCTTGTGCAGTTCGGCACTCAGCGGGTCGGCGGCAAAGCCGTCACCCTGCCGGTCAAGTCGCACGAGGTCGCCGCTGATCTTCATCACTGCCGCGTCCTTGCCCACGGCCAGAACGGCGGGGCTGGTGGCGGTGTAGGTAAACCGGCAGGTGGCACCTTCGGGCAGGGCCTTGGTGATGTCGTCGGCGGTCAGGAATTCCGGGTCGACGGTGGCGGTCACCTCGGTCGACAGAGCCTGTCGGGCGTCGACCACCTCGGGCGCGGCGGTCTCGCCGGTCGGATCAGCCTCGCCATTGGCCGAGATATCGGCGATCAAATAGCGCATCTCGGCGATTTCCTTGTCCTGCGCATAGACGATGGCCTCGGCCAGTGTCGCCACGCGCGGATCGGTGATCTCGGCCCGCGATGAGGTCATGATGGCAATCGAATGGTGCGGGATCATCGCCCGCATGAAGGACCGGTCCTGCACCGTGACCTGACTGCGCACCAGCCAGAGCGACAGCGCAAAGACCACGACGGAGCCCACGAAGATGCCCGCGTTCAGCGCCTTGTTGGTGTACATCGACAGCATGAAGGACAGCATGACAAAGGCCATCGTGGCCCCCATCAGCACAGCCATCCAAGCCCGCGTTTCCGAAAAGAAGACGTGCCCCAGAAGGTAGGTGTTCAGATACATCAGCACGAACATCACCAGCGTCGACGTGCCGATCATCAGGAAAAATCTGGAATACTTCATCAATCCTCTCCCGCTTGGCTCACATGTGAAGCAAACGCCCTTCCAGCGCTGGAGGGTTCCGAAATGGCGCGAATTCCGTGCTTTCGGGGAAACAGGCCCGCCTGCGCAGGGCAGGATCACGGGCATTTGACTGGGCGCAGGCATTGCGGGCTGGCCTGCTGAAACGCATGCGAGAACAGGAGATGTCATGACTGGATATACACGCCGCACGATCATAACGGGGCTGGCCATGGCCTTGGCCGCGCCGACGCTGGCGCGCGCCCATCAGGTCACATTGCCCGACCACTTCAACCCGACGGCCGTGCAGACCGGTCGCACAGACTGGCTGCCTGGGGACATCCACGTGGTGCCAGACGAGTTCCACCTGTATCTGATGGGGAAGGACGGGGCGGCGATCCGGTATGGCGTGGGCGTCGGGCGCAAGGGGCTGTACGAATCCGGCGTCTTTACTGTCGCGCGCAAGGCCAAGTGGCCGTGGTGGCGCCCGACCCAGTCGATGATCCGCCGCGATCCGGGGAAATATGCCAAATACAAGAACGGCATGAAGGGCGGCCCGAACAATCCGCTCGGCGCAAGGGCGCTGTACCTGCATGACGATCAGGGGCGTGACACCTATCTGCGCATCCACGGCACCAATGCGCCCTCGACCATCGGCAGCGCCGTGTCCAACGGCTGCGCGCGGCTGACCAACGAGCACGTCAAGGACCTGTATGAACGGGTCGAGATCGGCGCCCGCGTCACCCTGCACCCCAAGGTGACGACCGCGTGAGGCCCCGGCGGGTTGGTTGACCTTTGTCCGCGCCTGTCTGAAAAGCGCCTCCGCAATTTTGGATAACGGGGTTTCCATGAAGGTGAACCGACGACAGGCCTTGTCCCTGCTGGCCGCCTGCTTGGCGACGCCAGCTTTGGGCGGCTCCCGCATTACGCTGCGCCCCGAAGAGATCGTCACGCAGGTCGCCGGGCGGCGCCTGCCGATGCTGGGCTTCAACGGCGGGGTGCCGGGGCCGGACATCCGCTTCCGCCAAGGTGATACGGCGCAGATCCGGTTGGACAATGGGCTGAACGACGGGGCCTTGGTGCATTGGCACGGGCTGCGCGTGCCCAACCGCATGGACGGCGTGAACGTGCTGACGCAGGATGTGGTCATCCCCGGCGAACGCTTTGACTACCGGTTCGACTTAGCCGATGCGGGAACCTATTGGTACCATTCGCATTATCTGTCGTATGAACAAGTCAGCAGGGGCCTCTTCGGGGCATTCATCGTCGAGGAACGCGACCCGCCCGCCGTCGACCACGACATCACCGTGCAGTTGTTCGACCTGCTGCTGGATGCGGACGGTCAGTATGATGACAGCTTCGATCCCGCGCGCTTTGCCACCGAGGGACGGCTTGGCAATATCAAGACCGCGATCCTGTCGCGGAACAGCGTGCAGCAAGGCGACAGGCTGCGCCTGCGGATCATCAACCCGTCCATCGACCGCATTTATCGATTGTCCGTGACCGGGCTGGCGGGCAAGATCGTGGCGCTGGACGGGATGCCGTTGGAGGTCCCGCAGGCGCTGGCGCCGATGGCGCTGGCCCCCAGTCAACGCTGCGACGTGATCGCAGATGTGACCGGCCCGGTGGCGCTGCGCGACACCTATGACGGGGCGAACGACTTGCTGGGGCATTTGACAGTGACCGGCACGCGCAGCCCCTCGACTGCGCCGATCCCGACCCTGCCGCCAAACCGCATGACCCGTCCCGGCACGCCGGATCACACCACAAGGCTGGTGCTGCAAGGCGGCGCGGGCGCGCCTGCGCATCGCGGCACTGGAACATGGGCGCTGAACGACGTGTCGGGCCTTCCAAGCCGTCCCTTGATCGCGGCAAAGCGCAGCCAGACCATGCGCATCGAGATCGAGAACCGCACCGGCTTTCCCCATGTCATGCACTTGCATGGCCACCATTTCCACGAACTGGACACCTCGGGAGACCTCGGGCCACTGCGCGACTCGACCCTGCTGGCGGCGGGAGAGACACGCGCCATCACCGCCGTCCTCGACAATCCGGGCGCGTGGATGCTGCATTGCCACATGCTCAGCCATCAAGCCGATGGCATGGCGACGTGGCTGACTGTCAGTTGAAGGCAGCTATTTCTGATATATTATGAAGGGCGTACCAAAAGGAGTCGTAAGCAACATAATCAGGACTACGCGCGAAACGTCAGCCCGCTTGGCAGACCCAAGTACCGCCACCGAAGCACTGCGACATTCAGGAAACCGCTGTGCACCGCAAATCCACGCTGACGAAACGGTGTTTCCGGATCAGGAATCGACCCATATGGAGACCGAGACACCTTTCGGTTCTTTGACGAAACCATCGATGTCGACGACCTTGATCCTAAACTTGCGTGCCTCCGCCATGAAAGGCTGTATACGCCGGCAGTGAGTTTCATCGATTTGGCCAACTGGTTTCGCATCGCCGCCAAACATCCAGGCGATCAGACCCTTGGGTTTGGCAAGGACCTCGACCCGGTCTTCGACCTAGCGGAGATCGAGCTGGTCTCCAGGTTTCAGGCCAAATCTCGCGAGGTTTCGCGGGATTTCGACCAACTTGCACGAGTAGATCAGTGGATGCATCTGCTGTCCTCTTGTTGGCAGCGCTCTTGATGGCGCTTGAGTCTCTTCACGCAGGGTATTGCAGCTTTGATCTGCGGCAAAGCGCAAGATTGATGTGGCCAGCAAAGCTGACCATGGACGCACATTGGGCAATCTCCTTTCCGGATTTCTGAGCCATAGCATTGACCTCTATGCCTCACCAATGCTCTAATCTTGATTTATAGAAAGGGTGCCTATACCTCATGACCTGGAACTGGACACTGCCCGACTGGCCGGATTTCCGGTATGACGCCTCCGCTCTGGAGCCGTTCGAACAGAGGTTTCTGCTGTCATCCGGAGAAATCCTCGGCGCAGTCCATCATGTCAACCCGCCGGATCGCGAGCAACTCCGCATCGAGTTACTCAGCGACGAAGCCATGCAGACCAGCGCCATCGAAGGCGAAATCCTCGACCGGCTCAGCGTCCAGTCTTCGCTGCGGCGCCATCTGGGACTCGATCCCGACAGTTATCCCGCCAAACCGCGCGAACAGGGCGTCGCGGAAATGATGGTTGACGTCTATTCCAGCTTTGCGGAGCCGCTGAGCCACGAGACGCTGTACCGCTGGCATCGGATGCTGCTGTCCCATGACCGTCGGTTAGAGACCATCGGAGCCTACCGACAACACGCCGAATCGATGCAAATCGTTTCCGGCCGCTTTGACCGACCGACGATCCATTTCGAAGCGCCGCCTTCGGCGCAGGTCATGCCTGAGATGGAGCGATACGCGGATTGGTTCAATAGGACCGGCCCGCGGGGAGCAGAGCCGCTTCCCGCCCTGACGCGTGCCGGGCTAAGCCACCTCTATTTCGAGAGCATCCACCCATTCGAAGACGGCAACGGCCGCCTGGGCCGCGCGCTCGCTGAAAAGTCGCTGGCGCAGAACATTGGCCAGCCGACCCTAATCTCGCTCGCCTTCACCATCGAGAAAGAGCGGAAAGAGTACTACGACCAACTCAAGCGGCATCAAACGACGCTTGACGTGACGGCGTGGCTCATCTGGTTCGCAGAGATTGTCTTGAAGGCGCAGCAGATCACACTCGACCGCGTAGCGTTCTTCATCAACAAGGCACACTTTTACGATCGACATAGAGATCACCTGAACGACCGCCAGGCCAAGGCCATCGCGCGGATGTTCCGTGAAGGACCCGAAGGTTTCAGCGGCGGCCTAAGCGCGGATAACTACCTCAAGATCACCGGCACATCCCGCGCAACCGCGACCCGCGATCTACAGGACTTGGTCGAGAAGGGCGCGCTGAACCGAACTGGCGAGCTGAGACACACGCGATACTGGTTGAAGCTCGATGGAGACAAGGGTTTTTCTGCAGCAAAAACAGTACAATAACAAAAATCCGAGAATCCGTTTTATGTAACATGACCCAAGACTTGAGCTCACGTTGGTGGGTTTGGGAACGCGCCCGATACACTTCGTCACAACCGGCGCTTGTCCGGGAAATCTTTGTTTCCGCAGCACAGATGCCCCTTTGGTCGCATCCCGGAAAAGCTCGGGGCGACTCTAGCCTGCCCGAAAGCGACTGGTGAACGGCCTTGCATGTTGGATTTTCCAACATTATATTGAGCGCAAGACAGCTATTCGGACATGGACGATGCAAACGACCACCAAGACGAAACTGTTTCCGAAGCAGGATCTGGAACTTGTGCTTCGTGACGAGCTCATGCTCGCGGCGGAGGCTGAAGCCAGCATGCACGGAATTGTACTGCCAGCATCATCTGGGGTTGCGGCAGTCGCACCTGTACCGATGGATTCTCTTGTAGTTGTGGAGCTCCTGTGCGCTGTCGAACCAGTGCTTGGCTTTACGCCGGCGGATGCGACGGTACGCACTGGCGGATACAACTCGGTGCAAGACGCTTTGGATCACCTAATCCCGCGGCTGGAACAGCAGTGGAAAAAGAAGAATGGAGTGTCAGCATGAGCGTCGCGAAGCGGACGAACGACGATGACCAAGAAGCTCGGCAGGAGATGGGGGAGCGGCTGCGGGAAGCTCGTCGGTATTTGGGTCTTAAACAAGACGAGGTGGCCCAGTACCTCAAGATCCAGCGAACCGCGTTGTCAGAGATCGAGGCAGGAAACCGCCGTGTCGAGGCACTGGAGTTGAACCGGCTCGCGAAGCTGTATCGACAACCGGTCGCGTATTTCATCGGAGAAGACGATGCAGCTGGGAGTTTGCCGGTAGATGTAGCGCACCTTGCACGACAAGCCGCAGACTTGTCTCGGCAAGACCGGGATGAACTGGGGCGTTTTGCCGAGTACTTGCGCGCCCGCTCGGCCGCAACCCAGGAGTAGCCAGTGGTTTCCAATTATTCGCAGGCAGTTCGCGGCGGAGCAGCTGCGGCGGGATTGCCAACTTGTTTTCACCTGTTTGAGAGAGGCGAGACATCTGCCTGTCAGGCGGTCATTTCGGCAGCATAGCCTCTCCAGAGGTCGAAAGCATCGGACCTTGCGTGGCGGTATGAGACGGCGGAGAGTTGATAGCG
>NZ_CAXREX010000059.1:0-20264 GCF_964229645.1 Nioella sp. | reverse complement strand
GTCATCATCGCGCGGGCGAAATGGGCGTCGCCGGTGGCTGCAAGCCCCCGTTGCGCGACGATCAGGGGCAGCATCGTGCCCCCGCGTTCCTCGGCACGCAGCAAAAGCCGCTTGAGATAGTCGGGATGGCTCTGGCGCAGTTGCCGGGTGATCTGGGCGAACCGCAGCGGGGTCATGCGGCCATTGGCCGTGGCCTTCAGCACCCGGTCGAGGTTTCCCCCTTTTTCCAGCAGCCGCAACAGGTTGCGACCGCCGCCGCGAAAGCGCAGGCGGGTCACGTTGCGGCCCCGGAACTGTGCCGCATGCGCGGCATCCAGCAATTCGCAGGGATCATAGACGATCACGGCCTGCGCCGCCGTTGCCACCGACTTGGCGGCATCGCCGAAATGGTGGCTGAAATCCTTGCGCCAGGCATTGCGGAAGCGGATCTCGAAGGGCGCGGTTTCGGGCTTGAGGCTGACCACGGGCGACAGCGCCACCACCTGCGCCGCTTCGGCGGCCACGGAATAGGCGGCGGCAGCATGGCCGCACATGGGACCGGCCCCGAAGAAGATCACCTTTTCGAAACTGTCGAAAAAGCCCTCGTCGATCAGCCGGTCGAAGAACCGGTAGAGCGCATCGTCGCGAAACCAGGTCGCGCCGTCGGCCACGAGGCTCAGATAGGACCATTCGCGCTTGCTAACCGCGTCGAACCCCACCGGCAGGCCCTGCTGGCCTTCGCGCATCACGCGGCCCAGTTCGTCGAAGGTGACCAGAAGCGTGTCGCCCTCCTGAACGTAGAGCGCATGGTGATGGCGGCCCACCCGATCGAAGAAACCATGCATCTCGCCCACCTGGCGCATGTGCTGAAGCCACTCGCTGCGGGCGGCATTGGCATCGGGCCGGGGCATGTTCATGTCGTTCATCGCGTTACTCGGATTGGCGCTGCTCGTTAACCTAGCCTAGTTCTGCCCCGAGAGTAAGGCATGGCCAAGGGGGGCAGGGGGCAATTCGGCGCAGAAACCAGCCGATTTCTGGCCCCATCAGGCCGGTCCGGGCAACAATGCGCGCGCGCCCCGAGCGATTGACGACCGTCCGCGGAAGGTTAGCTATTCGGTAACGCTTTGGGCGCGATCGGGGCCACGCGCCTGCGGCAAGGGATTCGCCCCGAAAGGCTTGACCCGCGCCCCCGGCATCGGCCTTGATGGCGCAAGCGAGAGGAGAACCCATGCAATCCATCGACGAGGTGCAGGAGGCGCTGGCGGCGCAGGATTACGTCTGTGGCCGGGCGCTGGCGACGGTGGTGTTCCTGACGCTGCGCCTAGGGCGGCCGCTTTTCCTGGAGGGCGAGGCCGGCACCGGCAAGACCGAGATTGCCAAGGCCATCGCGGCGGCCCTCGGGCGCCGTCTGATCCGCCTGCAGTGCTACGAAGGGCTGGATGCCGCAAGCGCCGTCTACGAATGGAACTTCGCCGAGCAGATGATCGCGATCCGCGCGGCAGAGGCGTCGGGCGGGGCCGACCGTTCGACCCTGAAGGACGAGCTTTTCACCGAGGAGTTCCTGATCGAACGGCCGCTCTTGCAGGCCATGCGCCCGCAGCCGGGCGGCGCGCCCGTGCTGCTGATCGACGAGATCGACCGCACCGATGAACCTTTCGAGGCTTTCCTGCTGGAGGCGCTCAGCGATTTCCAGGTCACGATCCCGGAACTGGGCACCATCAAGGCACCCGAGCCGCCCATCGTCATCCTGACCTCGAACCGCACGCGCGAAGTGCATGACGCGCTCAAGCGCCGTTGCCTGTATCACTGGGTCGATTACCCGGCCTTCGAACGCGAGATGGAGATCCTGCACGCCCGCGCCCCCGACGCCGCCGAGGCGCTCAGCCGCGAGGTGGTGGGATTCGTCCAGCGCCTGCGCACCGAGGATCTGTTCAAACGCCCCGGCGTGGCCGAAACGATCGACTGGGCCAAGTGCCTGCTGGCGCTCGACGTGCTGGAGCTGAGCCCCGAGGTCATCGCCGACACGATTGGCGCGATCCTGAAATACCAGGACGACATCCAGAAATTGCAGGGCTCCGAGGCCAAGCGCATCCTCGACGAGGTGCGCGCAGGCGCGGCGGCCTGACCGGGACTGCCCGATTTCGCGGCAGAAGGTCTTTGACCTGCGCAATTAAACCCCGGGACTCGCAGAAGTTTCTTTGCTACGCTTTCGCATAGCAGGGACGCCGGGGGACGGCCCGGCGCCCCTGTAAGTTGGGATTACAGGGAGACAATTCATCATGTTGAGACGTTTCTTCACGCTCGCGGCAGTCGTCGTGGGCCTACTTGGGGCCAGCCAGTCCATGGCCTGCCCGAACTGGAACAACCCGACCGTCTTCGGTCAGCACCACCTGAACGCGGGCTTCCTGCCCGATCCGTATGTGCGCAACATCACCGCCGGCGGGCGCATCAGCCTGGCCAACTGCCGGCCCTACCTTGGACCGGGCTGGGTCGTGTCGCGCCCCGATTTCCGCCTGCAGTATTATGGTCAGTCCCCGACCGGGCGGCTCACCATCGCTTTGGAGGCGCGCTCGAACGTTGATACGATCCTGGTGGTGAACGCGCCCGACGGGTCCTGGCATTACAACGACGATTACCGGGGGCTGAACTCTGCCATCGTGTTCTTCAACCCGATGTCGGGCCAGTATGACATCTGGGCGGGCAGCTACTATCGCAGTTCGAACAACCCCGCGCAGTTGATCATTACCGAATACAACTACTGATCCCGCGCGGATTGGTGCTAGGTAAAGGGGCCCCGGCGCAGTGCCGGGGCCCCTTGAACGAGGCGACATGGCCGAACAGATCCCGCTTGAGCTGCCTGATGACCCGCAGCTTGCCGCCAATATCTCCCATTTCGCCCGGGCGCTCCGGGCGGGAGGGCTGAAGGCGGGGCCGGGGCGCGTGCTGGACGCGGTGCGCGCGGTCGAGGCGGCAGGCTTTACCGAGCGGGTCGATTTCTACCATGTGCTGCAAGCCTGTTTCGTCAGCCGCCCCGAGGACCGCGCCACCTTCGACCAGGTCTTCCGGCTCTATTGGCGCGACCCGCGCTATATCGAGCACATGATGTCGATGATGCTGCCCGCCATTCGCGGCGTGGCCGAGGAACGCACGGTCAAACCGGCGGAAAAACGCGCAGCCGAGGCGCTGCTGGACGGGGTGGACCGGGACCTGCCCGAGGGCGCGGACCGAGAGGACGAGGGCACCGAGATCGAGGTCGACGCGACACTGACCATGTCGCGCGAGGAACGGCTGCGCACGCTCGATTTCGAACAGATGAGCAACGCGGAAATGGCCGAGGCAAGGCGCATCATCGCCGGACTGACACTGCCCGTACGCCCCCTGCAAAGCCGCCGCACCATGGCCGCCACTCGCGGGCAACTGCCCGATTGGCGGCGCACCATGCGCAGCGCCATGCGGCGCGGGGGCGAGATCACCCGTTTCGAGATGAAGGCCCGACGCATCCGGTGGCCCAACCTTGTGGTGCTGTGCGATATCTCGGGCTCCATGTCCTCCTATAGCCGCGCCGTGCTGCATTTCCTGCACGCGGTCGCCAATGCCAAGGGGCAGGGGTGGGCACGGGTCCATGCCTTCACCTTCGGCACGAGGCTGACCAACATCACCCGCCACATGGGCGCGCGCGACGTGGATGCCGCGCTGGCCGCCGCCGGGGCCGAGGCGCAGGACTGGGAAGGCGGCACGCGGATCGGCCAATGCCTGCACGCCTTCAACCGCGACTGGTCACGCCGGGTGCTGGGGCAGGGGGCGGTGGTGCTGCTGATCACCGACGGGCTCGACCGCGATGACCCGGATGCGCTGGCGCGGGAAATGGAGCGTCTGCACCTGTCGTCGCGCAAGCTCATCTGGCTCAATCCGCTGCTTCGGTGGGACGGGTTCGCCCCCAGGGCCGCCGGCATCAAGGCCATGCTGCCCCATGTGGACAGCTTTCGCGCGGGCCATAACATCGCCGCCCTGCAAGGGCTGGCCGAGGCGCTGTCGCGCCCCGATGACATGGGCGAAAAGGCCCGCCTGATGGCGCTGCTCTAGCGCAGGGGCACCCGCTTCAGGCGCAGATGGGGTAGCCGAATCGGCCCAGCTCCTCGCCCTGCAGGCGGAAGAAGGACGAGGGCGGGTGGCCCACGACGGTGTCGTAATACCACTGCGTCAGGGCCGGGTTGTAAGGGCGTGTCATCTGCTCCAGCACGATCACCCGTTCCTCGGGGTCGGTGAAGGGCAGCATGATCGGCACCGGGCTGATCAGGGACAGCAACATGCCGCTGGTCTGCACCGGTTCATGGAACTCGAAGCGCGCGGCCCGGTCCACGCAGGACCCCGGCAGTTGCTCGACCGACCACAGAAGGAAAGTGCCCGCGCTGGTATAGGTGCCCTCCAGCCGGATCGGATCGCCCCTGCGCCAGTGGCGCTCGGCCGTATCGTAGCCCCACCGGAACGTGCCGCCGCCGAGCCCGTCGATGACGATCCGGCCCGCAGCGTCGCGCGACGGGGTGTTGGACGAGGCTGCATCGCGCGGAAAAAGCCAGATCGCGAGGATCGCGACAAGCGCCCAGAACAGCAGCATCCAAAGACCGGCCAGCGCGAATCCGGATCCCGGCGGCGGTTCGCCGGGCAGGTGATCGGGTTCGTGGTGCTGCGGCAAGATGGCAATGTCCTCCGACGGGGGTGTGTCGCCCAAGGCAGGGCGCGGGAAAACCCATCGAGAGATCGACATGCCTTCGCGGTGCGCAATCGGAAACGGTGCTGCACGCATCGAATTTAACTATTTGATATAATTCACGTAAATCTATCTTTCGGCGACCTCGAGATGCAAAGGATTGCCCCATTTCTCAGAAAGCCGCGACCGGCAGGGATCAGCAATTTCCCCGCATCTTTCCGTTGACGCTGATCCGGGGCAGGGCTAGACCCGTCGAGCGTTGCCCGTGTGGCGGAATTGGTAGACGCAGCGGATTCAAAATCCGCCGCCGCAAGGCTTGCCGGTTCGAGTCCGGCCACGGGTACCAATCCATCGAAGATGTGATCTATCGCGGGCCTACCGCCTGCAGCCCGGCCCCGGGTGCCACCGCCAGGCATCGCCTCATCACGATGGACGCCCGGTGATGCTATCCGCGGTCATTTTCGGATGGGCAGAGGACGGGAGTTCATCCGGCGAGTGGTCCGAGCCTCATGCGATCTGTCGAGAATCCCACGATCTGGCGGCTGGTGCGTTCGGGCCAAGTTGCTGAATTCGTCATACGGTCTGTCAGGGACAGGAATACTGCCGTGGGACCGACATCCGCCTTTGTCGCACCGGGCCGCCGATAGCAGAACAGATGCCGTGAGCGTTTCTGCCACAGCGGCGGATAATATCTGAAAACCGAATGGGTTCTGTGAAGCTTCCACGATGCGCGGCACCTTGTCGACTAGTGAAAGAAAATCGTCCCGATGGACCCAAGGCTAGTCATGCACTAACAATCGAACCGGATCACTCTGATCAGGCACCAGTTCCTAGATCTGAGCTGCTTCTTATGATTGCCGACCGAAAAGGTGACAGATCCCCATGATTGCAGAAGAAACAAAGTTGCCCGGTGTCGTGATCCTGACCCCGCGCCGCTTTGGGGATGAGCGTGGCTTCTTTTCCGAAAGCTGGAACCGGCGGGTGATGGCCGATCTCGGCCTGGATATCGACTTCGTTCAGGACAACCATTCACTGTCCCGCGATATTGGCACGGTGCGGGGGCTTCATTTCCAGGCTCCGCCGCATGCGCAAGCCAAGCTGGTGCGCTGTGGGCGGGGGCGTCTGTTTGACGTGGCGGTCGATATTCGCAAGGGATCTGCGACCTTCGGGCAATGGGTGGGGGTCGAGCTCAGCTTCGAAAACGGCCGTCAGCTGCTGATCCCCGAAGGCTTCCTGCATGGCTTCGTCACGCGCGCGCCCGACACCGAGATCATCTATAAATGCAGCGATTTCTATGCGCCTGACGCCGATGGCGCGGTGCGTTTCGATGACCCGGAGCTTGGCATTGACTGGAGCCTTGAGGGCATCACCCCGAAGCTTTCGGCCAAGGACGAAGCGGCCCCGCTGATGCGTGATTTCGACAGTCCGTTCACGTGGGAGGACGCGTGAGATGAAGCTGCTGGTCACCGGGGGGGCAGGGTTCATCGGGTCGGCCGTTGTGCGCCTGGCCGTGGCGCGCGGTCATTCCGTCGTGAACCTCGATGCGCTGACCTACGCGGCCTGCCTCGACAACGTGGCCTCGGTCGCGGACAGCCCGCTTTACGCCTTTGAACAGGTCGACATTCGCAACCGCGCGGAACTGGACCGGGTCTTTGACACCCATTCCCCGGACGCCGTCATGCACCTGGCGGCGGAAAGCCACGTGGATCGGTCGATCGACGGGCCGGGCGACTTCATCGAGACCAACATCACCGGCACGTTCAACATGCTGGAGGCGGCCCGCAAGTTCTGGCTGTCTGCAGGCCGGCCCGAAGGGTTCCGCTTTCATCACATCTCGACCGACGAGGTGTTCGGAAGCCTGCCCGATGACGCGTCGGTCAAGTTCACCGAAACCACCCCCTATGACCCGCGCAGCCCCTACTCGGCCTCCAAGGCGGCATCCGATCACCTGGTGCGCGCCTGGCATGAAACCTACGGGCTTCCCGTGGTTCTGACCAATTGCTCCAACAATTATGGCCCCTACCATTTCCCCGAGAAGCTGATTCCCGTGATCATTCTCAATGCCCTCGCGGGCAAACCCCTGCCGATTTATGGCGACGGGTCCAACATCCGCGACTGGCTCTACGTCGAGGATCACGCCGACGCGCTCTTGCTGGTTCTGGAACGGGGCGCCCTTGGCGAAAGCTACAATATCGGCGGTGAAAACGAGCGCACGAACCTGGAACTTGTGCAAACGCTTTGCGCCATTCTCGATGAGCTTCGGCCCCGCAAGACGGGCTCTTACAGCGAGCAGATCACCTTCGTGACAGACCGCCCCGGCCACGATGCCCGATACGCGATCGACCCGAGCCGGATCAGGACGGAACTGGGATGGCGCCCCTCGGTGACGGTCGAGGAAGGTTTGCGCCGCACGGTCGCCTGGTACCTTGAAAACGAGGACTGGTGGCGGGCGCTGCTGAACCGTGATGGCGTCGGCACGCGCCTGGGAATCGCGACATGAGCCTGCTCGTCTTTGGAAAAACCGGGCAGGTCGCGCGCGAATTGCAGCGTCGGGCGCCGGACGCGATCTTCCTGGGCAGGGACGCGGCCGACCTGTCGGATCCGGCCGCCTGCGCGGCCGCGATCGACAAGATCCGGCCCACGGCCGTCATCAACGCCGCCGCCTACACGGCCGTCGACGCGGCAGAAAGCGAAGAGCCCCTCGCCACCCGCATCAATGGCGACGCACCGGGGGCCATGGCGCGGGCCTGCGCGCGGCTTGGCTGTCCCTTCGTACACATCTCGACGGATTACGTTTTCGATGGCTACGGCACGACTCCCTGGCCCGCCGATGCCCCGACCGGCCCGCTTGGCGCTTACGGGCGCAGCAAGCTTTCCGGAGAGCAGGCCGTTCGCGCCGCAGGCGGAGTGCATGCGATTTTGCGCACGTCTTGGGTGGTGTCGGCCCACGGGCGGAACTTCGTCAAGACCATGCTGCGTCTCGGGGCCGAGCGCGAGAAACTGACCATTGTTGCCGATCAGGTCGGCGGTCCCACGCCTGCGGGCGATATCGCAGAGGCTTGCCTCGCGATGGCAGGGCAACTGGCCAAGGACCCCTCCAAGTCGGGCACCTATCATTTCAGCGGGGCGCCGGACGTGTCCTGGGCCGATTTCGCGCGGGCGATCTTTGCCCGGGCTGGCTTGGCCTGCGAGGTCGAGGACATTCCGACCAGCGCCTATCCCACCCCCGCGGCGCGGCCGGCCAATTCGCGGCTCGACTGTTCGGCCACCCTGTCGGTCTTCGGCATTGCACGCCCCGACTGGCGAAACGGGCTTTCGACGATTATCAAGGACATCGAGGACCAGGCATCATGACGAAGCGCAAGGGTATCATTCTGGCAGGCGGAACGGGCAGCCGACTCTATCCGATCACGCTCGGGATTTCCAAGCAGTTGCTGCCGATCTACGACAAGCCGATGATCTATTACCCGCTGACGGTGCTGATGCTGGCCGGTATCCGCGACATCGCCATGATCACCACGCCCCAGGACCAGGACCAGTTCAAGCGCATGCTTGGCGATGGCAGCCAGTGGGGCATATCGCTAACCTATATCACGCAGCCCTCGCCCGACGGCTTGGCGCAGGCCTATCTGCTGGCCGAGGAATTCCTGGCCGGTGCCCCCTCGGCCAGGGTGCTGGGTGACAACATCTTTTGCGGACATGGCCTACCCCTGATCCTGGAAGAAGCGGATCGCCAGACCGGTGGCGGCACGGTCTTCGGCTACCACGTGTCAGACCCGGAACGCTATGGCGTGGTCGATTTCGACAGTGCCGGAACCGCAAGGGCCATCATCGAAAAGCCCGAGGTGCCACCATCGACCTACGCGGTGACCGGTCTCTACTTCCTCGACGGGTCAGCCCCGCAACGCGCGCGCCGCGTACAGCCCTCTGCGCGTGGCGAACTGGAGATCACCACGCTTCTGGAAAGCTATCTTCACGAGGGGCTGCTGTCGGTAAAGCGCATGGGGCGTGGATATGCCTGGCTGGACACGGGCACGCATGCCAGCCTTCTGGATGCCGGCAACTTCGTGCGCACGCTGGAAACCCGCCAGGGCCTGCAAGCGGGCAGCCCCGATGAGATCGCCTTCGACAAGGGCTGGATCAGCCGCGAAGACCTTGCGAAACGGGCTGAAATGTTCGGCAAGAACAGCTACGGCACCTACCTGTCTCAACTGCTTTGATCCTGCGCTGAAACGATTGCCTCAGGCAGTCGCCGCGCGTGAGGACATCAGATTTTCGATTGGTGGATATGATTAGGAATTACGCATTTACCGGGGAACTTGGCGCATTGTTGGCCAACTCCGCGTTCCGCTGCTTTGACATGAGGTATCGGGGTTGCGGCAATCGATCGAATGAACGCGGATTGCCGCAGGGCGAGCCTTGAACCGAGGCTCGGTGTTGCACCGACCCGACGGGCTACAATAGAGTTCGTGCGATTCCGATAGCATCATTCCCAAGGGGTTTTGTTTTGGCCAAAAGAACCGACCGGAGCCTGACCCGCTCTCTTCGATCTGTTTCGAGCTTGATCAGCCAGGGCCTTTCGCAGCGGTCAGGAGCCAAGGAGCAGTTCGGATATGTTGAGCGCATCACGTCGGACAGGATCGAAGGCTGGGTCAAACTGCCGGACGAGGTGACGGATTTTACCATCACTGTTGGCAGCGAACACAGAAGCTTAAAGGCCAATCGATTCCCCCGGGATGACGTGCGCGCAGCGGTGCCAGATGCCCCGGAAAATCCTGGCTTCAGCCTTGATGTTCCGGCTGACTTTTATGCCGATATCAAAAGGTTCGGAGGTGTGAAGGCGCTTAGCGTCCTGGCGGCTGGGCAGCGCCTGGAACCCACGGCGGAGCTTCTCGAGGCAATCGAGGCGTCCCTCAAGACGGTGATGGGCACTCAGGTCGATGCAGGATCCGTGCAAAACGGGATCGCGCCAGCTGTCAGCTCTGGTTCGGTGGTGACGTTGGACAGGCCCCTGCGATCGGAAGGAACAGCACAGCACGGGCTGAAACTTCGGATCGACGCAAGCCAAACGGTGTCTCGGGTGGAGGCGCAGCTCAGCACCGGATCAGAGATGGCCTCGCTCATCGTCGTGAAAGACGCCGCAGAGTCCACGGATGACCGTTTCGTAGGCTTCGCCGACCTGCCCGGCATCGTCTGGAACACGACATCCAGCAAACGCCAGCTCAAGCTGCAACTGGTGACGCCAGAGGGCGCCGAACGTCAAACTGTCCAACTGGGCAAGGACGATGCCTGTGGGGCGATCGAACTCATGGCGCTCAATGACTGGAAGAACCAATCAGAGGTTCTCTTGGCTATCGAACATGCCAAGTATCTTGGGAAATCGGTCACTTTTTCCACGGCGGCACGCAGATGGCTCGCCCAGAAGGCCGAGCTCTACGGTTGTGGCGATTTCCTTGCCAGTTCGCTGGCGACTGACGGTCTCGACATCTCGCCTTCGACAGCGGGAAATGCCCGCTATCACAAGGCGTTCAGCGATGTTCTGACGCAGTTGGATGATAGCTCTGTCACCGCTGACAAGGTAATCCTCAACTCGGCCAGGCGATTTGGACTGACCGATAAGGAAGAGCTCGCTCTGTCTTTCGCGTATGTCGCCGAGATTTGCCGAAGGGGCCGGTTCGAGGAATACGTGAATGCCATTTCAACGGCGGAGCTGCGCCGTGTGTCCAAGAGCACCAATCGGTGGGAAAGCACGAACGCGTTGCCATTCCTGGCCGCCCGCGGGGAACTCGTTGCCGCAAGCGAGATACTGGAGCTTCTCGCCAAGCAGAGCGGTTGGATCAATACCGAGTGCATCTACATCGCCTCGCGGTATTTTCAGGAACTCCCTGGGCCTGCGGCTGACAAGGCCCGGTTCGTCTATACGCTCGTTGGCTTGCTCGACGCGCTGAGCAAGGATTACTGGAGCCGCATTCATGACCGCTACCTGATTCGGGCATTCGCAATTTGGTTTGAAGATGCGAAAACCTATCCCCGCTGGTTGTTGAACGATCTGGAGAACACCGCGCTGAGGGTCTACGGCCTGTCGCCGGATTTCTGGGACGCGATGAGCGACCGGTCTCTTACTCCCCCGCTTGCTCAGGGGCGGCAGAACTTTGCCATCGTGCGGAGGCTCGGACAGGGTAAGCCCGATGAGCAGCAGTTCATGGAAACCTGGCAGGCGATCTGTTTTTTCCGGGACCTTGGATGCAGTGACGCAAAGATTGCGCTGAGAGAAGCGCACGCATCGGCCCTGCAATGGTTTGCGGGCAACGATCAGATGTTGTCCCGTCTCGCAGGCATGATCGCCCCCCGGGACATGGACACTCTGTTGAGGACCTCGGCACATCCCTTCGCACCGGATCCTGCCGGTGAAGCGGAGATGGGCCGGATTTACGAGGCACTGCGGGTCATCGGCAACTCGGACCCCTATGGCGAACGATCCTCTTCCCAGCTCGGTGCGGCCATGAAGGCAGCTGGCCAGGCGATATCGGGACTGTCTGGCCCCACCGAGGATGTCGCGCTCTTCACGCGCCGACTGGAAAAGCTTTGCCAGCAGTTGAACGTGTCCGAAGCCGCCTGGATCGCGGCTGACGTCCTGAGCCGGGGGGCAGAGTTGCTTCATCGGGATGGACAGGATTGCACCTATCTGGCCCGTTTGGCCGAAGGCAGGCTGCTGGAGGCCGTCAGGTCCGACGCCAAGTCGCTGGAAGCGCCAACAGTGACATCCGCGTTGAACAGGCTGGCGACCTTGCCGGGGTCGCGTTACTGGTCCGACGGTCGGCCGATCTGGGCCCATGGCCCCTCACGGGCTGCCCTGGCAGAGCTGCGCCAGGCCGCAGGTCCCCTGGCAGAGACCGCTTTCAATACTCTCGAGCGCGCCCTTCTGCCGCCAAATGACGGTATGTCCGGGGATGCCCCTGGGTTCGATACCCTCGTGGTGCTCTATTCCTGCCGGAAATACCTCAAGGATCGCATTCCCGTTCTTCGCGACACCTGGATCAAGGAACTGAAGGCGAGGGGCATTCCCTACCTCGTTCTGGTCGGTGACGGCGATGACACGGTCGATGGCGATGTGCTGGCCTTGAACGTGAAGGACACATACGAGGCGCTGCCCGACAAGACGCTCGCAATGATCCGGTGGGTATACGAGAACACGGGCTATCAGTTCCTCTACAAGATCGACGATGACTGTCACCTGTCGGTATCGGAATTCTTCGATACGATGACTTACCGCAAGTTCCACTACTACGGCCGCTCGATCTATCGGCCCGAGGGGGCAATGCAGCGGGATTGGCACCAGGAAAAGTCCGCGCAACACCTGGCAAGGGCCATGTTGGACAGGAGCCCGGAGCCAAGCCGTTACTGTGACGGCGGCGCCGGGTATAGCCTGTCCCGCCACGCGATGCAGATGGTCTGCGAAGAGGCCGAGACGGATCACGGCCTGTTTCTGAGAAGCGTGTCATTCATGGAAGACAAGCTGGTGGGGGATCTTCTGGCCAGGCGTGGTATGACGCCGGCAAATGAAGACTACCTGGTGCATGTCTATCGCAAGACCCATCCCGAAAGTTCGCTGGTGACCAAGTTCGACAACGGCTTTGAAACCTCCCCGTCGACACCGACCCGGGTCGTGCATCTCGACGGGGCGATCGGCCTTGCCGAAGCCAACGTGGCCGCACAGTCGGCGTCCCTGCGGCCGCGCAAGATCTGGCCCAGTTGCGCGCCTGCTCAGATCGGCTGGAACACGCACCAGCTTGAATTGTTGAGCGGTCCGGACCAGCTTGCACGCGTTGCGGATGCATCTCATGTTCTTGTCGCGGTTCTGCGCTCGGAAATGACAATGCTGCCGCATTTCCTGTCCCATTACCGAGCCCTTGGTATCGAAGCCTTCATCATCGCGGACAACCTGTCCACCGATGGGTCGAGAGAGTATCTGCTCTCGCAGGAAGATGTGCTGCTCTATTCCGTGGACTCCGAATACAAGGCGTCGCATTTCGGCGTCGCTTGGCAACAGGCCATGCTGGCCAATCACTGCGTCGGCAAATGGGTCATTCTCGCCGATGCGGACGAGTTCTTCGTCTTCCCCGATTGGCAGAAGCACGGCCTGGCTTCGCTCACGCAGAAGCTTGACGCCGAGGGTTTCGACTGCGTGGGCACCTGGCTGATCGACATGTATCCCAAGGGGGATCTCGGCAAGTGCGATTTCAAGAAGACGTCGCCGTTCGACCTTGCACGATGGCATGACGATCCCCCGGTCCAGCTGACCTCCGGAGGGGGGTTCTACTCCAATACAAAGGGCGGAGTGACCAGCACGCTGCGCCACCGCCTGTCCCCGGAAATGGATCCGACCCTATTCGTGGCAAACAAGTACCCGCTCATCAAATACGCGCCGTGGATCAGGCTGAGCGAAGGCATTCATTACGTTGGCAACGTTTCCATTTCGCCAACCTATCAAACCTTGTGTCACTTCAAGTATCACGCTGAATTTGCTGAAAAAATTCAACGGGAAATCCGCCGGAAACAGCATTACGGCGAGGCCGTCGAATACCAGAGATACCAGCAGATGCTCGGTGAGGCGCGCGGCAGGTTCTTCGACCCGGCAATCAGCGTGGAGTTCGATGCCTCGCGCAGCTACGACTTCGGCCTGCAAGCTCACCCGCTCAACGAGGGCACTCCAAAGTGAAACGAACCAAGCGCCCCTTCATTATCTGGACCCTGCGCCGGACAGGTGGAACCAATCTTGCCGCCCATATCGGGGTGAAGCATCACGAGCCGTTCAACAAGGATCGCATCTTCGGCGATGTGTCGAAGGCATGGCTCGCCACAAAGGATGAAGCCGGGCTGCGATCCGGGGTGAAAGCTGCCTTGAAAGGCAATCCGTCGATCAAGCATTGCGTAGAGACGGTGCCAGAGCACGTGACGCAAGAGCTTCTGCGGCAATCAGTGAAGAAGGGCTACCAGCATATTTTCCTGATCCGAAGGAAGCCGCACGGGCGAGTGCTGAGCCTGCAATTTGCGAAGTCTTTCGATATCTGGGGGGCAGATCACGCCCGAAAGAAATCTCTGGATGAAGTCGAAACGGCCATCGCGGGCCAGGAATTGCCAATCAAGAGCATGATCCGCCAGGAAGTCGGAGACAGGAAAGCGCTTCGGCTGGCTTTCGATGAGATTTTGTCCCTCGGGGTGACACCGGCCATCGCCGTCTTCGAGGATGTCTACGATGCCTTCAATGCCCCTGTGTCGATCGCGCTGTTCGGCCGGATCTGTGATCACGTGGGGGCTGCGCGTCCGCAAAGCGATGAGGAGGTGAACAAGATCCTCTTTTCTGGCGGGCAGAACACCAATGACAAGTATAAGCTTTATCAAAATTATGAAGAATATCTGGAGAAGATCGCCGGGATCGGGGAGTTCGCGCTTGGCGGGACCTTGCCGGATCTCGCGGTCGACAGGTCAAACCTGCCGAAGGATGCGGTTGTTGAAATCTTCAAGCCGCGCCAGTCATGGCGCTCTGACCTCATCCGCGTCGAGGGCGTGGCTTTCAGCGGTGAAGGCACGGGGGCATGGCGGCTGTCAGCAGAAGGGCGCGAATTGCCAGTGATCTGGAACCTGCCCTCGCCAAAATTCGCCAAGAAGCTGGATCAACCGGCAGCAAAGAGTTCCCGCTTTGTCGCCTTGGATGTGCCGTTGGGCCACGCCGAAGCATTGCAGATTGGCCCAACAGACTGAACGCAGGGTTTTCCAAAGTGTCGATTTCTATCCAAGGCTCAAATCTAGTCTATTTCCCGGTTCCCAAGGTCGCCTGCACGAGCCTGAAGTCATTCGTCTATGAGGTGGAGTTTCAGAAACCTTTCGAACCATATGTTACGAACAAAAAGAAAATCCACATTCACAACTGGAGAGAGGACTACAGAAGTTGCAGCTTCTTTGACGCCACTCGTGAAGGCCGCGCCGAAGGTGAATTCATAGCCGTCATTCGCGACCCGATTAAGCGAGTCCTCTCAGCCTATCAGAACCGCGTTACGTTTCACGGAGAACTCGGTGCGGATAAGGTGAATTTGGATATTGCAAAGGCCTTGGGCGTGCAGCCGAACCCGTTAGTCAACGACTTCATCTTGCATTTGGAAAAATACGCTTTGCTACATCCGTCGATAAAACATCATATAGACCCAATGACGTATTTCCTCGGCCATGATCTCTCCTACTTTCACCATGTGATCCCCATTGAAGAAACGAACCGGTTCAGGGACTTGGTGAACAAAGCCTGCGGAACCTCCGTCGAGATGCGGCGAGAACAGGGGGGGGGCAAGAAGGTCCATTTCTCTGATCTCTCAAGGAAAGCGCAAGTCAAGCTTCTGGAGTATTGCGCCGGAGATTACGCATTGCTGCGGGACTACTATTCGCCACCAAAGCTCACGTGATGTGTGAACCGCCGATCTGCGAACGAAAGAGGATAAGCGCGTGAAGGACCAGACCGTATTCGTATCCGGGGGAGCCGGCTACATCGGATCGCATGCCTGCAAGCTGCTCAGGTCTCAGGGGTTTTTGCCTGTGACCTTCGACAACCTGTCCACCGGTTGGCGTGAGGCGGTCAAGTACGGGCCGCTGGAGGAAGGCGATCTAATGGACCGCGCACGAGTCGACGCGGTGTTCAAGGAATACGCCCCGGTCGCGGTCATGCATTTTGCCGCGCTCAGCCAGGTTGGTGAAAGCATGGAAGTTCCGGGCAAGTATTGGCGCGAAAACGTGCTAGGTGCCCTGAACCTGATCGAAGCGTCGGTGGATGCGGGATGCAGGAACTTCGTCTTTTCGTCCACCTGCGCCACTTATGGCGACAAGGATGAGGAAACCCTGACCGAAGACACTCCGCAGCAGCCGATCAACGCCTATGGCGGATCCAAGCTGGCCATCGAAGGTATCCTGCGCGACTTCTCGGCGCGATACGCGCTCGATCACGTGATCTTCCGCTATTTCAACGTGGCCGGTGCCGATCCGGAGGCGGAAATCGGCGAGTTCCATCAACCCGAAACTCACCTCGTGCCGCTGATGCTGGAGGCTATCGCGGGAAAACGTCCCGCCCTCACGGTTTTCGGAACCGACTACGATACGCCGGACGGCACCTGCATTCGCGATTATGTGCACGTGCAGGACCTTGTTGAAGCGCATGTGCTCGGTCTCAAGTGGCTGCTCGATGGCAAGGGAAGCCGGGTTTTCAACCTGGGCACGGGCAGCGGGTTTTCCGTCAAGCAGGTGCTTGATGCCTGCCGACAGGTCACCGGGAAGGATGTGCCGCACGATATAGGACCGCGACGCGCAGGGGACTGCACGAGGCTGGTTTCGGGCAGTGTCCGGGCAGAAACCGATCTTGGCTGGTCCCCCAAGCGATCTACGCTGGACCAGATGATCGCGGATGCCTGGCGTTGGCATTCGGGCCCGGGCTATCGCGCGTGACGCCAAGCCCTTGATCGAATGCCCGGGCCTGCTAGGGTCGGTTTGCGTTTTTTGAAGGGTAAGGTGCTTTGGGGGCAAAGGATTTCGGCGATGATGTGGCCAGGGTTCTGGCTGATGCGTCTGCCCTCATGGCAGAGCACGATCACAAGCGCGCCGCCGATCTGACGAGCCGGGCCATCGGGGACCTGGGGCATGTCCCGAAGATTGTCTTGCTGCATTTCAACGCGTTGCGCTGGATGGGATGTGCCAAGGACGCCGTCGAATTCGCCAAGGGATCCCCGGACAGGCTTTCCACAGGAATACTCCTGCTGCCCCTGGTTCAGGTCCTTCTTCTACAAGATGCGGTCGAGGACGCCCAGGCCCTTGTCTCACGCGCCGATGACGGAAGTCGCTCGGATACTCCGTTTCTTCAAGCCCGGATCGCATTGCTGGCCCATATCGAAGGCCCCGGCAGCGCCCTCGAATTGGCGAATGACCTGTGCGAAAGGTTTCCCGGACGTCCGCCGCTTCTGCTGGAAAACATTCAGATCCGACAGAAGCTGGATCATCCGGCGGACGTCCTGCGATGGTTCCGGGACAATGTGCCAGATCAGCTATCCCCGCCGCTGAGGCGCGTAGAGGCGAGCCTGTTGGCGGCCGTGGGAGATATCGAGGGCGCGGAAACCCGGCTGCGGGCCTTGTTGGACGAGGGATACCGGGCTCACCAGGTCCATATTGCTTTGATTGCAGCGCTTCAGAGCGCGTGCAGGTTTGAGGACGCGATTGATGCTTGCATGGTGGCTCTCAAAGAGAATCCTCACAACTGTGAAATCAATGCTCGGCACTGGGGTTTGCTCAGGTCTCTCGGTCGTCAGGATGCAGCATTGGAAGCCTGCCAGGCGTTCGAGAACGCAGCCCCGAACACGCCGCAAGTCAAGCTGACCGTCAGCCGTTACCTGGCTTCTGCAAAACGCATCGAAGAAGCGGCTGAACTGCTGGAAAGGGATGAAGCGGGGCTTTCAGGCACGCTGGCCTACGCGCTTGCGCGGGCAGATATTGCCATGAAGGACAAGGATGCCGCGCAGGCGCTGACACTGCTTGAGCGTCACGCGCACCGATCTCATGCGAACCCACGATTTCTGTCAGCCCTGGCCGAGGCCCGGATGAACCTGGGCCTGAGCGATCTGGCGCTTCGGCACCTGGAAGAAAGGTTGAAGGAGGCGCCGCAAAATACGCAGCTCAGGTTCCTGCTGGCCAAGTTCCTGCTTCAGATGGGCGATGGCATTCGGGCTCGGGCCGTTCTTCACGACATGGGCCCCCTGAGCGAGCAGGCCATTCGACGCCGCGCGGTCCTTCGCGCCGAGGCCGAACTGGTGGAAGGTGCCCCGGAACAGGCGATCGCACAGCTTTCCGATTTGGGCCCGCAACCTGCGCAGGCGGCGGCGCCCTTCGGTCTGAGGGCAAGGGCGCATATCCTGTTGGGCAATGTCGATGAAGCCTGGACCGAGCATCGGCATGCGTCGGCACTGATTGCACAGAACGATCCAGCGGGTGAGTCCAGCATGAAGCCCACGCAATCCATCATGGGGCAGATCATCAACGAGTTCCGATTGCTTGCAACGTCGGAAGACCTTGGCCACTGCGCTGCCCATGTCGATCCGACCGACGCGATCCGCTATTATCAAGCGCGCTTGGCGCAGGATCCGAGAAGCACGCCCCTGGCCCTTTGCCTGATGACGGCCGTCCACAAGCGCAGGGTGCAAGCCGGTTCCATAACATTCGGAGCGGCCCCACTGCACGGCAAGGGAATCCCCAAGGCTCTTTACCAGTATTGGGATGCCCCCGAGCCCCCGCCGCAAGTGGCCCATCTGATGGCAGAAAACCGGGCTCTGAACCCGGACTTTGCCTACAGGCTTTTCGATGATCGCGCCGCACGGGCGTATCTCGCCGAGAAGGGCGAGATGGACGTTCTCAGGGCCTACCGGCTTGCAACGGAGCCAGCGGGAAAGGCGGACCTCTTTCGACTGGCCCTGTTGTGGCACGAGGGGGGAATTTACATCGACGCCGATGATCGCTGCCTCAAGCCCTTTTCACAGACCATATCGCTAGATCGGCGCTTTATCGGCTACCAGGAATACTTCATGTCCGTCGGCAACAATTTCCTGGCAGTTCGTCCGAAAGAACCTGCCATTCGCAGTGCGCTTGAAGAGGCGGTCGGTGCGTTTTCCGGCCCCCAGGGAGAATCTCTTTGGCTTGCAACTGGGCCTGGTGCCCTGACACGGGCCTTTGCCTGCCATTTTCTGGATGAGGAAGGCCAGATGTCGGACGGTGTGGAGCTTCTGACCACGCGAGAGTTACGCGATTTTCTCTCGCCCCATGTCATGCTGTCTTACAAGGCCACCGGTCAACACTGGACATCGAGGTTCAAGCGCTCTGCTTGATTGTGTCCGTCCAGGCGGCGTGACCCTGGCTTGTTTGGGCGCATATCCCGCTCTCATGGCTTGGCCCTTGCCTCCGGCACCCAGATGTTGACACTGCCAATACACTTCAGGGGAGGCAGAGACATGGTGGAACACATCGGGTTCGTGGGCGTGGGGTTGATGGGGCACGGCATGGCCGCGAACATCCTCAAGGGGGGCTATCCCGTCACCGTGATCGCGCATCGCAACCGCGCGCCCGTCGAGGACCTGGTGGCGCGGGGCGCGGCCGAGGCGGGCAGCCTGGCCGACCTGGCGGGCGCAAGCGACGTGGTCTTCGTCTGCGCGCCGGGCTCGCCGCAGGTCGAGGCGATCGTGGCCGACCTGGCGCCTTCGCTGGCCGCGGGATCGGTGATCGTCGATTGTTCCACCGCCGACCCGGTCTCGACCGAGGCGCTGGCGGCGCGGCTGGCCGGGCAGGGGATCGCCATGGCCGATGCGCCGCTTGGCGGCACCCCGGTTCAGGCCGAGGCGGGCGAATTGTCGACCATGGTGGGCGCGGATCCCGACACCTTCGCGCGGATCGAGCCCATCCTGAAGACCTGGGCCGCGGCGATCGTGCATATCGGGCCCTCGGGCGACGGGCACCGGATGAAGCTCATCAACAATTTCCTCTCGCTCGGCTATGGCGCCATGTATGCCGAGGCCATCGCGCTGGCGCGCAAGGTGGGCATCTCGGTCGAGACCTTCGACAGCGTGATCCGCGGCGGGCGGATGGATTGCGGGTTCTACCAGACCTTCATGGGCTACGCGCTGGAGGGCAACCGCGAGAGCCACAAGTTCACCCTGACCAACGCGCATAAGGACATGCGCTACCTGGCGTCGATGGCCGATGCGGCGGGCCTGTCCAACCCGATCGGAAACGCGGTCAAGAACAGCTATGCCTTGGCCCGGGCGACGGGTGGAGAGGGGCCAGAGGATTACGTGCCGCACCTGGTCGACTTCATCGCGCGGGCCAACGGGATCGGGGAATGACGCGCTGGTCGGACCTGTCGCCCGAGGCGCAGCTGGCCCTGCGCATGGCCTATGACAAGGCCACCGGAACCATGCCGGGCACCTGTTCGCTGGAGGACAAGATCCAGCGCTTTTCCGACTGGCTGGCGGGGCAGGGGGTCGCCTACGGTGCCGAGGACCTGCCCGAGAGGTATCGGCCAAGGGGCTGAGCCGGGCAGCAAATTCCCTGGAAGGAATTTGCATCGCGATCCGCGCAGGATCGCGCCCCTTCCGCAAGGCTCCGCCCCCTGTCCGCCCCGTGTCTGCACGGGGGGTGTCTGTATTGTGGCGGGGAGCTTTTGACAGGAACGCGCCCTCCGTTATGGCCGGAGGGCGCGGGTGTTTGGCCGGGTTGGGCGGGGTCCAGGAAAGCCCTTTCCGGCCGCACCTTCTGGGCTGATTACCAGCCGAACTGGAAGAGCAGGCCGGTCTGGCAGCCGTTGCCCTGGGCGACATTGGCGTTGGTGCCTTCGCCGAACTGGAAGATGCCGTAGCTGTCGCAGCCGTTCTGGGCGAGCGTGCCGGTATGGCCGTTGCCTTCCTGGTGGACGACGCCGAAATTGCCGCCGCCGGACTGGGCGATGCCGGCGCCATTGCCGTGGCCGGCCTGGTGGACATGGGCGTCGCCCTCGATGGCCTGGGCG
>NZ_CAXREX010000058.1:0-6330 GCF_964229645.1 Nioella sp. | reverse complement strand
GATCTTCAGCTTCGGCCAGTGCCCCCGGTCGGACCAGAACATCGCCTGGCTGCGGCTGAATTCGCTGATGCAGGCAACAAAGCGGGCGCGGGCGATCTTTTCATCCAGCCGCCAATGCTCCGGGGCAAAGAAGATATCGGGCCCGTGCAGGGTAAAGCTGTAGGGCAGACCCGCGATCTCGGCGGCCAGCATGGCCACGGTGCAGCTCGACTTGGCGATGTGATTGTGCAGGTGGCTGACCCCCATGCGCGCCATGTGATGGGCCAGCACCACGGCCTCGGCGAAATAGATCAGGTTGTAGACCCGGCCCCTGATCCCCCTCGGCGCGGTTTTCCAGGCCAGCGCCAGCGCACGCAGGTAGCGCGCAGGGCGGGCCATGGCCCAAAGCTCGGCACGCGCCATGCGCAGGGGATTAGCCACAGCGGGCAGTACGTGGAAGGTGCGCGCGGCCTCGGCCCTCTGCTCTTCGCCCACGAGGTGCTGATCGCCCGTGCGCCGGATCGAGCAGGTCAGAACCTCGATGCCTTCCGCGCGCAGGCCCGCGACCTCGCGCTGAATGAAGGTGTCGGTGGCGCGCGGGTATTCCCCGGTCAGGTAGGCGATCTTCATGGCGCGCCCCCTTCGGCCAGGTTGGCCGCCATCAGGGTTTCGAACGGGTGCTGCGGATCAAGGCCAAGCGCAGCGACCGCGCGCTGCCCATCCCAGCCCACCGGCATCATCCGCGCGCGCAGAACCGCCCGGCGCAGCAACCCCGGTCCGCCCCGGCGATTGCCGGCGATCCGGTCGAGGATCCGCCAGTGGAACGGCAGCACGAGCCGCGGCCAGCCGCCCGCTGAGAGCGCGTTGAGAAAGCGCAGGCGGTCGGGCAGGTCGTCATCGAGGATGTTGTAGATGCCCGCGGGCGCGCTTGCGGCCTTGACCAGCGCGTCGCCCGCGCGGTCGATCTCGCAGAGGGGTATCTGCCCCTCGCGCCCGATGCGGATCACAACCGGGCCCCTGGCAAGGCCGATATGGGCATTCCACAGCCGTCCCGGCCCCCAGATCGCGCCAAGGCGCAGGATGGTCAGGCCAGTTCCCTGGGCCTCGTCCTGCATCGCGCGTTCCTGGGCCAGCTTGGCGCGGGTATAGGCGTCGCGTTCTTCGGGCCTGGGGGCGAGGGGGCTCGTTTCGTCGATGACCGTGCCCACCCGGTCCGGGCCATAGACCGATACGCTGCCGGCCAGCACCACGCGGGGAACACCCGCTTCGCGCGCCGCGCGCATCACCGCGCGGCTGGCCTCCACCACGTCGCGGGTGAACTCGGCCTCTGTTCCCGCCATCCGCCCCGCGATATGCAGAACCGCGTCGCAGCCTGCCATCTGTTGGGCCAGGTCAGGCCCGTCGAGCGGCCCGGTCACGGGCGTGACCCCGGGCGCGTCGGGCCAGTGCAGCTTGTGCCCGTAGCGTGAATGCACCACCACCGCGTGCCCCGCCCGCATCGCCGCCTCGGCGGCGGCAAGGCCCACGTAGCTGCCCGCGCCCGTGATGAAGAGCTTCAGCGCGCCCATGGCATCGGCTCCATCGTCTCGCAGCGCGTCGTCATCGCGTGCACGCCTTCGCTCTGGCAGGCGAGGGTCACTTCGGTAAGGTGCAGCGCGTAATCGCCCCCGATACGCGAGGGACGGCCTGCCACGATCGCCTCCAGCATCTCCACGGGGCCAAGCGCGAAATTCATCGCTGCCGCCCCCTTGCGTGGCATCATCGGATGGGTCGGCCCCCTGAGCCGAATGCGCCTGCCCACGGGGCTTTCCAGCAGCCTGCGCCGGATCCGTATCCGCTTGCGGAACCTGAGCGGCGCGGCATTGTCCCAGGCTTTTTCCATCTCCAGCACGCCATCATCGCCCACCACCCTTAGCCGGTGGTCATGCGGGGCCGCGATCGAGCAGGTCAGCCGCGCGACCGGGCCGCATTCGAAATGCAGCGTGGCGACCGAGAAATCGGGTGCGCAGCCGGTGACACCGCGCTTGTCGGGCAGGGTTTCCGCGGTGGCGGTCACGACCTTTGCAACCGGGCCAAGCATGGCGATCAGCCAGCTGACGTAATAGCCCGCATGTTCCAGCGTGCAGCCGATGCGGAATTCGTCGGCGAAGGGCCAGGGCGCCCCCGAGGCGCTCTTCCACGCCTCCAGCGGCGCCTGCGGAATGAAGCCATCGTCAAGCTCTGCATAGATCAGCCGGGGCGTGCCCGCCACGCGTTCACGAAGGGCCTTGCCAAGCGTCTGCGCGGCTTCGCCCAGAACCGAAGACGGCGCACTGCCCAGTTGCAGCCCCCGGTCGCGCGCCAGCGCGTGCAGTGCGCAGGCATCGGCCATGTCCAGAACCATGGGCTTTTCGCTGAACACGTTGAACCCCGCCTCCAGGCATTGCCGCGTGATCCCGGCGTGAGAGGAAGGGTTGGTGAGGTTCAGCACAAGGGCGGGCCGCGCGCGCAGCAGCGCCTCGACGCTGTCAAAGCCGGGCAGGTTCCAATGCGTGGTGAACGCCGCCAGCCGCGCCGCGTCGCGGTCATGTGCACCCAGGACCGTCACCTGCGGGTGTCGCGCCAGAGAGGCCATGTAGAGATCCGCCACGAAACCACAGCCCACGATGGCCACGCAATGCGTGCCCTGCGGCTGTGAGCCGGTGGCGGGTCTTGGATCGGTCATTGGCCTGCTCTGCCTGCTGTTCTTGGACCCTTATACCCCAAAAACAGTGGCAAGAGTTTGACTTAAGGGGTGCGCGAAAGAGATTTATAATATAAATAGATATTCTATCGATATCCAAAGACTCTTCCTATGATTTTTTCACAGCATAATCATGCAGTTAATGTGAATATCGCAAACTGGCAGATGCTGGAAGAGCTGGTGAGTGCCAGCTTTGCCGAGGGCCGGGGATTTGCCCTTGCGACACTCAACCTCGATCACCTGACCAAGCTGCGCCGTCCGGGCGCTTTTCGCGACGCCTATGCTGCGCAGGATTTCGTGACCGCAGACGGCAACCCGATCGTCTGGTGTTCCCGCCTCGCGGGGCAACCGGTGGAGCTCTTGCCGGGCTCCGACATGATCCTTCCCCTGGTGCGGCTGGCGGCGGAAATGGGCATGCCGCTCGGCCTCGTGGGCAGCACGGAGGCAAGCCTTGCCGGTGCAGCCCGTGCGCTGCAGCACGAGGTGCCGGGGCTGGAGATCGCGGCCACGATCGCTCCGCCCATGGGGTTCGATCCCGAAAGCGAGGCCGCCGATGCGATCCTGCGCGACTTGTCCGGTCGGGGCGTGCGGCTCTGCCTGCTGGCGCTCGGCGCGCCGAAACAGGAAATCCTGGCCGCGCGAGGGCGTCGGATCGCCCCCGAGATTGGCATCGCCTCGATCGGGGCCGGACTGGATTTTCTCTCGGGATTACAAGAACGTGCGCCGCTCTGGGTGCGCCGGCTGGCGCTGGAGTGGCTCTGGCGGATGCTGTCGAACCCGCGCCGCCTGGCAGGGCGCTACGCGCTCGCCTTCCGCGATTTGCCGGGGCATCTCTGGCGGTCCTGGCGGCTGCGTTAAAGGTGGCGGGCCACGGCCCGCGGACGCATCAGAACGCGATCGGCAATGCGCCGTTTGAGAGACCGGGGCGGCGGAATTTCCCGGTCCATTTCCCACGTGGTGCCGGTCAGGCTCGGGTCGTGCCACAGCGCAAGCTTCGCACCCCACCGGGCGGCGTCCCGCGGGTCGAGCCCCTCGGCAATCCCCATGCGCGTGGCCAGCATGCCGGGCATCCAGTCGGTCACGACGATCCCGGGGAAGCGGTCGCCGATATCTGCAATGAGCGCGCGGGTGAATATCCGCGCCGCGCCCTTGGATACGGAATAGGCGGACGAGGCCGGTAGCGGCGCGACATCGGCGAAGGTGGCCACGTTCAGGATGCGGCCGAACCCGGTGTCCATCATGCCGCTCAGCGCCGCCCGCGTGCAGGCCACGACCCCGCCCAGGTTGGTGTTGACCACCTCCATGAAGCTTTCCGCGGTTTCCTCGGTAATGTCGCGGCGTGGATAGAGCGCCGCGTTGTTCACCAGAACGGTAACGGGGGCAAAAATTGAAGCTAATTCAAAGGCCTTTGCAACGGAGTTGAAGTCACTCACATCGGCGGTCAGCGGGTGGAAACGGCCCGGCTCGGCCATTGCCCGCGTCTCGTCCAGCGCGGCTTGGTCCCGGCCGATCCCGGCAACTTGCATGGATTTCGACAGTTCGACCGAGAGCGCGCGGCCCAACCCGCCGCCCGCGCCGGTGACAACGGCAATGCCCTGGGTCAGCTCGTTCATGTCGTCTCCTTGATGCGGTTGGCCATGCGCAGGGCATGGGCAGCGATGGTCAGGCTGGGATTGACGCCCATTGAGGTTGGAAAAACCGAGGCATCCGCGACCCACAGATTGGGCGTGTCATGAAGGCGGCCATCGCCATTCACCACCGATTTACCAACATCAACACCCATCCGTAACGTCCCGCAGGGATGCCCGAAATTGGGTTCCGGCTCATGCGTCAGGAAGGCTGTGCGCGTGCCACGAAAGGCCCGGCGGATAAGCCTGCGGAATATCTTGCGCCGCGCCAGCAGTTCGGGCGCCGTGACATAGCTCAGCCGGATGCGGTCGGGGTCCGGCAGCACCCGGTTCTCGGCATAGGGCAAGTCTTCCAAGAGCCCCACGAAGACCTTGGCCGTGCCCATCACCTTGGCCCCGATCGCAGCGGGAATGCGGGTCAGGTCCAGCGCGCCGGGCACATGCCGCCAGGCGCTGCGTGCCACCCGGCTGCGCAGGTGATGCACGATCTCGCCATAGCCCACGTCGATCCCCATGGCCTGCACCATGCCAAGGCGCTGGCCCTCGGCAAAGTAGAGATCGCGGAAGCCCACGGATTTCGTCGGTCCGGCGTCACCTGCGGCCTTTCCGGGCCAAAGCGCGAAAATCTCGTTGAGATGGAACATCAGGTTGCGCCCGACAAGCCCGCTGGCATTGCCGATCCCCACGGGGTCCGTTTCGCTGGCCGATGCCATCAGAAGGCGCGGGGAGGACAGGGCGCCTGCGGCCAGCACCACGTGCCGGGCCCAGATCTGCCGCGTCTCGCCCGCCAGGCGCGCCTCGACCGTGACGCCGCCGTCGCGCTGACGCACAAGCCGCGTGGCGGTGCAGCCGGTCAGGATCTCGGCATTGCCACTGGCAAGCGCGGGCTCCACCCCGGCCGAACGTCCGTCCATCTTGCAGCGCATGGGGCATTTGTGGCCCAGGCAGTCCCGGCAGCCCTCGACGCGCCTCAGGGCGGCATGGAGCCGGTAGGGATGCAGCCCGTTCAGGCGAAGCCTGTCGATGATCCGGGCGTCACCCGGTGCCGCCGGGGGCGGCGGCGCGACCGAGGGGCAGGGCAGGTCCGACAGCGGGTCAGGCTCGCCCTGGATGTGAAAAAGCGCCTGCGCCCGGTCGAACCACGGCAGCATCTCGGCGAAGCCCACGGGCCAGCCCCCGGTAGGATGGGGACGGTCGGGAAGGTCATCGAGGTCATGCGGCTCGGGCCGCTCCAGCGTGGCGGCGTAAAAGACCGAGGATCCGCCGACCCCGGCGCCAAGCGGTGCGAAAAGCGATTGCTGGCGTCCGTTGACCGTGGCCTCGATCGGATCGGGCCAGAATCCCCGGATGCCGCGCGCCACCGGATCGCCCATCATGAGGTCGAGAGCGGTTTCCTCGGCCCGCAGCCCCGCGCGACCCTTTTCGAGAAACAGCACCTTCATCCCGGCCTCGGCCAGCGCCCGCCCGGCCACACCGCCGCCGATCCCGGTGCCAATCACGATGGCATCCCAGGCGGTTTCGGCGATGTCGGCAAAGCTGGCGGTCATGGGCGTTTTGTCTGCACGGGTGGTGTACGGGGGGTGTACAGGGGGTGTACGGCTGGCATATGGCCAAAATCGGGTCTGATCAGGACCCCGCAAGGGGGTGATTGTCCAGCACAAGCCGCTTCAGGCGTTCGTCCAGAACATGGGTGTAGATCTCGGTCGTGGCTATGTCGGCATGGCCCAGAAGCGTCTGGATTGCCCGCAGATCGGCCCCGTTTTCCAGCAGGTGCGTTGCAAAGGCATGGCGCAGGGTGTGGGGGGTGACCTTCTCGGGCGACACCCCTGATGCCACGGCAATTTCCTTGATGAGCGTGAAGAAGCGCACCCGCGTCAGGTGACCGGACTTGCCCCGCGAGGGAAACAGGAAGCGCGATGGCGCGGCCCCGTTTTCCAGCCGCGCGGACTCTTCCCCGGCGTCGCGATGGACAAGCCAGGCGGCCAGCGCGGCCTGCGCGGG
>NZ_CAXREX010000057.1:0-5130 GCF_964229645.1 Nioella sp. | reverse complement strand
GCCAGACACCCGGCAGGAAGCCGCACAATCCCCTTGCGATTCGCCCCGGACGGGCCTATATCGCCTTCAACAGCGGCGTGTCGGGCCAACGGTCAGACGCTCCACCGGATGCATCGACGGGCCGCGCGCCCGTTTTTTTGTACCCGGAGATCATGTCCCCCATGGACCTTATCGCCAAGACCGCCATCGACCGCCGCCTGGCCGAGATCGTGATGCCCATCGTCGAGGACATGGGCTTTGAACTCGTCCGGCTGCGCCTGATGGGCGGACAGACCAAGACCCTGCAGATCATGGCCGAACGCCCCGAGGGCGGCATCGAGGTCGATGAATGCGCCGATATTTCCAACGCCGTCAGCGCCGTGCTGGACGTCGAGGATCCGGTGACGGATCCCTACACGCTGGAAGTCTCCTCGCCCGGCATCGACCGTCCGCTGACCCGGCTGAAGGATTTCGACACCTATGAAGGCTATGAAGCCAAGGTGGAGACGGCCGAACTGATCGACGGGCGCAAACGCTTCAAGGGTGTGCTTGCGGGTGTCGAGGGCGACGAGGTGCTGATCAATATCGAAGAAGGCACCGTAGGACTTCATTTCGACTGGCTGGCAGATGCCAAGCTGGTCCTCACCGACGATCTCATCAAGGAAATGCTGCGGGCCCGGAAGGCCTCGGGCGACCTTGATGAAAGCCAGTTTGACGAGATCGAGACAGAGACAGGTTCCCAGGAGGACTGATACCATGGCGATTACCTCTGCCAACCAGCTTGAACTGCTCCAGACCGCCGAGGCGGTCGCGCGCGAGAAGATGCTCGACCCCGGTCTGGTCGTCGAAGCGATGGAAGAATCCCTCGCCCGGGCGGCCAAGTCCCGCTACGGCGCGGAGATGGACATCCGCGTCAAGATCGACCGCAAGACCGGCCGCGCGACCTTTACCCGCGTCCGCACCGTGGTCGAGGACGAAGAGCTTGAGAACTACCAGGCCGAGATGACCGTCCAGCAGGCCAAGCAGTACATGGCCGATCCGCAGGTCGGTGACACCTTCGTCGAAGAGGTTCCCCCCGTCGACATGGGCCGGATCGCCGCGCAATCGGCCAAGCAGGTCATCCTGCAGAAGGTCCGCGAAGCGGAACGCGATCGCCAGTACGAGGAATTCAAGGACCGCGCCGGCACGATCATCAACGGTGTCGTCAAGCGTGAAGAATACGGCAACGTCATCGTCGACGTGGGTGCCGGCGAAGGCATCCTGCGCCGCAACGAAAAGATCGGCCGCGAAAGCTATCGCCCGAACGACCGCATCCGCTGCTACGTCAAGGACGTGCGCCGCGAACAGCGTGGCCCGCAGATCTTCCTGTCGCGCACCGATCCGCAGTTCATGGCCGAGCTGTTCAAGATGGAAGTGCCCGAGATCTACGACGGCATCATCGAAATCAAGGCCGTCGCCCGGGATCCTGGGTCGCGCGCCAAGATCGCCGTGATCTCCTATGACGGCTCGATCGACCCGGTCGGCGCCTGTGTGGGTATGCGCGGCAGCCGCGTGCAGGCCGTCGTGAACGAACTGCAGGGCGAAAAGATCGACATCATCCCCTGGAACGAAGACCAGCCGACCTTCCTGGTGAACGCGCTGCAGCCCGCAGAAGTCACCAAGGTGGTTCTGGACGAAGAAGCCGAGCGGATCGAGGTCGTCGTCCCCGAAGAGCAGCTGTCGCTTGCCATCGGTCGCCGCGGTCAGAACGTGCGCCTGGCGTCGCAGCTGACCAACCTCGACATCGACATCATGACCGAGGAAGAAGAATCGGCCCGCCGTCAGAAGGAATTCGAAGAGCGCACGAAGCTCTTCATGGATGCCCTCGACGTTGACGAATTCTTCGCCCAGCTGCTGGTCTCGGAAGGCTTCACCAACCTGGAAGAAGTCGCCTATGTCGAACTGGACGAACTGCTGGTCATCGACGGTGTCGACGAAGACACCGCCGGCGAGTTGCAGGCCCGTGCCCGCGACGTGCTGGAAGCCCAGGCCAAGGCGGCCCTGGACCGGGCCCGTGAACTGGGTGCCGAGGACAGCCTTATTGAATTCGAAGGCCTGACACCCCAGATGATCCAGGCCCTGGCCGAGGACGACATCAAGACGCTGGAAGACTTCGCGACCTGCGCCGACTGGGAACTTGCCGGTGGCTGGACCACGGTCGACGGCGAGCGCACCAAGGACGACGGTATTCTCGAACCCTTCGAAGTGTCGCTGGAAGAAGCCCAGAACATGGTCATGAACGCTCGTGTCATGCTGGGTTGGGTCGATCCGGCCGAACTCGAAGCCGAAGAAGCATCTGAAGAAGTGGAGGTTCAGGCAGACGCCTGAACCTGACCCGAACGGGAGACGCCGCAAATGTCGCGAGGCGGCCAAGCGAAAGACAGGTCCGACGGGCCGGAACGGAAATGCATCGCCACCGGCGAGGCACAGCCCAAGCATGGGATGATCCGTTTCGTCGTCGGGCCCGACAACATGATTGTCCCCGACCTCATGGAAAAGCTTCCGGGTCGTGGGATCTGGGTTTCGTCCGACCGGACGGCGCTGGACACCGCGGTGGCGAGGAAACTTTTCGCCCGCGCGGCCAAGCAGCCCGTCACCCTGCCCGAAGATCTGACCGGGCTGGTCGAAACCGCATTGGTGAACCGCGTCACCAGCCTTCTGGCGATGGCGCGGAAGTCCGGCGATGCAGTCGCCGGATACGAGAAGGTGAAGGATTGGCTTTCCAAGGATTATGCCGACGTGCTGATCCAGGCGAGCGACGGATCCGAGCGGGGCAAGAACAAATTGTCCACGCCATATGAGGGCAGTTTCATCGGCTGGCTCACCTCGAATGAGCTGGGGTTGGCCTTTGGACGTGAAACTGTCATACACGCCGCCTTAGGAACTGGCGGTCTGAGCAAAAGAGTTGTAGAGGAGGCCGCAAGGCTAAGAGGCTTGCGTGCCTGATGGCGGCGGGGAGGGCCCCGCCCGAAAGGATTAAAGAACCACATGAGTGACAACGACGGCAAAAAGACTTTGGGTGTTCGTGGCGGCGGTCCCCGTGCGGGGAATGTGAAGCAAAGCTTCAGCCACGGCCGGACCAAGAACGTCGTGGTGGAAACCAAACGCAAACGCGTTGTGGTGCCCAAGCCCGGTGCCTCGGGCAAATCCGCATCCGGCGGATCCATCGGCGACCCCTCGAAACGTCCCGCCGGGATCACCGACGCGGAAATGGAACGTCGCCTGAAGGCCGTTCAGGCCGCCCAGGCCCGCGCTTCGGAAGAAGCCGCAGCCCGCGCCGCAGAGGAAAAGGCCCGCGAGGAAGAGCGCGAACGCCGTCGTGAAGAGGCCGAACAGAAGGCCCGCGAGGAAAAGGAACGCGAAGAGGCTCTGAAGGCGAAAGCCGAAGAAGAAGAGCGTCAGAAGCGCGAAGCCGAGGAAGCCGCCAAGCGCGCGGCCGCCCAGGCTGCGGCCCCTGCCCCGCAGGAGGACAACGCCCGTGCGCCCAAACAGGCCCCGCGTGGCGGTGCCGGTGGTGGTGGCGGCGGTGCTGCCGACCGTCCCGGTCGCAACGACAACCGCAACAACGACCGTGACGATCGCGGTGGCCGCGGCAAGGGCCGCGACGATGGCCGCCGTTCCGGCAAGCTGACACTGAACCAGGCGCTGACCGGTGGCGAAGGCGGCCGTCAGAAGTCCATGGCCGCGATGAAGCGGAAACAGGAACGTGCACGCCAGAAAGCCATGGGCGGCCCCGTCCAGCGCGAAAAGGTCGTGCGTGACGTTCAGGTCCCCGAGGCGATCATGGTCGGCGAACTGGCCAACCGTATGGCCGAACGCGTTGGTGATGTGGTCAAGGCGCTCATGCAGATGGTCATGATGGTCACGCAGATCCAGACGATCGACGCCGACACCGCCGAACTCATCATCGAGGAATTCGGCCACAACATGATCCGCGTCTCGGATTCCGACGTCGAAGACGTCATCAAGGAAGTCGAAGACAAGGAAGAAGACCTCAAGCCGCGCGCCCCGGTCATCACGATCATGGGCCACGTCGACCACGGCAAGACCTCGCTTCTGGATGCGATCCGGAACGCAAAGGTCGTCGCGGGCGAAGCCGGCGGCATCACCCAGCACATCGGCGCCTACCAGGTTGTCACCGATGGCGGGCAGACGCTGACCTTCCTCGACACGCCCGGCCACGCGGCCTTCACCTCGATGCGGGCCCGTGGCGCGCAGGTGACGGACATCGTGGTCCTGGTGGTTGCCGCGGACGATTCGGTCATGCCGCAGACGATCGAGGCGATCAATCACGCCAAGGCCGCCGGTGTTCCGATGATCGTGGCGATCAACAAGGTCGACAAACCGGCCGCTGACGCCAACAAGGTCCGCACCGAGCTTCTGCAGCACGAAGTGATCGTGGAACAGATGTCCGGTGAAGTGCAGGACGTCGAGGTCTCGGCCCACACCGGGCAGGGTCTGGACGAACTGCTGGATGCCATCGCGCTTCAGGCCGAGATCCTGGAACTGAAAGCCAACCCCGATCGCGCCGCCCAGGGTGCCGTGATCGAGGCGCAGCTGGACGTCGGCCGCGGCCCCGTGGCCACAGTTCTGGTCCAGTCCGGCACGCTGCGTCAGGGCGACGTCTTCGTCGTGGGCGAGCAGTACGGTAAGGTCCGTGCGCTTGTGAACGACAAGGGCGAGCGCGTGAAAGAAGCCGGCCCCTCGGTTCCGGTCGAGGTGCTTGGCCTGAACGGCACGCCCGAGGCCGGTGACGTCCTGAACGTGACCGAAACCGAAGCCCAGGCCCGCGAGATCGCGGAATACCGCGAAAAGGCCGCCAAGGACAAACGTGCCGCTGCAGGTGCAGCAACGACCCTTGAGCAGCTGATGCAAAAGGCCAAGGAAGACGAAAACGTCACCGAGATGCCCAGCCTGGTCAAAGCCGACGTGCAGGGTTCTGCCGAGGCGATTGTTCAGGCTATGGAAAAAATCGGCAACGCCGAAGTCCGCGTCCGCGTGCTGCACGCCGGCGTTGGTGCGATCACCGAATCCGATGTCGGCCTGGCCGAAGCCTCGGGTTCCCCGGTGTTCGGCGTCAACGTCCGGGCCAACGCGCCCGCACGGAACGCC
>NZ_CAXREX010000056.1:0-23828 GCF_964229645.1 Nioella sp. | reverse complement strand
CATCAGTCAGACCCTTACGCGGCTTCCGCGGCCAGTTTTTCGGCCTTGGCTTTCACGTCCTCAATACCGCCGACCATGTAGAAGGCCGCTTCGGGCAGGTGGTCGTATTCGCCGGCCACAACCGCCTTGAAGGACGAGATGGTGTCTTCCAGCGGAACCTGCACACCGTCGGAGCCGGTGAAGACCTTCGCCACGTCGAACGGCTGGGACAGGAAACGCTGGATCTTACGCGCACGCGCAACGGTCAGCTTGTCCTCTTCCGACAGTTCGTCCATGCCGAGGATGGCGATGATGTCCTGCAGCGACTTGTAGCGCTGGAGGATCTGCTGCACGTCGGAAGCAACCTTGTAGTGCTCTTCGCCAACGATCGCCGGGTCCATCAGACGCGAGGTGGAGTCCAGCGGGTCCACGGCCGGGTAGATGCCCAGCTCGGAGATCGCACGGTTCAGAACGGTGGTTGCGTCCAGGTGGGCAAAGGTGGTTGCCGGTGCCGGGTCGGTAAGGTCGTCCGCGGGAACGTAGACGGCCTGGATCGAGGTGATCGAGCCGTTTTTCGTGGACGTAATCCGTTCCTGCATCGCACCCATGTCGGTGGCCAGCGTCGGCTGGTAACCCACAGCGGAGGGGATACGGCCCAGAAGTGCGGACACCTCGGAACCGGCCTGGGTGAAGCGGAAGATGTTGTCGACGAAGAACAGAACGTCGGTCCCGGACTGGTCGCGGAACTGTTCGGCCAGGGTCAGGCCGGTCAGCGCCACGCGGGCACGGGCCCCCGGAGGCTCGTTCATCTGACCGTAGACAAGCGCCACCTGGCTTTCGCTCAGGTTGTCGGGCTTGATCACGTTGGATTCGATCATCTCGTGGTAGAGGTCGTTGCCCTCACGGGTCCGTTCACCAACACCGGCGAACACGGAGAAGCCCGAGTGCACCTTGGCGATGTTGTTGATCAGTTCCATGATGAGAACGGTCTTGCCCACGCCGGCACCGCCGAAGAGGCCGATCTTACCACCCTTGGAATAGGGGGCGAGAAGGTCGATCACCTTGATGCCGGTGACGAGGATTTCAGACGCGGTGGACTGCTCTTCGAACTCGGGCGCGGGCTGGTGGATGGCGCGGGTTTCTTCCGCGACAACCGGGCCCTGCTCGTCCACGGGCTCGCCCACGACGTTCAGGATGCGGCCCAGGGTGGCGTTGCCAACCGGAACCGAGATCGGCGCGCCGGTGTCGGTCACCTTGGCACCGCGAACGAGGCCCTCGGTGGCGTCCATCGCGATGGTGCGCACGGTGTTTTCGCCCAGGTGCTGAGCCACTTCGAGAACCAGCTTCTTGCCGTTGTTCTCGGTGTTCAGAGCGTTGAGAATCTCGGGCAGGTGATCCTCGAACTGCACGTCAACGACAGCGCCGATGACCTGCGTGATTTTGCCGACTGCTTGTGCCATGTCGTATCTCCAGATTTCGTCAGAGCGCTTCGGCGCCCGAAATGATTTCGATCAGCTCGTTGGTGATGACGGCCTGACGCGAGCGGTTGAACTGGATCGTCAGTCTGTCGATCATGTCGCCTGCGTTGCGCGTCGCGTTGTCCATCGCCGACATCCGTGCGCCCTGTTCGGACGCCCCGTTTTCCAGAAGGGCCGAGAAGATCTGCGTAGCGACACCGCGCGGCAGCAGGTCTTCCAGAATGGCTTCCTCCGACGGCTCGTAGTCGTAGAGCGTCGAGGCATCGTCTGCCTCGGGCGCGTCGAACTTGGCCGGGATGATCTGGGTTTCGGTCGGGATCTGGCTAATCACCGATTGGAACTGGTTGAAGTAGATCTTGGCGACATCGAATTCGCCACCGTCGAAACGGCGGAGAATGTCACCGGCGATCTCGGCGGCGTTGGCGTAGCCCACGCGCTTCACTTCCGACAGGTCGACATGACCGATCATCAGTTCTGCGTAATCGCGGCGCAGCTGTTCGCGGCCCTTCTTGCCCACGGTGAGGATCTTGACGGTTTTGCCCTGCGCCAGCAGCTCGGCGATCTTCGTGCGCACGAGGCGCACGATCGTCGAGTTGAAGCCGCCGCAGAGACCCCGCTCGGAGGTCATCACCACCAGCAGGTGGGTCTGATCGGATCCGGTGCCGGCCAGAAGGCGCGGCGCGCTGTCCGATCCGCCGACCGAGGCGGCCAGGCCGCCCATGACGGCCTGCATGCGCTCGGCATAGGGGCGACCGGCCTCCGCCGCTTCCTGCGCCCGGCGCAGTTTCGCGGCGGCGACCATCTGCATCGCCTTGGTGATCTTGCGGGTCGATTTGACCGACTCGATCCGATTTTTTAGGTCCTTGAGACTCGGCATTGACCAGTCCCCTTATGCGAAGTCGGCGGCGTATTCGTCCAGCGCTGCCCGGATCTTGTCCTCGGCCTCACCTTTGATCTTGGGATCTTCGTTGGTGATGTAGTCGAGGAGGTCCTGGTGCTTGCCACGCAGATGCGCAACCAGCCCACGCTCAAAGCGACCGACGTTACCGACGGAAATCTTGTCGAGGTAGCCCTTGATGCCCGCGAAGATGACGCAGACGATTTCCGCGTTGGTCAGCGGCGAGTACTGCGGCTGCTTCATCAGCTCGGTCAGACGCGCACCGCGGTTCAGCAGGCGCTGAGTTGCGGCGTCGAGGTCGGACCCGAACTGGGCGAAGGCGGCCATTTCGCGATACTGGGCAAGCTCCAGCTTCACCGAACCTGCGACCGACTTCATGGCGTTGGTCTGGGCCGAAGAGCCCACACGCGACACCGACAGACCGGTGTTCACGGCGGGGCGGATGCCCTGGTAGAAAAGTTCGGTTTCGAGGAAGATCTGGCCGTCGGTGATCGAGATCACGTTGGTCGGAATGAAGGCCGACACGTCGCCGCCCTGGGTTTCGATGACCGGCAGAGCGGTCAGCGAGCCAGCGCCGTGGTCTTCGTTCAGCTTTGCCGAACGCTCCAGCAGGCGGGAGTGCAGGTAGAAAACGTCACCCGGATAGGCTTCTCGTCCCGGCGGGCGGCGCAGCAGCAGCGACATCTGGCGGTAGGCCACGGCCTGCTTGGACAGGTCATCGTAGATGATGAGGGCGTGCTGGCCGTTGTCGCGGAAGTATTCCGCCATCGCGGTGGCGGAGGACGGTGCGAGGAACTGCATCGGCGCCGGGTCGGACGCGGTGGCGGCCACGACGATCGTGTAGTCGATCGCGCCGGTTTCTTCCAGCTTCTTCACCAGCTGCGCAACGGTCGAGCGCTTCTGGCCCACGGCCACGTAGACGCAGTACAGCTTCTTGCTGTCATCGTCGCCGGCGGCGTCGTTGTAGACCTTCTGGTTCAGGATGGTGTCGAGCGCCACGGCGGTCTTGCCGGTCTGGCGGTCGCCGATGATCAGTTCGCGCTGGCCACGGCCGATCGGGATCATGGCGTCCACGGACTTGAGGCCGGTTGCCATCGGCTCGTGCACCGATTTACGCGGGATGATGCCCGGTGCCTTCACGTCGGCGACGCGACGCTCGGCCGAGGCGATCGGGCCCTTGCCGTCAACCGGGTTGCCCAGACCGTCAACGACGCGGCCCAGAAGCTCGGGGCCCGCGGGAACGTCCACGATCGAGTTGGTGCGCTTGACGGTGTCGCCTTCCTTGATGTCCCGGTCAGAGCCGAAGATCACGACACCGACGTTGTCGGATTCAAGGTTCAGCGCCATGCCCATGATGCCGCCGGGGAATTCGACCATCTCACCGGCCTGGACGTTGTCCAGTCCGTAAACGCGGGCGATACCGTCGCCGACGGAGAGCACACGGCCCACCTCGGCAACTGCGGCCTCCTGGCCAAAGCTCTTGATCTGCTCCTTCAGGATCGCAGAGATCTCGGCTGCTTGGATAGTCATTTATCCGACCTCTTTCATGGTGTTCTGGAGGGTGTTGAGCTTGGAGCGGACCGACGTGTCGATCATCTTCGAGCCCACCTTAACAACAAGACCGCCAATGATGGATTCATCGACGGTCGCATTCAGTTTAACGTCCTTGCCAACGGCGGCCTTGAGGGCCTTGGCCAGCTTGTCGGACTGGGTCTTGGTCAGCGCCTTGGCAGACACGACATCGGCGGTCACTTCGCCCTTGTGGTCCGCAATGCGCGCGCGCAGGGCCTGGATCATCTGCGGCACCACGAAGAGGCGGCGCTTGGAGGCCATGAGCTGCAGGGTGTTGGACATCACCGGGCCAAGCGACATGGCGGATGCCACGGCACCGATGCCCTTTTGCATGTCCTCGCGCGAGTAGATCGGCGAACCGATCATGTCACGCAGGTCGGCGCTGTCGCCGAGTGCGGCCTCGAGCGCATCGAGATCGGCCTCGAGGGCCGGGAGCGCCTTGTCTTCCGAGGCGAGTTCGAACACGGCCGTCGCGTAGCGCGAGGCAATGCCGGTCGAGATCGAAGCTGTTTCCGACACGTCCACCCTTCCGATACAGTGGCCGGGTTCACGCCCCTCGAAGGCGTGCCCGGCGGTTCTGTTTTGAGCGGAACCTGTCCCCGCCCATCTGAAATCGCGCTGGATGTAGCAGAGGTGCCCTGTGCCTGCAACATTAACAGCCGATTAGGGGAAACCGCGAAAAGGCCTGATTTTTCAGTGCTTTTGGCAACTTCTCCCGTCCTGCGACGCTTTGAAGCTAGGTTTTTTGTGAACTTTTTTTGTGGATATGGGGCGAGTCATCACCCGTTTCGGCATACAAAAGCACACAATTGCATACCGTTTTGCGCTAACACCCGTTGTCCGGAATCGCCCCCACCGATCGGCGATTCACCCGCCATCCCTTTGAATCAAGGCGTTTTCAGCTTTCAGAGCGACTCGACACCCCGGCAGGTTGCGGGGCGGAATCGAGGATTCGCAGCGGTCGCTTGACCCGTTCGGCCAATCCGGGGCGCGTCGGCGCGAAAGTGTGCTTGCTCGCTTCCAGCATGATCACGCCCCCCGCCGCGTCGCGCGACAGCCTGCGCCCCATGCGCTCCAGCAGGTCCGCGCTGCGCAGCCAGAACCGCCCGTGAGACGGCGGCGCGAACAGGGCCGCGCGGTGGCGATCAGGCTCGAACCCGTGGCCCCGCAGCTGCGCTTCCAGCTGGCCCAGCGAATAGGGCCGCCCGAAACCGAAGGGTGTCGCGTCGCGCCGCGCCCACAGCCCACGCCGGTTGGGCACGATGAAGAGAACCCGCCCTTCTGGGGCCAGCACCCGGTGACATTCCTCCAGCACGGAGGCGGGATGTTCCGAAGTTTCCAGCCCATGCAGCACCACCAGCCGGTCGACCGTTCCCGCCGGCAGGGGCCAGCGGGTTTCGTGGCAGAGAACCGAGACATTGTCCTGCCCCGCCGGCCAGGGCATCACGCCTTGTGCGCCGGGCATCAGGCCGATCACCCGCGCGGCCTGGCCCAGATAGGGCCGCAGCAGCGGCACGGCAAAGCCGAATCCCACCACCGTCTGCCCTGTTGCGTCGGGCCAAAGCTCGGTCAGCTGATCGCGCACCGACTTCTGCGCCGCCCGGCCAAGCCGCGTGCGGTAATAGAACTGGCGCAGGTCCAGCACGTCGAGATGCATTGCAACCCCTCCGGGTTTGGGCGACGGTCGGGGGGCAGCTTACCCGGGAAGAAGGAAAATGCCATGCCCTTGGAGATCGTCACCGTCCCCTGCCTTGCCGACAACTATGCCTTCCTTCTGCACGATGCCGAGACCGGAGCCACCGCCGTGGTCGACGTGCCCGACCCCGAGCCTATCCAGGCCGAACTGGCAGCGCGCGGCTGGCGCCTGACCGACATCCTGATCACCCATCACCACTGGGACCACATCGACGGCGTCGCGCCGCTGGTCGCGGCCACCGGAGCAAAGACCTGGGGCAATGCCGCCGAAGCCGCCCGCCTGCCGCCGCTCGATCATGCGGTCAATCCGGGCGACGCGGTGACCGTCGGCAGCGAAAGCGGCTCCGTGATCGACGTCTCGGGCCACACGGTGGGCCACATCGCCTTTCACTTCCCCGGCTCGGCTGCCGTCTTTACCGCCGACAGCCTGATGGCGCTTGGTTGCGGGCGGCTCTTTGAGGGCACCCCAGAGATGATGCATGCCAGCCTGTCGCGGCTGGCCGCCCTGCCCCCTGAAACGCTGGTCTGCTCTGGCCATGAATACACGGCCGGCAACGCGAAATTCGCCCTGACCATTGATCCGGGCAATCCGGCGCTTATCTCTCGTTCGGAGGCGATCGAAAAGGCGCGCGCAGAGGGCCGCCCGACCGTTCCTTCGACCCTGCAGGACGAACTCGACACCAACCCGTTCCTGCGCGCCCATGACCCTGCCATCCGCGCGCAGCTCGGCATGGAGACGACCGATGACGTGGCCGTCTTCGCGGAAATACGCGCCCGCAAGGACCGTTTCTGATCTGTCCGCCCCCGGGAACCGCTTCGGGACGCCCAAAAAACGGACTTCACGGAAAATGGCAGGGCCGCGAAGAAAAATTGAAGAGAAATGCCTTGAACTGTGCGGACAAAAACCGAACCTTAACAGTATGAGGCCACAGTCGGAGCGGCGCGCCCAATCGCCTTTCCGGCGCAACGAAAGGAGCACTGCCAGTGCCGTCTTTTTCGAACACCCTTGAGCAGGCCATTCACGCCGCGCTGGCACAGGCGAACGCGCGGCGCCATGAACTCGCAACCCTCGAACACCTGCTGCTCGCCCTTCTGGACGAGCCCGACGCGCTGAAGGTCATGAAGGCCTGCTCGGTCGATATCGAGGAGCTGCGCCAGACCCTGGTCGAATTCATCGACGATGACCTCTCGACCCTTGTGACCGATGTTGAAGGGTCCGAAGCGGTGCCGACCGCCGCGTTTCAGCGCGTGATCCAGCGTGCCGCGATCCATGTCCAAAGCTCGGGCCGGACCGAGGTGACTGGGGCAAACGTGCTGGTCGCCATCTTCGCTGAACGCGAGTCGAACGCCGCCTATTTCCTGCAGGAACAGGACATGACCCGTTACGACGCGGTCAATTTCATCGCCCATGGCGTTGCCAAGGACCCCAGCTACGGCGAAAGCCGCCCGGTGACCGGCGCGGAAGAGGCCGAGGATTCGCACGGGGCGGCCGAGGCCACTACCGAGGGCGAGGGCAAGGAATCGGCACTGGCCAAGTATTGCGTCGACCTCAATGCCAAGGCGATCAAGGGCGATGTCGATCCGCTGATCGGCCGCGAGCACGAGGTGGAACGCTGCATCCAGGTTCTGTGCCGCCGCCGCAAGAACAACCCGCTCCTGGTGGGCGATCCCGGCGTGGGCAAGACCGCCATCGCGGAAGGCCTGGCCAAGAAGATCGTCGAGGGCGAAACGCCAGAGGTGCTGGAAGGCGCCACGATCTACTCGCTCGACATGGGCGCGCTTCTGGCGGGCACCCGCTATCGCGGGGATTTCGAGGAACGGCTGAAGGCGGTGGTCAAGGAACTGGAGGATCACCCCGACGCGGTGCTCTTCATCGACGAGATCCACACCGTGATCGGCGCGGGCGCCACTTCGGGCGGGGCAATGGATGCCTCCAACCTGCTCAAGCCTGCGCTTCAGGGCGGCAAGCTGCGCTGCATGGGCTCGACCACCTACAAGGAATTTCGTCAGCATTTCGAAAAGGACCGGGCGCTGAGCCGCCGGTTCCAGAAGATCGACGTGAACGAACCCTCGGTGGAAGACACCATCAAGATCCTCAAGGGCCTCAAGCCCTATTTCGAGGATCATCACGACATCAAGTATACCAATGACGCGATCAAGACCGCGGTGGAACTGTCGGCGCGCTACATCAACGACCGCAAGCTGCCCGACAAGGCCATCGACGTGATCGACGAGGCCGGGGCCGCGCAGCATCTTGTGGCCGAATCCAAGCGCCGCAAGACCATCGGCGCGAAAGAGATCGAGGCCGTCGTGGCCAAGATCGCCCGCATCCCGCCCAAGAATGTCAGCAAGGATGACGCCGAGGTGCTGAAGGATCTCGAAAAGAGCCTCAAGCGCGTGGTCTTCGGCCAGGACAAGGCCATCGAGGCGCTGGCCAGTGCCATCAAGCTGGCCCGCGCGGGCCTGCGCGAGCCGGAAAAGCCCATCGGCAACTACCTGTTCGCGGGTCCCACCGGTGTCGGCAAGACCGAGGTGGCCAAGCAACTGGCCGATACGCTCGGGGTGGAACTGCTGCGCTTCGACATGTCCGAATACATGGAAAAGCACGCCGTCAGCCGGCTCATCGGCGCGCCTCCGGGCTATGTGGGCTTCGACCAGGGCGGGCTTCTGACCGATGGGGTAGATCAGCATCCGCATTGCGTGCTGCTGCTCGACGAGATCGAGAAGGCACATCCGGACGTGTTCAACATCCTGCTCCAGGTGATGGACCACGGCACGCTGACCGACCATAACGGCCGCTCGGTCGATTTCCGCAACGTGGTTCTGATCATGACCTCGAACGCGGGGGCCGCCGAACAGGCCAAGGCCGCGATCGGCTTCGGCCGCGACCGCCGCGAGGGCGAGGATACCGCCGCCATCGAACGGACCTTCACGCCGGAATTCCGCAACCGTCTGGATGCGGTGATCTCCTTCGGTGCGCTGCCGAAAGAGGTGATCCTGCAAGTGGTCGAGAAGTTCGTTCTGCAACTGGAAGCACAGCTTCTGGATCGCAATGTTACCATCGAGCTGACCCGCCCTGCCGCAGAATGGCTGGCAGAAAAGGGCTACGACGACAAGATGGGTGCCCGCCCGCTTGGCCGCGTGATCCAAGAGCATATCAAGAAGCCCCTGGCCGAAGAACTGCTGTTCGGCAAGCTCGCCAAGGGCGGCAACGTCCAGGTGGGCGTGAAAGACGGAGAGATCGACCTGAGGATCGAGGAACCCGGCGCGCGCCGGATCACCACGAAGAAGCCACCGCTTCTGACTGCGGACTAATACAGAAAGGCGCCCCAAGCGGGCGCCTTTTTCGTCAGGGCACCGCGATACCCGTGGCGGGCGTGTCCTGACTGAAGACATTTACCCAGCCCGTCCCGGCACGCCGCCAGATCGACGAGACAAACATCTCTTCCTCGGCCTCCTGCCCCGCGCGCACATAGGCCGCGTGATAGGACAGCAGCACGTAATCGGACCCAAGCGCCATGACCCGCGCCTGCCGCAGCCGGAAGCGTGCCACGGTGGGACCCGCCGCCAGTTGCCCGCAATGTTCCGCCTTGCCCGCAAAGCCATCGGGATAGACCCCTAGGAAATCGGCAGACAGCGCGGCCTCGTCCGCTGCCCGGTCGCCCGCGACAAGCGCCTCCCACACGCGGGTTTCGCAGGCCAGCAATTCGTCCAGAAGGTCCCTCACCGTTCCGTCAGCTTCAACTCGATCCGGCGGTTCTGCGCCTGCCCCTCGGGCGTGTCGTTCGACGCGATCGGGCGGAATTCGCCAAAGCCGGTGGCCGCCAGCCGGGCTGGCGGGAAGCCCAGCTCCTCGCTCATGAACAGGACCACCGACAGGGCACGCGCCTGGCTCAGTTCCCAGTTATTCGCGTATTCCGCGGTCGGGCGCAGCTGCTGGTCGTCGGTATGGCCATCGACGCGGACGATCCAGTCGACCGACAGGGGAATCTCACCCGCCACATCGAAGAGAAGCTCTGCCACATTGGCAATCTGTGCCTCGCCTTCCGGCGAGAGGTCGGCCGACCCCACCTCGAACAGCACTTCGGAGGCAAAGACGAAGCGGTCGCCCTCGATGCGCACACCGTCGCGCCCTTCCAGAAGCTCGCGCAGCCGGCCGAAGAATTCAGACCGGTAGCGTTCCAGTTCCTGCGCCTCGGCGGCCAGCCGTTCGGCCTCGGCCTCGGCCAGGCGGCGGGCTTCGGCCTCGGCTTCGGCGCGCGCCTCTTCGGCATCGGCCCGCGCGTCCTGTTCGGCGGCCAGCCGGGCCAGCGCCGCGTTGAGATCAGCGCCGAGCGTTTCAACCTGCACCTGTGCTGCCGCATCGGCGGCGCGAGAGGCGTCGAGCAGCCCCTGCAACTCCGCCAGCTGCGTGCGCAGCGCGGCCACCTGCTCGTTCAGCGCCGCGATCTGGCGCTGGCTTTCAGCCGAAGCTGCCTCGGCGGTTTCCAGTTCAAGGTTGGCCTGCGCGAGAAGCGCCGCGCGCTGTTCAGCCAGGCTCAGCTGTTCGGAGGCGCTGCCTTCGGCGAGCATCTGGGCGCTCAGCGCGGCGGCCAGCTGCTGCTCCAGCTCGGACAGCGCCGCCGCGCTGCTGGCATCGGCTGTTTCGCGCGCCGCTTCTGCGGCATTCAGCTCGGTTTGCAGGGCCGCGATGCGCGATTGTGCATCGGCTTCGGCGCGGGTGAGGGCCAGAAGTGCCTCGGTCAGTTCCGCCTCCAGCGAGGTCAGCGCCGTTTCGCGCGCCGCCAGCTCTTCCTGCCCTGCGGCGACCTCGGCTTGGGCAGCGGCAAGCTCCGCCTCCATCCCCGCCACCAGCTGCGCATTGCGCGCGGCTTCTGCCAGGGCAGCGGCCAGTTCGGCCTCCAGGTTGGTCAATTCGCCTTGCACCGACCGGGCCGCCTCCAGCCGCGCCTCCAGGTCGGCAACCCGGGCGGCATCGGCATTGGCGCGCGCCTGTGCCTCCTGCAGGGCCAGCGCCAGCTCGGCTTCCAGCGCGCTGAGCGCCGCACCCGCGGCCTCGACCTCGGCAGCTTGCGCGGCGGTTGCCGCCTCGGCGGCGGCCAGGTCCTCTTCCAGCGCCGCGATGCGGATGCGGTTTTCCGCGTCCTGAGCGGACAGGCGTGCCAAGGCCAGCGCCAGCTCCTCTTCCAGGGTGCTCAACTCGGAGGCCCGGTTCTCCGCCACGTCCTGCGCAGCGGCCAGGGCCGCCTGCGTTTCGGCCAGGGCGGCGGCGTCCTGCGCGCGCGCGGCCAGCGCCAGCGCCAACTGCCCTTCGAGGTCGGAAAGGCGGCTGGCCTCTTCGCTTGCGGCGGCCAGTTCGGTTTCCAGTTCGGCGATCCGGTCTCCCTGCGCGGTGGTATCGGCGAGCGCGGCTGCAAGCCGCGCCGCGAAGTCTTCGCGCGCCTGGTCGGCAGCGGCCAAAAGCGTGAGCGTTTCCTCGGCCTCGCGGCGGCGCTGTTCCAGCGCCAGCGCCATCGCCGTCAGCTCGGCATCGGCCTCTTGCAGGCGGGCACGCAAGGCCTCGGCGGCGGCAGCTTCGGCCAGCCGGGCGGCTTCCTCGTCCGAAAGCTGTGCCTCGGTATCGGCCAGCCGTTCGCGCAAGGCAGCGGCTGCGGCGGCTTCGGCCAGGCGCGCGGTTTCCTCGCTGTCGAGCGAGGTTTCCAGCAGCGAGAGCCGCTCACGCAGAGCAGCAGCAGCCGCCTGTTCGGCCAGCAAGGCCGCCTCTTCCTCGCTCAGTTCCGTTTCCAGTTCGGCAATGCGGGTTTCCAGCGTCTCGGTCAGCGCTTCTTCGCCCGCAAGCGCGGCCAGGGCCGTGGCCAGGTCGGTCTGCAACCCGGCAGAGGTATCCTCTTGCGCCTGAAGGGCGGCCAGGGTCTGGGCAAGGCTCGCTTCCTGTTCCACGGCCTCGGCTTCGAGATCGGCAATCAGCGCCTCCATCGCCTCGCGCTCGGCGGCAGCCAGGCGCGCAGCCTCGGCGGCGGCGTCGATTTCAGACCGGGCAGCGGCAAGGGCCAGGTTCAGCGCTTCGACCTCGGTCAGCCGCGCATCGAGATCGGCCTGCACCGCGTCGCGTTCCAGCGTCAGATCCGCATTGGCTGCCAGAAGCGCCGTCACCTGGTCTTCGAAATCCGCGATCCGGGCCGATTGCGCCTCGGTCTCGGCGGTGAGCGACGCGATCAGCGCGGCCTGAAGCTGCAACTCGCCCTCGGCTTCGGACAGGCTGGCGCCGAGCGTAGCCACGCGCTGTTCCAGCTCCGCCGCCCGGCTTTGTTCCAGCCCCAGGGCCGATGCCAGGTCGTTGAGCTGCGCATTTAGCGCGTTCAACTCGTCGTCCTGGTTGTTGATGGTTTCCGACAGCACGAACTGCACGATCATGAAGATCGTCAGAACGAAGATCATCACCATCAGAAGCGCGGTGATGGCATCCACGAAACCCGGCCAGATCGAGGCTGTGAATCGGCTTCCGGCGCGTCTGTGGAAGGCCATGGATCAGCCCTCTTGCGGCGGCTCTTGCGCAGGCTTGCGGCGCTGCGGGGCCTGTCGCTGGCGCGGTGCCGTGGCCGAGCGGGTCAGGTCGCGGATGGCCTCGGTCAGCGACGACAGATCCTCGCGCAACGCGCCGATCTCTTCTTGCCGGCTGCTGCCCATTTCCTCGAAAATCTTCAGAAGCTGCACGTCGATCGACCGCAGGCGCATCCGGCTTTCGGCATCCATGCCGCCCTCGCCCGTGGTCGCGGCCAGCACCTCGGCCAGCCGTTCCTGCCCGGCGGCCAGCCGTTCCGTCGCGGCCACCTGCCCGGGCCCGAGCCGTTCTGCAAGGTCGGCCAGGACCCCCGTCATCTCGCCCAGGCGGGTTTCGGTTTCGGCATGCCGCGCCTCGGACTGGGTGAAAAGGCTTTGCAGCGTGTCGATCTGGTCGACCATGTGGTCGAGCACGGTGGCGATGGCCGCCCGGTCCACACCGCCGCCCTCGCCCTCGCCAGAGGAAAAGCTGACACGGGTGATGGTCGACAGCCACTCTTCCATCTCGCGGTAGAAACGGTTCTGCCCGTGGCCCGCGAACAGCTCAAGCAGGCCCACGACGAGCGATCCCGCCAGGCCCAGAAGCGAGGAGGCAAAGGCCGTGCCCATGCCGCCGAGCTGGCTTTCGAGCCCGCCCATCAGGCGACTGAAGACCTCGATCCCGGATTCCTCGGCCGAAGGTTGCAGCGACCGGATCGTGTCGACCACGGCGGGAACGGTCACGGCAAGCCCGTAGAATGTGCCCAGAAGGCCCAGGAAGATCAGCAGGTTGGTGATGTAGCGCGTGATATCGCGCGCCTCTTCCATACGGGCGCCCACGGAGTCGAGCACCGAGCGGGCCGAGGCCGAGGTCAGTTGCAGCCGCGACCCCCGGGCCTGGAAGATGCCGGTCAGCGCTGCCAGCAGAAGCGGTGGCTTGCCGCTATCACCCTCGGCGCCATTGGCAATGCGTTCAATCCAGCCGATCGAGGAAAAGAGCTGCACCACCTGCCAGAAACAGGCCAGAACGCCCGCGAAGAAGACGACGGCGATGGTTCCGTTGAGGAACGTGTTGGCCAGGAAGACCGGCGCCACACTGGGAAACACGAAAAAGGTTCCAAGCCCGACCAGACCGCAGATCATCAGCATGATCACGATTTGCCGGGTAGGCGCGGTAAAGCGCGGATCGTCAGCTCTGCTCGTCACGGTCTTCTGCCATCACGTTTTGTCCCCCGCACCCTACCCGGCTTGCCCCGCGCTGCCAAGCGTCGCGGGCCCATGCGCCCCACAAGGGGTGAGATGGGCGCAAACGCACCCGCGCGGGTGCCCGGGCCTGCGCCTCAGGCCGCCGTCAGGTCCTTCACGCGCGAGACAAGCCAGTCGAGATCCTCGTCCGCAAGGTTCAGGTCGGCCAGGTGCGCGGCCGTGTTGTAAAGATACTCGTCATTCGGCCCCCGACCGCCCACGGCGCGGGCGATGATCCGGGCTTGCTCCTCAAGGCTCATGCCGGCCACGTATTGCTCGTGCTCGGTGTCGATCACATAGGTGACCGCCATCGCGCTGCCGCCCCCGTGAAAGACGATTTCAAGCTCGCGTTCGAGATAGGCCGAGGAAATCAGCTCGCGCTCGCGCAGGTAGGCGATGGTGCCTTCCTCCTGCCCCGGCGCAACGCGGAAGGCCACGCCGTCGCAATGGGCCCCCTCCGCCGCATCGAGCGCCAGCACGAGGCCGGGGCTTTCAACCGTGCCGCGATGGTGGATCGAACTCATGCAAAAGGACCGATGCCAGCCGGGCAGGCGCGCGATGCGCTGTTCGGCGACCTCGAACCCGGGGTTCCAGATCAGCGATCCGTAGCCGAATACCCAAAGTGCCTGTTCCGACATGCCCTCTTGCCCCATGGCCAATCCAGTTGCCCCCCGTATATTCAGGGCAGGCGCGGGATGGAAGAAGGGAGACCACCGCATGAAGCTATGGGGGTGGCTCGTCGGCATCCTGGCCCTGCTGTGGTCGGCGATCTGGCTCATTGGCTCGGTCGCGACCGAACGCGTGGTCGGTGCCTGGCTTGCCCAGCAGGAACAGGCGGGGTGGGTCGTGGAATACGACGCGCTGGCCACGCGCGGCTATCCGCTGAGCTTCCGCACGGTGCTGAGCGACCTGTCGCTGGCCGATCCCCACAGCGGGTGGGCCATCGAGGCGCCAAGCTTCCGGTTGGATCAGCCCGCCTACCAACCCAACCAGGTCCGCGCGACCTGGCCCGAAACCCATGTCTTTTCCACCCCGTTCGAGCGGCTGAGCGTGCGCGCCGAGCGGCTCGACACGATGCTTCAGCTGCGACTTCTGGACAATCTCGCGCTCGATCAGTCGCTGACGCAGATGACCGCCTTGCAGATCAACAGCGACCTGGGCTGGAGCAGTTCCGTGGAAAGCGCCACCCTGTCGGTGTCGCTGCGCGAAGAGCCCGGCCATCGCTATGACATCGGCTTCGATGCGCAGGGCTATGTCCCCGCCGGGCAGGTTCTGGCCATGCTGGACCCGGCTGGCGTCCTGCCCGAAGCGATCGACCGGTTCCGGATCGAGGCCGTCGCGGGCTTCGACCGGGCCTGGGACCTGTCGGCGCTGGAACTTTCGCGCCCGCAGATCCGGCGGCTGGACCTGGCCGAGTTGCGGGCAGAGTGGGGCGACCTTGCGCTGAGGGTGTCGGGCACGCTCGACGTCGATGCAGAGGGTATCCCCACCGGCGCGTTGGCCGTGCGGGCGCAGAACTGGCGCGCGATGGTCGATCTTGCGGCCAATTCCGGCGCGCTGGCAGACGGGTTCAGGGGCACGCTGGAGGCGGCGCTTTCGGTCTTGGCAGGGCTCTCCGGGCGGCCCGAAGATCTGGACGCGACGCTCAGCTTTGCCGATGGGCAGGTCTATTTCGGCCCCTTCCCGCTTGGCCCCGCACCACTGATCCTCCTGCGCTGAGCGCAGGGGGCAAGGGTTTCAGCGACAGTAAGGCCCGCTGCGATAGGATGCGACATCCAGATGGAGGTGATCGCGGTGATAACGGTCGGAATTGGGGCCCAGAACCGTGCCGAAGGGGCCGCAGGCGGCTTCGTGCAGCTGGCGCAGGATCCGTCCGTCCCGCCCCTGCCCCCAATCGTTCAGAACCGAGATCTCGGTGCCATCCACCAGCCCGATCCCGGCGATGTCGACCGCATTGCCGGTGGCGTGTTCGGACAGGCGCGCGCCGGGCTGGCTGTTGCGGGTCCGGCAGGAATAGGAGGCGATGACGCGCAGCGAAGCCACCCCGCCGCCGCGTCGTCCGACCGTGGGAAGAACAGCGTCGTTCAACCAGTCTTGCAAGGCCTCGGCGGTTTCACAATTGATCGTCGCGGGCTGGCTTAGCGTGATGCCGTCGATCTCGCGCACGCGGATCGGGTTGGAGATGCCACAGCCGTCGATGCGCCCCGTCACCCGGTCCAGCCGCTCGCCGATGATCCCCCGATCCCCGCAGAGAGGCCCACGCTGGCCGGGTTGCGTGACCCGGCTGGGAAGGCCGCTGACGGCAGCGGTGCGGATTGCAGCGGCAAGGCCGGGGGGGCGAGGTAACGGGCGCAGAGAGACACGCACCGCAGGCTCCTGCGGCGTGCTGACACGAGGCTGGCCGGTCAGTAGTGCCAGCAGCCCCGACGGTGGCCGGTTCGCGGCCTCAGAGGCTTCAGGCTCGGGGTCATCCGCCGCGACACTCGCGCCACCGGGGCGCGGCAGGGGCCGCTCCGAGGCGGCCGGCGCAAGCGCGCTGGAGCGGATCGTGACAACCAAGGGGTCAGACGGCGCAACCACCCGGTCCCCCGGTCCGATCGGCAGAAGCGGCCCTGCGCCGGGACGCGGCAGGGGACGTAGCGAGGCCGAGGGCGCATCCGCGAAGGCCGGCAGGGCAAGACCCAGCACAAGGGCAAGCACTGCACGGCCGGGCCTCATCCGTCGTTGCTCCCTTTCTTGGCGGCATTCCGCCCAAAATTGGGGGCATCGGTATCCTGCCCGGCCTCGATGATGCCGCGCCGGATCGCGCGGGTACGGGTGAAATAGTCGAACAGCGCGTCTCCATCGCCCATGCGAATGGCCCGCTGAAGCACGAAAAGCTCTTCGGTGAAGCGCCCCAGGATATCGAGCGTCGCCTCCTTGTTGGACAGGAAGACATCGCGCCACATGGTCGGGTCACTCGCCGCGATCCGGGTGAAATCGCGAAAACCTGCGGCGGAATACTTGATGACCTCGCTTTCGGTCACCCGGCGCAGGTGATCGGCCACGCCCACCATCGTGTAGGCAATCAGGTGCGGCGTATGCGAGGTTACGGCCAGCACCAGGTCGTGATGCTCGGCATCCATCTCCTCGACACGCGCGCCCATGCCTTCCCACAGCGCCCGCAACCGCGCCACCGCCTCCGGGTCGCTGTCCGAAACCGGGGTCAGCAGGGTGTAGCGATCCTGGAAGAGCTCTGCAAAACCCGAACGCGGCCCGGAATGCTCGGTCCCGGCCAGCGGGTGACCGGGAATGAAGTGGATGCCCTCGGGCAGGTGCGGCCCGACCTGGTCGACCACGTCCTTCTTGACCGACCCCACATCCGTCACGGTCGTGCCGGGGGCCAGGTGCGGGGCTATGCCTTCCGCCACGCGGCCCATCGCCCCCACGGGCACGGCCAGGACCACCAGGTCGGCGCCGGCCACGGCCTCGGCGGCGGTGTCGCCCACCCGGTCGCACAGGCCGATCTCGGCCGCGACGGCCCGGGTGTCCGCCGACCGCGCGGTGCCGATGATTTCGCCTGCAAGCCCAGCCCGGCGCATGGCATGGGCCATCGACCCCGCGATCAGCCCCAGCCCGATCAGGGCAACGCGCTTGTAAAGGACGCTCATGCCGCTGCTCCGAAATCAGCCATGGCCGCCAGCACCCGGGTCACATCCTCGTGTGACCCCACGGTGATGCGCAGGCAGTCGGGCAGGCCGTAACCCGCCACCAGCCGCACGATGATGCCCCTGGCCTTCAGATGCGCGTCGGCGGCTTGCGCCGTGGCCGCATCGCCCATCCGGCAGAGGATGAAATTCGCCTCGGACGGATCGGAGGGAAAGCCAAGCGCGGCCATGCCCTCGGCCAGCCGTTTGCGCTCGGCCCGGTTCACGTCGCGGCAGGTCTCGACATAGTCCCTGTCGCGGATCGCCGCCTCGGCTCCGGCCAGCGCCAGCGTCGAGAGGTTGAAGGGCCCGCGCACGCGGTTGAGCACGTCGATCACCGCACGCGGCGCATAGCCCCAGCCCACCCGCAGGCCGCCAAGCCCGTAGATCTTGGAAAAGGTCCGGGTCATGACCACGTTGTCGCGCGCATCGACAAGGGCCGCGCCGCCATCGTAGCCGTCCACGTATTCGGCATAGGCCCCGTCCAGCACCAGCAGGCAGTTGTCGGGCAGGCCCGCCGCCAGCCGCGCCACCTCGTTGCCGCCGATCATGGTGCCGGTGGGGTTGGCCGGGTTGGCGATGAAGACCAGCCGCGTGCGGCTCGTCACCCGTTCGAGGATCGCGTCGACATCGACGGTGTGCTCGCGCTCGGGCGCGACAACGGGCGTGGCCCCCGCCGCAAGAGCCGAGATCTTGTACATCAGGAAGCCGTGCTCGGTATAGAGCACCTCGTCCCCCGGCCCGGCATAGGCCTGGCACAGGAAGGTGATGATCTCGTCCGAACCCACGCCGCAGATGATGCGGTCCGGGGCGAGCCCGTGCACCTCCCCGATCGCCTGGCGCAGCGCCGCGTGATCGGTCGAGGGGTATTTGTGCATGTCGAGCGCCGCCGCCTGGACAGCCGCAACAGCCTGCGGGCCCGGCCCGAACGGGTTCTCGTTCGAGCTCAGCTTGAGCGGTTTGTCCTGCCCCGCGATAGAGGCGCCGCCCCCCTGGTAGAGCGCGATCTCCATGATGCCGGGTTGCGGGCGGATCTGGGTCATTGTCCTCGACCTTCTGCAATGCTTGCGAGCGCCTTCTTAGCGATCCGCTTCGCCCTTGCAAACCTCCGCTTTGCCGCGCCGGGACAATAGGCGGCAGCCTGTCGCCACGGCGCCCGTCCCTGGCGCAGCCCGGGCGGGCCAGCCAGACGCAGCGCCCTTCACCCGATCTTAACCTGCCCGTGCAAGGGTTGTGCCTGGTATACCGATTCTCCCGCGTGGCCCCGGCCTGCCGACCTGCCAGACGATCCCCCGCCAGGGACCAGGCAGCACCGGCCCGGAAAGCTTTCGCAAAAAGGCCCAGGGCCGCGCCCGCAACAGGGGGCGGCGCCGCTCCACCCCGCGTCTACGTACCTTCCCGGACACCGGACCTGGAACATCCAGCCGAGCGGCCCACCCACCCGACAGCAAGACCGCCGGGCCCTCAAGCCTGTTCCGCCCCTTCATTGTTCCATAAATATCCCAGGGGGGTGCGGGGGGAGGATCCCCCCGCGGGTCGGCGCCGAAGGCGGCGACCCCTCCTCAGTAAAAGCTCTGCGGGTCGATATCGACGCTCAGCCGCAGCCCGCCGGGCAGTTTCAGCCCCCCCAGCCACTGGCGCAACGCGCCCTGGATCGGCGCGCCCTTGGGGGCCTTGACCAGCAGCCTGACCCGGTGCCGCCCCCTGATCCGCGCGATCGGGGCGGGGGCCGGGCCATAGACCATGCCACCGATGGCCCGGATCGGTCCGTCGGAGCGCGAAAGGTGGGTGCCGAGATCGAAGGCCGCAGCTGCCTCGGGCGCCGAGACAACGATCCCGGCCAGCCGCCCGAAGGGCGGCATTCCGGTCACCCGCCGCTCCTCGGCTTCCGCGCGCCAGAACCCCTCCTCGTCGCCCGACAGGATGGCCCGGATCACCGGATGCTCGGGCTGGAAGGTCTGCAAGAGCGCCGTGCCCGGTATCTCCGCGCGACCCGCGCGCCCCGCGACCTGGCGCATCAGCTGGAAGGTGCGCTCCGCCGCGCGCAGGTCGCTGCCTTGCAGGCCCAGGTCCGCGTCGATGACCCCCACCAGCGTCAGCCGGGGGAAATTGTGCCCCTTGGCCACCAGCTGCGTGCCGATGATGATATCGGTCTCGCCCTCGGCGATCTCGGCGATCCGCGCCTTCAGCGCCCGGGCAGAGCCGAAGAGGTCCGAGGACAGCACCGCCTGTTTCGCGTCGGGAAAGAGCGCCGCCGCCTCTTCGGCCAACCGCTCCACGCCCGGGCCCACGGGGGCCATCTTGCCCTCTACCCCGCAGGATGGGCAGGCCTCGGGCATGGGCTTCGTCTCGCCGCATTGGTGGCACATAAGGCGTTTTAGAAAGCGGTGCTCGACCATGCGTGCGTCGCAGAAATCGCAGCCCACCTGCTCGCCACAGGCCCGGCAGATCGTGACCGGCGCGTAGCCGCGGCGATTGAGGAACAGGAGCGCCTGCTCGCCCTTCTCCAACCGCGCCATCACTGCCCCCTGCAGGGTGGGCGAAATCCAGCGGCTGCCGGGAAGGTCCTCGGCCCGCATGTCGATCGCGCGCATGTCGGGCATCACGGCGGGGCCGAAGCGGTCGGTCAGGTCAATCCGCGTGTATTTCCCCGATTCGGCGTTCCACCAGCTTTCGAGCGAGGGCGTCGCCGAGGCCAGCACCACCTGCGCGTCATTGAGGGACGCGCGCAGCACCGCCATGTCGCGGGCATTGTAAAGCGCCCCGTCTTCCTGCTTGTAGGAGGTGTCGTGCTCCTCGTCGACCACGATCAGCCCAAGGTCGCGATAGGGCAGGAAGAGCGCCGATCGCGCGCCCACCACCAGCCCCGCCGCCCCCTGCCCCACCATGCGCCAGCAGCGGCGGCGTTCGGTCATGGTCACGCCCGAATGCCATTCGGCGGGCTCGGCACCGAAGCGCTCCTTCACGCGGGTCAGGAACTCGCTCGTCAGCGCGATCTCGGGCAGCAGAACCAGCGCCTGCCGCCCCTTGCGCAGGCAGTCTGCTACCGCTTCGAGGTAGACTTCCGTCTTGCCCGATCCGGTCACACCCTTCAGCAGCGTGGTGCCATAGGCGCCCGCGCGCACCCCGTCACTGATCTGCGCCGCGGCAGCGGCCTGGTCGTCGGTCAGCGCCTTTCCGGGCCGGTCGGGGTCGAGCGGCAGGTAGGGCGCGTCGCGGGGCGTGTCGAATTCCTCGACTGCGCCCTGTTTCACCAGCCCCTTGATGACCGAGGAACTGACCCCCGCCATTTCCGCCAGTTCGCCAAGCGTGAAACTGACCCCGCCATATTCCTCCAGCACCGCGATCACGCGGGTGCGCGCATCGGTCATGCGGTCGGGCTCGGCAAACCCCATGCGGTAAAGCTTGCGCATCGAGGGCGGGTCCGCCAGCCCCGGCGCGCGGGTTGCCAGCCGCAGCATCTGCGACATCGGCGTCAGCGTATAGGCCCCGGCGCGGGTCAGGAACTCGCGCATCTCGCCGCGCATGGGCGCCACGTCCAGGACCTTCAGCACCGTGCGAATCTTCGCCGGGTCCCAGTCGCCCCGCCCCGGCCCCCAGACCACGCCCATCACCTTGCGCGGTCCAAGCGGCACCTGCACAAAGGCACCCAGCCAGCAGCCACCCTCGGGCGCCTTGTAATCAAGGACCCGGTCCAGCGGCTCGGCCGTCAACACGCCCACCAGCGCGCCCTCTTCGAAAAAATCCTGCGTGTCGTCCGTCATGCGATGTTAGCGTTAACAACAACGGGGTTCCCGTCGCCCGCGTCCTGCGATATGAGGGCGGCGAGCCCCCCACGAACCCCAAGGGATAAACAAATGAAATTCTTTGTCGACTCCGCCGAAGTGGATGCCATTGCCGAGCTGAACGATCTCGGGCTGGTCGATGGCGTCACGACGAACCCCTCGCTGATCCTGAAATCGGGTCGCAACATCCTCGAAGTGACCAAGGAAATCTGTGACATGGTCGATGGACCGGTCTCCGCCGAAGTGGTGGCGCTGGAAGCCGATGCCATGATCGCCGAAGGCCGTAAGCTGGCCGAGATCGCGGAAAATATCTGCATCAAGCTGCCGCTGACGCTGGATGGGCTGAAGGCCTGCAAGGCGCTGACCGCCGACGGGTTCCAGACCAACGTGACGCTGTGCTTCTCGGCCAACCAGGCACTTCTGGCGGCCAAGGCCGGCGCGACCTACATCTCGCCGTTCATCGGGCGTCTCGACGACATCAATCTCGACGGGATGGACCTGATCGCCGACATCCGCACCATCTATGACAATTACGGCTTCGAGACCCAGATCCTGGCCGCCTCGATCCGCTCTGCCAACCACATGAAGGATGCCGCCCTGATCGGTGCCGACGTGGCCACAGCGCCGCCCGCCGTGATCAAGGCAATGGCCAATCACGTCCTGACGGACAAGGGCCTCGACGGCTTCATGAAGGACTGGGCAAAAACAGGGCAGAAAATCCTGTAAACATCGTGTAAGGTCTGCCCCAACCAGAAAAACACCAAGGGGCAGACCTTAATATGGGCGAAAGGGCAGACGCGTTGGAAGACTGGCGCGAACGGGTATTGCAGGACCCGGATATCATTCTCGACGACCGTGACGTGATGCGGGCGCTGATCACCGCGAATGACCGCCAGATGGGCGGCAATATCGTGGACATGCGCGGCATCGCCATGGAACGGCTGGAAAACCGGCTGGACCGCCTGGAGGACACGCATCGCAGCGTGATCGCGGCGGCCTATGAAAACCTCGCTGGCACGAACCAGATTCACCGCGCGATCCTGAAGCTGCTGGACCAGACCGAGTTCGAGAACTTCCTCAAGATCCTCGGCACCGACGTGGCGGGCATTCTGCGCGTGGACCGGATCCGGCTGGTGCTGGAAAGCCCCGAGGCGACCGAGACCAGCGCCCCCAAGGTGCAGAAGCTGGAGGATGTGCTGACCGTGGTCGCGCCCGGCTTCGTCGATGACTACCTGACCCACGGGCGCAACATGCCGCAACGCCCGGTGACGCTGCGCCAGATCGGGGCCGGGGCATCGGACATCTACGGCGAGGCCGCCGACTGGATTGCCTCCGAAGCCATTCTGCGGCTCGACCTGGGCCTCGGGCGGTTGCCGGCGATGCTGGTGATGGGCTCCGAGGACCCCCATCAGTTCCGGCCGAGCCAGGGCACCGACCTGCTCAACTTCTTCACCGGCGTTTTCGAACGCACCATGAAACGGTTCCTGGGGTAAGGCGATGAGCCTCGCCTTCAGCCCCGCCGCGCGCGACCTGATGGCCGCGTGGCTGGCGCATGTGGGCAGCTTGCGCGGCGGATCGCCCGCGACGGTCACGGCCTACGGGGCGGACCTGCGCGATTTCCTGGGGTTCATGACCGGCCATCACGGCGCGCAGCTGGGGCTTGCGCCCCTGCAACGTCTTGGTCCGCGCGACATGCGCGCCTGGATGGCCGCGGAACGCGCCCAGGGGCTTGGCGCGCGCTCGCTGGCGCGCAAGCTGTCGGCCGTCAAGAGCTTCTACCGCTGGTGGGCCGAACGCGACGGGTTCGATGCCACGGCGGTTCTGTCCACCCGCTCGCCCAAGTTCCAGCGTAAGCTGCCCCGCCCGTTGTCTGCAACGGCGGCGAAAGAGCTGATCGACACGGTCGAGGCGCAGGACGGGCGCGACTGGGTGTCGGCCCGCGACGTGGCGATCGTGACGCTGCTCTATGGATGCGGACTGCGCCGGTCCGAAGCGATCGGCCTGACCGGTGCCGTGCTGCCCCTGGGCGAGGCGCTGCGCATCCTGGGCAAGGGCAACAAGGAACGCGACGTGCCGGTGATCCCCGCCGCGCGCCGGGCCGTGACACGCTATGCCGCGCTTTGCCCCCATGACCTGCGCCCCGACGCGCCGCTTTTTCGCGGCATCCGGGGCGGTGCGCTGAACCCCCGGCATGTCGCCAAGGTGGTCGAGGCAGCGCGGATGCAGCTTGGCCTGCCCGCCACGGCCACGCCCCATGCCATGCGCCACAGCTTTGCCACCCACCTGCTGGATGCGGGCGGCGACATGCGCGCGATCCAGGAGCTTCTGGGCCATGCCTCGCTGTCGACCACGCAGGCCTATACGGCCGTGGACACCGCGCGTCTTCTGGAAGTCTACCGCAACGCGCACCCCAAGGCGTAGGCGGCCAGCATATGCTTGCCTAACCGCGTGCGATGGTTCATGTGGGTCCGATGACGACGCGCATGAAAGCCCTCGGGGTTCACCTCTTCACCGCCACAGGTGCCGTTTTCGCCATGCTGGCCATGCTGGCCGCCGTGGAGGAAAAATGGTCACTCATGTTCCTGTGGCTGGTCGTGGCCTTCGTGGTCGATGGCATCGACGGCCCACTGGCGCGCCGCTACGACGTCAAGACCAACGCGGCAGAGTTCGATGGCGTCCTGATGGACCTGATCATCGACTACCTGACCTACGTGTTCATCCCCGCCTACGCGCTGTTCAAATCCGGTCTTCTGCCGGGCTGGACGGGGTGGATGGCGATCATCGTCATCACGTTCGCAAGCGTGGTCTACTTCGCCGACACGCGGATGAAGACCAAGGACAACTCCTTCGCGGGCTTTCCGGGCTGCTGGAACATGGTGGTGCTGGTGCTTTTCGCGCTCAGCCCCAATTTCTACGTGATCTTGGGGCTCGTGGTGCTCTTTGCCGTGGC
>NZ_CAXREX010000055.1:0-8419 GCF_964229645.1 Nioella sp. | reverse complement strand
GATGCCCGGCTCCAGCGATTGCAAGCCCTTCTGACCGAGCAACAGCGCGCGGCCCAGGATGCCATGGTCGGGCGCGTGGTCGGCGTTCTGTTCGAAAAAACCGGCCGCCTGCCGGGTCAGCTGGTTGGCAAGTCCGATCACTTGCATGCCGTGCATGTCGAGGCCCCGGAAAGCCTGATGGGGCAAATCGCGCCTGTGCGGATCGTGGAAAGCGGTCCTAACTCGCTGAAGGGCGAGCTGATCGGCTAACGCCCCGCGACGGCGGGCGAGGCCCGATCCCCGGACGGCAATCGGCTCAGATGCGGGATTGGCGCGGCTTTGGAAACGGTATTCCGTCAAGGCGGCAATCGTTTCCCATTTTTAACCCTGACGGTCGAGGGCCGGTTTTGCTGCAGCCAGTGCAACGCTTCGGCTTGGCGGGGTGTCTAGCTATCTTTTGGACGGTTAAAGCGAAATCCTTTGATGAAATAAAACTTTAGACACTTCCCAAACAGCCGCGCACTGGTAAACTGCGTCCTCAAGACAAGGGTTCAATCCGCGCTGCCACGCGGAAGAACGAGTGAGTGAGTACTGGTAACGATTAAGGGGGGGTGCGCGGCTATGCGTCTGACAATTCCTGAACTTGGGACCATCCTGGCGGCGGCATTGATCGCATCGCTGACGATGATCCTGTCGCCGGGCGTGGCCTCGGCGCAAAGCACTGGGGCGGTGACCGGCACGATCGAGCCGGGCATCTGGATCGATCCGGACGGGTGCATGCACTGGGTCGCCGATGGCGGCGTCGAGGGCTACATGACGGGCCGTGTGAACCCGGAAAACGGTATGCCGATCTGCATGGAGATGAACACCTGCGCCGTCGCCAATTCCGACACGCTCTTCGCCACCGACAGTCATCACCTGACGTCTGCGGGTCGGGCAACTCTCGAAGAGTTCTTCCGCTCTGCCGGGGCTTTCGCCTACGCGATCTACGGCCACACGGACAGCCGGGCCTCGGATGAATACAACATGGCGCTGTCGCAGCGCCGCGCGGCCTCGGTGGCCGCCGTCGCCCGCGCCGTCGGCGCACGGGTCGCCCGCGAAATCGGTTACGGGGAGCGGCGCCCGCGTGTGCCCAACACCTCGGCTGCCAACATGCAGCAGAACCGCCGTGTTGAAATCGTGTGCTACAGGTGACCGGGATGACGAGTATTGCGAAACCGATGAAGATTGCGGCAGTTCTCGCCTCTGCGCTTGTTCTGTCCGGCTGTATTGAAACCATCGAAGGGGTCTCGCCCACGAACGATCCCGCACCGCTGCGCGCGATCGGGCAGGACAGGGGCCGCGATTCCGGTAGCCTGACCCAGTTGGAAGCGGGCATCTGGGTCGATCCCGATGGCTGTCAGCACTGGATCGTGGATGACGGGCTTGAGGGCTATATCGATGCCCGCCGCGACCCGGTCACCGGTCTGCCGGTCTGCACCCCGATCGCGCCTCCGGGCTCGATCGTCGGGGATGCGGGTGCCGGTGCTGCAGGTATCCGCGATTGGGTTCCGCGCCAGTAACCCAGCATTTGGCGACATGAACGACGCGAGCGGCCTTAGCGGCCGCTCGTTTTCATTCTTTGCCCGTGAATTGCTCAATATGTGGCCTTTTTCCGCTTGCGGCCCCCCAAGAGGTTGCGTTGCGCCAAGTCTGTTGCCAATGTGGAGGCACAACCCTGTTGCTGGAGACCCCATTGGCGACCACCACGCTGCCTCCACCCGCCTCAGACGCTCCTCTGGAACGTGTTCTGGAATTTCCCGACAATCGACTGCTGATCGCACTATGTGGCGAGTTCGACCGCAATATCGCGCAGGTCGAACATCTGCTTGAAGTGCAGATCGTGCGCCGCGGCAATGCGCTGGCCATCCATGGCGCGCAGCGCGAGGAAGCGGCCAGCGTGCTGGAAACACTCTATGCCAGGGCAGAATCCGGTCGCTCTATCGAGCCCGGCGATATCGATGCCGTTGTGAGGCTGGGCAACTCGGGCGAGGGCACCGGCACGCGCGATGGCGACCAGATGGAGATGTTCCAGACCGGCGAGTTCGAAATCAAGACGCGCAAGAAGACGGTAGAGCCGCGCACCAAGGCGCAGCAGGACTACGTCAAGGCGCTCTTCACCCATGAACTGGCTTTCGGAATCGGGCCCGCGGGCACCGGCAAGACCTACCTCGCGGTTGCGGTCGCCGTGAACCAGATGATCAACGGCCACATCGACCGCATCATCCTGTCGCGTCCCGCCGTCGAAGCCGGCGAGAAACTCGGCTACCTGCCGGGCGACATGAAGGACAAGGTCGATCCCTACATGCAGCCGCTCTACGATGCGCTGAATGACTTCCTGCCAGGCAAGCAGCTTGCCAAGCTGATCGAGGAAAAGCGGATCGAGATCGCGCCACTTGCCTTCATGCGGGGGCGTACGCTGTCCAATGCCTACGTGGTGCTGGACGAAGCGCAGAACGCCACCTCGATGCAGATGAAGATGTTCCTCACGCGGCTTGGCCAGGGCAGCCGCATGGTCATCACCGGCGACCGGTCGCAGGTCGACCTGCCGCGCGGGGTCACCAGCGGGCTGCGCGAGGCTGAGCGGATTCTCGAAGGTGTCGAGGGCATCAGCTTCAACTATTTCACTGCCAAGGACGTGGTGCGTCACCCGATGGTTGCCAAGATCATCGAGGCCTACGATGCCGACGATCCGGAGCGCAGGGGGTAGGAAAAATCTTGCCGGAAGATTTTTCATCACGGGCAAAAATCTTGTCGAAGATTTTTGAAGCAGGAAGAATTTTCCGGAAAATTCTTCCCGTGGGGTTCGCGTGATGGCTGCCTATCTCGACGTGGACGTCGTGACAGAGGCCCCTGATTGGGACCGTTTTGATCTCGACGGGATGGCAGAGCAGGCCTGCACCGCGGCCCTTGCAGGGCTAGGCTTGGAAGACGGTGCCTTCGAGATCGCGATCCTGGCCTGTGACGACGCCCGCATCGCCGTTCTCAACGCTGACTTCCGTGACAAGCCTCAACCCACCAACGTGCTGAGCTGGCCCTCCGAGGATATCGACCTGCCCCTCGGCGAATGGCCCGATCTGCCGGTGCCCGATCCCGCAGGTCCGCCCCACGAACTGGGGGATATCGCCATCGCCTATGAGACCTGCGCACGCGAAGCGGAGGCGCAGGGCAAGCCCTTCGAAGACCATATTCGCCATCTTTTGGTGCATGCGACGCTGCATCTGTTGGGTTTCGATCACATAAATGACCCTGATGCCGCGATTATGGAGGGTTTGGAGACCCGCATCCTTGCAACCTTGGGTATCCCTGACCCATATTGGGCGTAACGGGTGTTTAGGCCCGGATGTTCCTTGGAAAGGATCCATGAACGACTCCCCCGAACCCTCCTCTAGCGCAGCGCAAGGCGCGCAGGAGGCGGACGACACGTCAGACCAGAGACCCGGCCTGCTGGCCCGGCTCTTCGGCAACGCCCAACCTTCCGACAGCCGCGAAACCAACGGGCAGCCCTCGCATGGGGCTGGCTCTGCTGCGCATGCGGCCATTTCGATCTACAACCTGCGCCGGATGCGGCTCGACGACGTGGCAGTGCCGCGTGCCGAGATCACCGGTGTTCCGGTTGATATCGAACTGCCGGATCTCATCAAGGTCTTTCGCAGCAGTGGCTTCACGCGCCTGCCGGTCTACGAAGGCACCATGGATACGCCCATTGGGCTGGTGCACCTCAAGGACCTCGCCCTGACCTACGGGTTCAACGGCGGCGGGCACGAGATAAAACTGCGCGAGATGCTGCGCCCGCTGCTCTTCGCGCCCCCCTCGATGCCGATCGGCGTAATGCTTCAGAAGATGCAGACCGCCCGGATTCACATGGCTCTGGTCATTGATGAATACGGTGGCGTCGATGGCCTCGTGACGCTCGAAGACCTTATCGAGCAGGTCATTGGCGAGATCGAGGACGAACATGATGTCGAGGAAGACAAGCTGTGGTCCGAGGACGCGCCGGGATGCTGGATCGCGCGCGCACGCGCGCCTCTCGATGAGTTCGAAGAGGCGATCGGCATGACGCTGACCGAGGGGCTCGACGATGAAGAGGTCGACTCGCTTGGCGGCCTTGTCTTCGTGCTGACGGGCCGGGTGCCTGCGCGCGGGGAAGTCGTGCCGCATCCCTCGGGGGCGGAATTCGAGATCCTCGACGCTGACCCGCGCCGGATCAAGCGCCTCAGGGTGCGTCTGCCAAAGGATCGCAACGGGTGACGATGTCGTCGGCGCGCGCCTGGATCGCGGCCCGGTCGATGCGGCAACGCCTTTTGCTGGCCGCCCTGGCGGGGGGGCTCGGTGCCCTTGGGCTTGCGCCCTTCAACCTGCCCCTGCTTGCCCTTGCAGGCTTTGCTGGGCTGGCCATCCTGGTCGCCGGGGCAGACAGCAACCGGTTGGCTGCCCTCACCGGGCTGGCAGGTGGCACCGGCTATTTCGCGCTGGCGCTGCACTGGATCGTGGAACCCTTCTTCGTCGATCCGTGGCGGCATGGGTGGATGGCGCCCTTTGCACTGGTCTTCCTCGCTGGCGGTCTTGCGCTTTTCTGGGCGGCAGCCGCTTGGGCGGCGCGGCACTTCGGGCCGACACCGGGGCTGAGGCTTGGGCTTTTCACGGTTACCCTTGCCCTGGCTGAACTTGCCCGGGCCTATGTGCTCAGCGGCTTTCCCTGGGCGCATCCGGGCCATGTCTGGCTCGGTGGGCCAATGATGGTGTTGTCTGCCTGGCTCGGGCCGCATGGGCTGACCGTCTTGACGCTCGGCCTGTCCTCGGGCCTGGCCGCCGGGCTGATCTGGCATCGGGCGATGCTGCTGCTTCCCGTCGCGACCCTTGGGGCGGCTTTCGCCCTGTCCTCAATGGTCCCCTCGGCGCCGGAGCCCGCAGGCGATGCCGCCATCGTCCGACTGGTGCAGCCAAACGCGCCGCAGCATCTCAAGTGGTTGCCCGAAATGGTGCCGGTCTTCTTCGAGCGCTCGCTTCGCCTGACTGCAGAGCCGCCCCAACAAGACCGGGAGCCGGACCTTGTCATCTGGCCCGAAACCGCGCTGCCGGCCCTGCTGCGCCATTCGGAGGATTGGCGCGCGGCGATCGGTGAAGCCGCAGGCGAGGCGCGCATCATCGTCGGTGGACAGCGCCTGGAAACCGATGGAACCGCTCGCAATTCGCTCTTCCTGCTGGAAGAGGACGGCGCGCTTGCGGCGATCTATGACAAGCACAGGCTGGTGCCCTTCGGGGAATACATCCCGCTGTCGGGCATGGCACGCGCCGCCGGATTGCGTGGGCTGGCCGAGGTCATGGGCGAAGGCTACTCGCCCGGCGAGGGCCCCGTGGAACTGGACCTCGGGGCCCTCGGCACGGTCTTCCCAATGATCTGCTACGAAACGATCTTTCCGCAATTCATTCGTCGCGCGGAACGGCCCGACTGGATGGTGCAGATCACGAACGACGCCTGGTTCGGTGAATTTTCCGGCCCCTACCAGCATCTCGAACTGGCGCAACTGCGCGCCGCAGAACAGGGGTTGCCGCTTTTGCGCGCGGCCAATACCGGGGTGTCTGCGGTGATCGACGCCCGTGGACAGGTCATCGCCTCCCTGCCGCTTGGCCAGCATGGTGCACTCGACGCTGCCCTGCCGCCAGCGCTGCCGGCGACGCTCTATGCCCGCAGCGGGGATTCCCCGGTGGGTGTGTTGCTTATTTTCCTGTTCGGGCTCCTGCTTTGGCGCAGTGGGCAGATCGGCATTGATCCCGGTCGCCAAAGGCCTTAAGGGCCGAGGGACAACCGCCCCACAACGGCTTCCTGGCGTGGGCGCGATAACAGGTAATGGAGCACTTCCCATGGCACGTAACAACTACATCTTTACCTCCGAGTCCGTCTCGGAAGGGCATCCCGACAAGGTCTGCGACCGGATTTCCGACGCGGTGCTGGACGCATTCCTGGCCGAAGAGCCCGAGGCCCGCGTGGCATGCGAAACCTTCGCGACCACCAACCGCGTCGTGATCGGCGGTGAGGTCGGCCTGTCCGACCAGGCCAAGCTGCAGGAATACATGGGGCGCATCGACCAGATCGCCCGCGACTGTATTCGCGACATCGGCTACGAGCAGGACAAGTTCCACTGGCAGACGGTTGAAATCACCAACCTGCTGCACGAGCAGTCCGCCCATATCGCGCAGGGCGTTGATGCGGCCGAGAACAAGGACGAGGGCGCAGGCGACCAGGGCATCATGTTCGGCTATGCCACCACCGAAACGCCCGACCTGATGCCCGCGCCGATCCAGTATGCCCACGCGATCCTGCGTCGACTGGCCGAGGTGCGCAAATCGGGTCAGGAACCCGCCCTTGGCCCCGATGCCAAGTCGCAGCTGTCCGTGCGCTACGAAAACGGCAAGCCGGTGGAAGTGACCTCGGTCGTGCTGTCGACCCAGCACCTTGACGAGTCGCTGACCTCGGACGATGTGCGGCTGATCGTCGAGCCCTATATCCGCGAAACGCTGCCCGAAGGCTGGCTGACCGCAGCAACCGAATGGCACGTGAACCCCACGGGCAAATTCGTCATCGGTGGCCCTGACGGGGATGCCGGCCTGACCGGCCGCAAGATCATCGTCGACACTTATGGCGGCGCAGCCCCCCATGGCGGCGGTGCCTTCTCGGGCAAGGACCCGACCAAGGTAGACCGCTCGGCCGCTTATGCCGCGCGTTACCTTGCCAAGAACGTGGTCGCCGCAGGTCTGGCCGAGCGTTGCACGCTGCAACTGTCCTACGCGATCGGCGTGGCCAAGCCGCTTTCGATCTACGTGGACACCCATGGCACGGGCCAGGTGGATGAAGCTGCGATCGAGAAGGCTGTTGCCCAGTGCATGGACCTGACCCCGCGGGGCATCCGCACCCACCTGGGGATGAACAAGCCGATCTTCCAGCGCACGGCGGCCTACGGCCACTTCGGGCGTCAGCCCGACGCAGATGGCGGGTTCTCCTGGGAGCGCACCGACCTGGTCGAAGCCCTGAAAGCCGCCGTTTAAAACCGGTCGCAAATTGTGATAGACAGAGACGGCGCCTTTCGGGGCGCCGTTTTTTCTGGGAGACCCGCACGATGAGCCGATCCGATTACCCCTACACGACGAAATTCGCGCAGCATTACGCGATCTTTGCCGCCTCGGTGGCGATCGTCGTCTACATCCTGATCAACGTGATCGGCCTAAGCTTCAACGGAGCGATCCTTCGCGGCGCCTTGATCGGTGGCTGTATCGGCGCGATGATCGTGCCGTTCCAGTGGTTCGCGCAGAGCTATCGCGACAACGAAGGCTGTCGCAGCACCGGCGGCGAAGCGTGGAAATTCAGCCTTGTCTGGTCCCTGATCGCCATGGCCGTGCACGCGCTTGTGGCCGTCGCGCTTTTTGCCATCGGCTGGCGTATCCCCGGCATCCTGCCCCAGGAGCAGGTGCAGATGGTGGGGGTGCTCATCGCTGTTGGGCTGTTCCTCCAGGTGCCGATCTTCCGGCTGTTCATCTGGTCGGCCTTCAGCGGGGTCGAGGCCCGCGAACGGCGCGCGCGCGGCGGTTGAGCCCCGACGGCTTTGGCGCTATGTCCCGCGCCGGACCCGGCATGAGAAGGCGACGGCGTGAGCGATTTCCAGAAACATCCCAAGGCCCCCTGGCGCAACTTTTACGGTCGCCGCAAGGGAAAGCACCTGCGCGACAGCCAGGAGGTCTACCTTGAGGAAGACCTTGCGGGGCTGAGCCCCGGCGCCGTGACCTGGGACGAAAACCCCGAGCGTGTTCCGCTCGACCTAAAGGCCGTTTTCGGTGGCCGGGATGTCTGGCTGGAGGTCGGTTTCGGCGGCGGCGAGCACATGGTGCACCAGGCCGGTCAGAACCCGGACGTGGGCATTATCGGCTGCGAGCCCTATATCAACGGCGTCGCCATGCTGCTTGGAAAGATCCGCGACGCAGGCGTTTCGAACCTGCGCGTGCATCCCGGGGACGTGCGCGACATGTTCGACGTCTTGCCCGAGGCCAGCATCTCCAGGGCCTTCCTGCTCTATCCCGATCCCTGGCCCAAGAAGAAACACCATCGCCGCCGCTTCGTGACGCCGGACCACCTGGAGCCGCTGGCCCGCGTGCTGAAGCCCGGCGCGATCTTCCGGGTCGCGACCGACATTCCCGACTATGTCCGCCAGACGCTGGAAGAGGTGCCGCGTCACGGGTTCGAATGGCTTGCCGAGACGCCCGAGGATTGGCGCAGCCCCTGGGACGACTGGATTTCGACCCGTTACGAGCAGAAGGCGCTGCGCGAAGGGCGGACACCGCACTACCTGACCTTCCGCAAACGCTAAGGGGTTTCGCCGCGCCCCTGGCGCGTCGACCGGCGGGGCCC
>NZ_CAXREX010000054.1:0-17406 GCF_964229645.1 Nioella sp. | reverse complement strand
ATGCCGATGCCGATGCCGCCGGGCGGCCGGCCGTTTACTGGCTGACCCAGACCGGCAATACGACCGCGCGCAGGCTTTACGACCAGATCGCCAACGCGACCGATTTCATGGTCTACCGCCGGGCGACGGGGTAAGCGCATGATGAAGAAAACCACTCTCCTGCTGTCCGCGGCGCTGCTGTCCGCCTGTTCGGCCACCTCGCTTTCGGATCTGCCCGAACGGCTCGAAACCTCCGTTCCGCAGGCGCTGCCGCCCATGGCCATGTTCGGCAGTTCCAACCCCGAACCGCCGCGCCGCTCCAATGCCGAGATCGCGCGCGATTTCCTGGACCTGACCTTCCAGATGGAAAGCGGGCGTCCGATCCCGGTGCTGACGCGCTTCGACGAGCCGGTGACGATCACCGTGGCGCCCGGCGCGCCCGCAACGCTGATGGGCGATCTCGACCGGCTGATCCAGCGCCTGCGCAACGAGGCCGGGATCGACATCCGGCGCATTCCCCACGGCCAGGGCGACGCGTCGATCACCATCGAGACCATGCCGCGCGCGCGGATGCAGCGCGCCGTGCCGCAGGCGGCCTGCTTCGTGGTGCCCCGCGTCACCTCCTGGGACGAGTTCCGGGTGGCCCGCAGCAGCAGCCGCACCCTTGACTGGACCACGCTGACCACGCGCGAACATGCCGCCGTCTTCATTCCCAACGATGTCAGCCCGCAGGAAGTGCGCGACTGCCTGCACGAGGAAGTGGGCCAGGCGCTCGGGCCGCTCAATGACCTCTACCGCCTGCCGGATTCGGTCTTCAACGACGACAATTTCAATGCCGTTCTGACCGGCTTCGACATGCTGATCCTGCGCGCCTATTACGACCCGGCGCTGCGCTCGGGCATGAGCCGCGAAGAGGTGGCGCAGCGCCTGCCCGCGATCCTGAGCCGGCTCAACCCCGGCGGCAATCGCGGTGCGGCCGTGCCGCCGCGCGTGACCGACCGGGACTGGGTTCAGGCGATCGAGGATGCGCTCGGGGGCCGTCTGCCGGTGCCAAGCCGCATCGCCGCGGCACAGCGCGCGGTGGTGATCGCGCAAAGCCGGGGCTGGCAGGATATCCGTCTCGGCTTCAGCTATTTCGCGCTCGGACGGCTGTCGCTCAGTCGCGATGCCGAAACCGCCGTGACCGCCTTCGTCACCGCCGGGCGGCATTTCGACCGCGTGGCGCCGGGCTCGATCCAGTCGGCCCATGTGGACATGCAGCTGGCCGCCTTCGCGCTCTCGGCAGGCGACGCCGAGCAGGTGCTGACACTGGTGGGCCGTGCTCTGCCCGCCGCGACCCGGGCCGAGAATGCCTCGCTCATGGCAACGCTCTTGATGATCCGCGCCGAGGCGCTGGAGCTTCAGGGCCGCATGTCCGAAGCTGCCGCCGTTCGGCTCGACTCGCTTGGATGGGCGCGCTATGGCTTCGGCCGGGACGCGGCCGTGCGTGACAGGCTTACCGAGGTTGCCGCCCTGTCCCCGAACAACCGGAGCTGAGGAGAGCGGCAGTGGCACATATCCTGGGAATGGTGGCGGGCGCGCTTCTGGGCGCCTTCGTCGCGATGGGGCGCAAGGGCAACCGGCTCGACATCCTGCATTACGCGGGCGTGGGCGCGCTGATCGGGCTGATCCTCAGCCTCGCGCTGCGGGTTGTGCTGCTTAGCTAGGCGTGACAGGCTCTGGCCCATGTTCCTGCCCTTCTTCGAAACCCTGCGCGCCGCGCGCGTTCCAGTCTCGCTGCGCGAGTTCCTGGCCTTTCTCGAAGGCGTGGGCAGCGGCATGGTTACCTATGATCTCGACGGGTTCTACTACCTCGCCCGCACCGCGATGGTGAAGGACGAGCGCCATATCGACCGCTTCGACCGCGCCTTCGCCCATGCGTTCGGCGGGCTGGAACAGATCACCGCGCAGGACGTGCTGAACGCGGTCGACATCCCCGAGGACTGGCTGCGCAAGCTGGCCGAGAAGCACCGATCGCCCGAGGAGATGGCCGAGCTCGAGGCGCTTGGCGGCTTCGACAAGCTGATGGAAACCCTGCGCGAACGGCTGAAGGAACAGGAAGGCCGGCACCAGGGCGGCAACAAGTGGATCGGCACGGCCGGCACCTCGCCCTTCGGCGCCTATGGCTACAACCCCGAAGGCGTGCGCATCGGCCAGAAGGAAGGCCGCCACGGACGGGCGGTGAAGGTCTGGGACAAGCGCGAATTCAGGAATCTCGACGACACGATCGAACTGGGCACCCGCAATATCAAGGTGGCGCTGAAACGGCTGCGCCAATGGGCGCGCACCGGCGCCAACGAAGAGCTCGATCTCGACGGCACGATCCGTGCCACCGCCGAGCATGGCTATCTCGACGTCAAGACCCAGCCAGAGCGGCACAACGCGGTCAAGGTCATCCTCTTTCTCGACGTGGGCGGCAGCATGGACCCGCATATCCGCGTGGTCGAAGAGCTCTTTTCTGCCGCCCGGTCCGAGTTCAAGCACCTGGAACATTACTACTTCCACAACTGCCTTTACGAAGGTGTCTGGAAGGATAACCGCCGCCGCTGGACCGAACAGATCCCGACCCACGAGGTGCTCAACACCTACGGGCCGGACTACAAGTGCATCTTCGTGGGCGACGCCGCGATGTCCCCCTACGAGATCGCCTATGCGGGCGGGGCCAACGAGCACTGGAACCAGGAGGCGGGCCAGGTCTGGCTGGAGCGCGCTCGCACGCAATGGCCCGCCAATCTCTGGATCAACCCCACCCCCGAGGCCCATTGGCGCTACACCCAGTCTATCAAGATGATCCACGAAATCTTCGAAGGCCGGATGGTGCCGATGACGCTGGAAGGGATCGACCGGGGCATGCGCGATCTGGGACGCTGACGGGCCCCCTTTGGGAAACCGCCGCCCTGCGCTAGACTGCCTGTCCTGACCTTGGGGGGGCAGCCATGAATATTCAATCCTGGGATCGCATCGAGGACAGGGACCAGCTGCGCACGCTTCTGGCCGAGTATCTCGATCACGAGGTGACAGAGCTTCACGCCTTGTCGGGGCTGAGGCTCGACACCGGCGCGCTGGTGGAGGAGACCTTCGAGGATATCGAGGACTACCTGCCGCCCAGGGGACGCATCCTTGTCGTCCGGGACACGGGCGGGACGCAGGTGGGCTGCGCCTTCCTGCGCCGGATCCGGCCCGATACCAGCGAGATCAAGCGCGTCTACGTGAAACCGTCCGCGCGCGGGCTCGGGCTTGGGCGCAGGCTGATGGAACAGCTCCTGGCGCAGTCTGCCCGGATCGGCGCGACGACCGTGCTGCTGGATACCGGGCTCTACAATGCGGCGGCGCAGGCGCTCTACCGCAAGCTCGGGTTCCGCGAGATCGCCCATTACCCCGAGGGCGAAAGCGACGAGCGGGTGAAGCCCTACCTTCTGTTCATGCAATGCGATCTTGCATGATCGGGCCACGGGCGGGGGCAGATGTCGCATCTGGCCGGGCTTTTCCTGCGACGGAAAACCCGCCAAGCTGCGTTTGACCCGATGACGCCCCCCGCACAGGACCGCCCATGTTTTCCCTTCTGCGCCGCATTTGGCAGGCCGCGCCCGTCGCCACGGTGATCCTGGGCGGCGCGCTGGTCGTCAGCCTCTTCTTCGCCGTGCGCCTGGTGGCCTTCTGGATCTACTGGGCCGATCCCGCGCATCGCGACCAGGCGATCGAGCCCTGGATGACGCCGGGCTATGTCGCCCATTCCTGGGACGTGCCGCGCGAACTGGCCTTCGAGGCGCTTGGCCTGCCTCCGGCCCCCGGCGGGCCACGCAGCCTTCAGGAACTGGCTGCCGAGCGCGGTGTCGCGGTCGAAGACCTTGCCCAGGACTTGCAGGCGGCGATCGAGGCGTTCCGCGACGCGCGGGGACCGCGCCCATGACCGACACGATCTTTGCGCTGGTCACGTCCTGGGGCGCGGTGGTGATCTTCGCCTCGTCCTTCCTGTCCTGCCTCGCGCTGCCCATTCCCACCTCGCTGATGATGCTGTCGGGCGGGGCCTTCGTGGCCTCGGGCGACCTTGCGCTGTGGCAGGTCGTTGCCGGGGCCTATGGCGGCGCGATCCTGGGCGACCAGACCGGCTACCTGATCGGCCGCCATGGCGGCGCACCGCTGGTCGAGCGCATCGCCCGCACGCCGGCGCGCCGCGCGGTGCTGGAGCGGGCCCGCCGGCTGGTGGACCGCAAGGGCGGGCTTGGGGTCTTCTTTTCCACCTGGCTCTTTGCGCCGCTCGGCCCTTGGGTGAATTTCATCGCCGGAACCACCGGGCTGGGATGGCTGCGTTTCACCCTCTGGGACGTGTTGGGCGAGACGATCTGGGTCACGGTCTACGTGGGACTTGGCTTCGCCTTCGCAACCCAGATCGAGGCGGTGGCCGATATCCTGGGCAATGCCGTGGGGCTTCTGGCGGCGCTGGCGGTGGCTGCGGCGATGCTGGTCTGGATCCGCGGCGCGCTGCGGGCACAGAAGGAGAAGGCCCGGAACGCCGCCCAGAACGCGGGGTGAGCCGCGCCCTTGCCACCGCCAGCCGCCGACGCCATATCTGCCCCATGATCCTGCGTCTTGCCCCCATCCTGCTTGCCATCGCCTACGGGCTGGTGATGTATCACTTCTCCGCCTGGCGCACCCGGCGCGAGCTGGATGAGCGCTCGACCGAGCTGGCCGATCCGGGCCTGAAACGGCTGAGCGACCAGCTGGCCGCCGCGCTGGAGCTGCCGCGCATCAAGGTCCATCTTTACGAAGTGGAGCCGGTGAACGGGCTGGCCGCGCCCGACGGGCGCATCTTCCTTACCCGGGGTTTTTACGACCGGTACCGGCAAGGCGAGGTCACGGGCGAGGAACTGATGAGCGTGGTGGCCCATGAACTGGGCCATGTGGCGCTTGGGCATACGCGGCGGCGGATGATCGACTTTTCGGGCCAGAACGCCGTGCGCACGGTGCTGGCCTCGGTCCTGGGCAGGGTGCTGCCCGGGCTTGGGCCGTGGCTGGCGGGGCTTCTCACCTCGCTCGTGGTGGCGCGGATTTCGCGCGGGGACGAATACGAGGCCGATGCCTATGCCGCCGCGCTGATGGAGAAGGCGGGCTTCGGGACCGGTCCGCAGAAGAGCCTTCTGTCGAAACTGGAAGCCCTGACCGGAATGGCCGGGCGCGGCAGCCCGGCCTGGCTGATGAGCCATCCCAAGACCCCCGACCGGATCGCCGCGATCGAGGCGCTGGAAGAGCGCTGGCGCCGGGCGCGCGACTGAGCAAGGGGGTTCGCCGCGCAAGGCGCGTCGACCGGGGCGCGCGCCTCGTCACCCCCCGCTTGCGCGGGGACCTCCTCGGCGCGCTCTGCCAGGGACGATAGGCGGCGGCCCGCCAGCCGGGCCCTGCGGTTTGCGGCAGGGGCGGGAGGCCTCCGGCGGGAGTATTTTCACCAAGAAGAAGACAGGGCCTTGCCAAGCCTCGGCAGGCGGGCGCGCTTGAGCAGGGCGCGCGGGTCGAGCCGCTCGCCCGACAGGCGTTGTGCGGTGGCGTGGACATTCCGGACCACCTGCTCAACCGCGTCGGGATGGGCTTGCCAGAGCCCCAGCAGGAACGCGTCGGGATGCTGGGCCGTCAGCCCGTGGGGCCGAAGCTCGCGCGCGGGGAAATCGCGCAGGTTCAGGGTAACGATGCCCTCTGCCCCGCCCCGGATCGCGGTGGCGAGCACGTGGATATCGGCCGGGTCGGGCAGCCAGAGCCGGTCTTCGAGATCCGGGTCGGCCGCGATACACGCCCCGGGCCAGCGCGCGTTCAGAAGCGCGATCTCGCCTTCCGCGATCACCCCGTCGCCGGGGCTCTGCCGTTCGGCGGTGCGGCGCCATTCCTCGGCGATGCGGGCCGACCAGAGCGGGCGGAAAAGCCCCTGCCCGGCCAGTCCGAGAAGGATTTCCCTGAGCACCGTGGGATAGAGCACGCAGGCGTCGAGGCAAAGGATCATGGCATCAGGTGTAAGGCCAGCGCCTTGAGATAGCCGGTATCCGACAGCGCCGGGTGCTGCGGGTGATCGGGGCCGGCGAAACCGGTGTGCAGGATGCGCGGATCGCGCCCGGCCCGTCCGATCCCGCGCAGGCAGGCCTGGCGGAACTTGCCAAGGTCGGCCGCGTGCGAGCAGGAACACAGGATGAGCGTGCCCCCCGGCGCCACCAGCGGAGCGGCCAGGCGGGCCACCCGTTCATAGGCGCGCAAACCCTGCGTGAGCGCGTTCTTCGACGGGGCGAAGGCGGGGGGATCGGCCACCACCACGTCGAAGCTTTCGCCCTGGGCGGCGAGGTCTTCCATCACCGCGAAGGCGTCGCCCTGGCGGGTGTCGAAGCGGGCCTGCATCCCCATCAGGGCAGCCCCCTCGCGCGCAAGCTCCAGCGCCGGGGCCGAGGCATCGACCGAGAGCGCGTGGCGCGCGCCGCCCGCGAGGGCTGCCAGCGCAAAGCCCCCCACATGGGAAAAGACGTCGAGCACGCGCGCCTCGCGGGAAAGCGCCCGGGTGAAGGCATGGTTGGGCCGCTGGTCGTAGAAAAGCCCCGTCTTCTGCCCGCCCATCACGTCGGCCAGGTAGGTGGCGCCGTTCATCGGCACCGGGATCGGCGCGCCGGGGGCCTCGCCCGCCAGCATGCCGCTATCCTCGGCCAGGCCTTCCTGCGCGCGGGCGCGGCCCGATCCGTTCTTGATGATGGTGCCGGCCCCGGTCAGCTCGCGCAGGATGGCGGTCAGGTCCTCCAGGCGCTCTTCGATCCAGAGTGCGTTGGGCTGCACCACCAGCACGTCGCCGAACCGGTCGATGATGAGACCGGGCAGCGCGTCGCCCTCGGCATGAACCAGGCGGTAGTAGGGCTGATCGAAGAGCCGCTCGCGCAGGGTCAGGGCGGCGGCCAGGCGGGTGCGCAGCCAGCCTGCGTCGATCACCGCGGCAGGATCGCGGTCGAGCACGCGGAAGGCGATCTTGCCCTCGACCGTGGCAATGCCGACGGCCAGCGGCTGTCGCTCGGCGTCTTCCAGAACGGCCAGTGCGCCCGCCGGGACGGCGCGCGAGCGGCGGTCGAGCACAAGCTCGTCGGACCAGGCCCAGGGGTGGCCATGGCGGATGCGGCGGGCATCGGCCTTGGGTTTGAGGCGCAAAACGCAAATGGGGGACGTCATCATGACGCCCCCCATAGCGGGATTCTCGGCAGCTGGAAACGGTCAGAACGTGTATTGGGTCCCCTGCACGTCCAGTCCGAATTCCTGGCGCGCCCAACCGATGATCTGGCTTTGGATGCGGTCGCGCTGGAAGATACCCTGGCGTTCGGCCGCGATGGCACGGGCACCGCCCAGGGCACGGAAGGTCAGGTCGACCGGGATCGGGCCGGTCAGCGCTTCGCCGGTTTCGGCATTGCGCACGGTGAAGATGAACTCGATCTCGTGCTCGCCGCCGATGGTGTAGCGGGCGCGTTCGGTCAGGGCGTGGAAGCGCGTCACTTCCATCTCGACCGTGATCGGGGTGGTGCCCTCGTCGGTCAGCGGACGCAGGGCGAATTCCATCGCGTCGAAGATCAGCGCCTGAACCTGCTCGTGGCGGTTGCCGATCGGGTCTTCGCGCCAGACGATGTCCGAGCGCGGCTTGATCGAGTTGGCTTCCGACACGGTGAGCGATTCGGGCACCGAGATGTCGATGGACTGCACTTCCCAGTCGGCGGCTTCGGCCTGCGCGGCGAGCCCGGTGGGAAGGGTGATGTTCTGGGTCACGTCAACGGCCGGAACCGTGGAACAGGCCGACACGCCAAGCGCGGCCAGGCCGAGAAGGAAAAGGGTGATACGTTTCATTGTCTGTACTCCTGCCGAGGTCCGAATTGGTTTCCGGGCCTTTGTTACGAGGCAGAAGATCGGCTTCAATCTAGGCAAAAAAGTGGAGTCAAATCATCATTTGAAAGGTATTTGTATCGTTCGATGCCAATATTTTTGCAAAAGTGCAAAGCGGCGCACCCCAGGGGCGGGGCCCGCCGCCGGCCTTGGAACGCTAGCCCTGGATCACGGTCATGCGCTGCTGGCCAAGCCCGTCGACCTCCAGCAACACCTCGTCCCCGGCCGCCAGGTAGCGCGGCGGCTTCATGCCCATGCCGACGCCCGCAGGCGTGCCGGTGGCAATGATGTCGCCGGGCTGGAAGCTCATGAAATGGCTCAGATGCGCGATGGCCTCGGCCATGGGGAAGATCATGTCGCGCGTATTGCCGTCCTGCATGAACTCGCCATTGACGAGGATGCGCAGGCCCACGTTCTGGGGGTCGGCGATCTCGTCCGGCGTCACCAGCCAGGGGCCCACGGGGCCGAAGGTGTCGCAGCTCTTGCCCTTGGTGAACTGGCCCGAGCGATGCAGCTGGAAATCCCGCTCGGACACGTCGTTGACGGCCACGAATCCTGCCACGTGATCCAGCACCTGTTCGGGCGTGATGTATTTCGCGGGCTTGCCGATGACGACGCCCATCTCGACCTCCCAGTCGGTCGCGACCGAGCCGCGCGGCAGTTCGATCGGGTCGTAGGGGCCTGAAATGGCCGAAGTCGCCTTCATGAAGATCATCGGCTCCTTGGGCGGGGTCATGTTGGCCTCGGCGGCGTGATCGGAATAGTTGAGCCCGATGCAGACCATCTTGCCCACGGCGGCAACCGGGGTGCCGATGCGCGGGCTGCCCTCGACCAGCGGTCCGTCGGCCTTGAGGCTGCCAAGCCGGCCCAGAACCTCGCCCGACAGGTCCGACACCTGGTCAGACAGGTCGCGCAGGCGGCCTTGGGCATCCAGAACCCCGGGCTTTTCCTGGCCCTTTTCCCCGTAGCGAACGAATTTCATGCATGCTCTCCCATTCCCGAGTTGGGCGCATCAAATGCCGATGCGGGGGGAAGGTCAAGCGGGCGGCGGCGCGCCCGGTGCCACCGCCGGGGGCGGCTCGGGCGGAGGGGCTGCCGCGGGCGGCTCCGGTGCGGGCGGGTCGGCCTTCAGGGGCGGTCCCAGGCCCGCGCCATCGCTCAGCATCAGGGCGCGCCGCCCGGCCGATTGCCCAAGCCGCGCGGTAAAGCGCCGCTGCCCGGCGCGATCGGCCACATCGACCGCGGCCAGCTCTGCCCGGTCGAAGGACAGCACATCGCCCACGCAGAGCGCCTCGACCCGCGCAAGCGGAAGCGTCCGGCGCAGCAGGACGCCTTCCAAAGCGACGGGGGCGGCCCGGACCAGAGCCTGCCAGCGCGCGCGCCAGCCGGGGTCATTGGCGGGGGCGTCCGGTGAAGGCCCGGCCCCAGCCACGGTTCCCGTCACCGGAACCGCCAGCAGAACCTGCCCGGTCTTCGCCCCCTCGCCCAGGTCAAGCGCCACGGAAAAGAGGTGATGGGGGCGGTCGGGCAGCAACAGTTCCAGCTGCCGCGCCTCGGCCAGATGGGTGCCGTAGGTAAGGCCAAGGGGCCAGTCGATGCCGGCCCGGCCTGTCAGCCCTCCCTCCAGTGCGCCCAGGAAGAGCGAGATGAAATCCCGCGTCAGCGCCGCATCGACCCGCGTTGGCCTGCGTTTCAAACCGGCCCCGCGATCGACACGGCCCGTGGTCTGCACCTCGATCAGCGCGTCGATCAACCCATGATCCAGCACGCAGAGCGCACGCCGGTCGCCGCCGGCCTCCAGCATGGACAGCAGCCCGCCTTCGGGCAGGGCCGCGATCACCTCGGCCAGCGGAATATCCCATCGAGGCTCTGCCGGGCTGGCCACCAGGGCCAGGCCCTCATACGGTGCCCCCGCCCGGCCAAGCGCGCGTTGCAGCGCCGCCGCCAGCCCCTCGGGCCGGGTCGAGCCGGGGCCCGTGGCCGCGCCGCCACCGCCCGCCAGCTTGCGCCTGAGCGCCTCGTTGAACCCGGGTTGGGACATCGCACCTCTGCCAGCGCCACCGGGACCATCCCCGGGGCCTCGGCCCGTTATCGCCCCGCGACGGTTAAGAAAGCGTCAAGCGACGCGCAGGGCGCGCCCCGGCAGGCGCACGCGGAACGAGGCCCCGCCCTGCCCCGGCACGTAGCTCAGCCGCCCGCCAAGCCGTTGCATGATCTCGCGGCTGATCGCCAGGCCAAGCCCCGCCCCCTGCGCGTCGCGCGCGGTTTCCAGCCGGGTGAACTTCTCGAAGATGAGCGAGCGCTGCCGCTCCGGAATGCCGGAGCCGTTATCGGTGAACTCCACCTCGACTCGGCCGGGCTGGCGCTGGACCGAGATGCGCAGCTCGGGCGTCTCGGCGTCGCAGTATTTCTGCGCGTTGGAAATGAGGTTGATGAAAACCTGCGCCAGCCGGTCGGCATCGGTCAGCAGCGGGATCGCCTCGGCCTCGCGGTCGCGCAGGATGGCGATGCGCCCGCCCGTTTCCAGTGCCCCGGTGGCAGCCTCGGCCTTGTCGAGCACCTCTTCCAGCGTCGAGGCGGTTTCGTTCAGCGTGACCCGCCCGTGTTCCAGCACCGACAGGTCCAGCAGGTCATCGAGCAGCCGGGTCAGCCGCAGGCTTTCATTGTGGATGATGCGCGAGAATTTCTGCCGCGCCTCCGGCTCCAGCCCCTCTTCCTGCATCAGCAGCTCGGAAAAGGCCCGGATCGAGGTCATCGGCGTGCGCAGCTCGTGGCTGATCTGGCTCAGGAACGTGTCCTTCTGCTCGGCCAGTTCCGTCAGCTTCTGGTTGGCCTCGCGCAGCCGCGCGGCGGTGCGGGTCAGTTCCGAGGACTGGCGTTCCAGCTGGCTGGAATATTCCATCATCTGCGCGGTCTCGTCGGCCACCGCCAAGAGGTCGCGCACCGACACCGTCGCCCCCCCGGTGATCTGGTAAACCATCGCATGCGCGGTCGCGGCCCCCACCGAGCCCGCCAGTTCGCGTTCCAGCATCTTGAGGAAATCGGGGTTGGGTTCGGGCAGGCTTGCCGCGCGCCCCTGCGCCGCCGCCGCTTCCTGGAAGAGCCGCCCGGCGCGGCCCGTGCCCAGGATCCGCTGTGCCATGGTCAGCAGGTCATCGGCCGCGGCCGCCCCCCCCTGCCAGCCAAGCGTCGGCGCGGAATGGTCGAAGACATTGACGAATTGCGCGCCCTGAAGCCGCTCCATCGGCGAGGGAAAGGTCACGAGCGACACCAGCGTGAACAGGAAGCTGTTGACCCCAAGCGACAGCACCATCGCCATCAGCAGTGGATCGGCCCCCTGGATACCCAGGGGCGTTTCAGGGCGCAGCCAGCCGATGCCGAACGGCCCGTTGGCCAGAAGCCCCTCCATCAGCCCCGACGTGGCCGCGTTGGGCAGCAGCAGCACCCAGCCCCAGATCGCGAAGCCCGCGCTGATCCCGGCCATCGCCCCGGCCCGCGTCGCCCCGCGCCAGAAGATGCCCCCCAGAAGCGCCGGCAGCACCTGCGCCACGCCCAGGAAGGCGATCAGCCCGATCGAGGCCAGTGCCTCGGACCCGCCCGACATGCGGTAATAGATCAGCCCGAGCGTCAGCACCCCGATGATGGACAGCCGCCGCGCCATCAGCGCGACCCGGCGCATATCGCCCGACATCGGGTCCTCGCCCTGCGTCACCCGCAGCCAGATCGGCACGATGATGTGGTTCGACAGCATCGTCGACAGCGCCAGCGCCGCCACGATCACCATCGACGTGGCCGAGGAAAAGCCGCCCAGGAACACCAGGAGCGCCAGCGCATCCTGGTCGAAGTTGAGCGGCAGCGTCAGCACGTAAAGGTCCGGGTTCGCCCCCTCGGGCATGACCTGAAGCCCCACCACCGCGATCGGAACCACGAACAGCGACATCAGCAGCAGGTAAAGCGGAAAGGCCCAGGCCGCTGTGGCCAGGTGGCGCTCGTTGGCGTTTTCCACCACCAGCACCTGGAACATGCGCGGCAGGCACAGGATCGCCGCCGCCGACAGCACCGTCAACCCGACCCAACGGGCCCCGTTCGAGCTCCACTCCGAAATCGGGCTCGTCTCGATCCGCGCCAGGATGTCGGACGGCCCCTCGGCCAGCCCCCAGACCACGAAGATGCCCACGGCCAGCAGCGCCGCCAGCTTGACGATCGCTTCCAGCGCGATGGCCGAAACCAGGCCGGGATGGCGTTCGTTCACGTCGAGACTGCGGGTGCCGAAGATGATGGTAAAGAGCGCCAGCCCCCCGGCCACCCAGATCGCCGTTGCATCCGTGCCCAGCACCGCGAATTCGCCCGGATCGGCAAAGACCGAGAAGGACAGCGTCACCGACTGCAATTGCAGCGCAAGGTAGGGCGTGGTGCCGATCACCGCCAGCACGGTCACCAGCGCCGCCAGCGCGCCCGACTTGCCGTAGCGGCTGGAAATCATGTCGGCAATCGAGGTGATGCGCTGTGCCCGCCCGATCCGCACCATCTTGCGCAAGAGCCAGAACCAGCCCACGAAAACCAGCGTCGGGCCAAGATAGATCGTCATGAATTCCAGCCCCGACCGCGCCGCCGACCCGACCGCGCCGTAAAAGGTCCAGGCGGTGGTGTAGATCGACAGCGACAGCGTGTAGACCAGCGGCGAATTCAGCCAGCGCGCCTGCCCCTCGGCGGCCCGCTTTTCCGCAAGGAAGGCGATCCCGAACAGTCCGATCACGTAAAGCAGGCAGACCGCGACAAGACCGTCAAGCGACAGCATCAGCCATCCTCCTGCCCGTCCAGACCCTCCGCGCTTCCGCCCGGGAAGGCCCGCCCGATCGCGGCCGACAGGACCCCGGCCAGCACCACCAGCGCCAGCCAGACCCCCAGGAAATAGACCAGCCAGCCCGAGGTGCTGCCGCCAACGCCGGTATCGGATGTCAGGATGAAGACCGGCCCGAAGAAGAGCAGCACCCCAAGGATCGGCGCCAGGCGCGCCGCGTCCTGCAGGCGGTTGCGCCGGTAGGTGCGCCGTTCAAGAAAGAGCCTGCGGTTCATGTCCCCGCCTTCTGCCCGTCCTCGGCCACCCGGCGCAGGGTCTCGACCATCTCGGCATTGGAAAAGGGCTTGGTCAGGTAGGCATTGGCCCCGAGCGACAGCGCCAGGTCCCGGTCCTTGGACTGGCCCTTGGCGGTCAGCATCAGGACCGGCAGTTGCGCCGTCTCGGGCTGGCCGCGCAGCTCGCGCAGGATATCCAGCCCCGAGCGGCCCGGCAGCATCACGTCCAGCACCAGCACATCCGGCTTCAACCGCGCGATCTCCTCCAGCGCGGTCGCCCCGTTGCCATGACCCGACACTTCCCAGCCATCGCGGGACAGGATGAAACTGATCGCTTCGAAGATATTGATCTCGTCCTCGACGAGAAGAACGCGGTTCCCCAAACCGGACCCTCCCAAGCCGATCGTGAACGTTCGGTCCAGCTTGCCGATGCCCCGGCCATTGTCAAATACTTGTTCACTCATGTGAAACTGCTCTCCACCCGGCGCGCGGCACAATCCGTCCGCGGGCAGAGCTCGCATCCCGGCCCCACCGCAAGCGCCACCTCGCCCGCCTCGTCCGCCTCTTCGGGCAGCGCGCGCAGCAGCATCGTGGCCTCGCTCACGGGGGCTGCGCCGAAGCCCGAGGGGCCGATGGGCTGCGCCACCGCCCAGGCCTGGAACCGCATTCCGCCCGGCATCTCCAGAAGCGCCTGGTCAGGCACCATCGGGCGCGCCAGGGCACGGTAAAGCGGCCAGAGCGGGCAGCCCGAGCCATAGCGCGGGATGGAAAAGGCGTTGATCCGGCGGCGGTAGACCAGCGCGCCCGACGCGTCGCAGATCGCCAGCCCGAAATCGGGCACGGCCTGCGCCCCGCCGCGCGGCAGGGTGGCCAGGCGCCGCAACAGCAGCGCCACATCGCCCCCTGCAAGGCCAACAAGCGCCCCGGGCGCGTAATCGGCGGCGGCGGCAGCCTCCAGGAAGGGTGCCAGCGGCAGGCGCGCCGCATCGGCCGCGTAGCGGGCCAGGTGCCGGGCTGCCAGCGCCCGCGCGGCCTCATCCTCCAGCTCCGGCATCTGCGCAAGAAGCCCCGCGATCGCCTCCGTGCCGCCCGCCTCGATCGCCGGGAAATGATAGCCCGCCACCTCGAAGGCCGCCTCGACCAGCTCCAGCGGCGTCGACAGCGCCTCCTTGCGGCTGCCCTGCCCCTCGAAATGGGCCAGCAGCGCCGTGGCACTTGCCGACAGCCGCTCGGCTTCCTCGTGCAGGTTGCGGTGAAACCGGCCGCGCCAGTTGGCCTCCAGGTCCGGCTCGCGCACCAGGATATCCGAGGTCGACCGGATCGCGGCCACGGTCGACAGCACCTCGTGCATCGAGCCCGCCAGCACCGGGTCATGGCCCAGCCGGTCCTGCAACCCCTCCACCGCGGCCTCCAGCGCCGCGATCCGTTTCTGCTGTTCGGCAATCAGCCCCGTCCAGCCGGGAAACCGCCCCGCAAGCTCGTCGATGCGCGCGGTTTCGGCCGCGGGTCCGAAGGTGCGCGCCGTTTCCCGCGCCGCCGCCAGCAGCATATCCGACAGGGTGGCATCCATGCCCTCGGTCAGCCGCGCAGGCTCCACCTTCAGCGCCCGGGCAAGATCGAGCAAGAGCTTGCCCCCGATCCGGCGCTTGTTGTGCTCGATCAGGTTGAGATAGCTCGCGGAAATCCCCACGTCCCCGGCCAGGTCGCTCTGGCGCAGGCCCAGCGCGGTGCGCCGCTCACGAATGCGCGTGCCCGTCAGTGACGGTCTCTGCCCCCGTCCGGCCTGTCCCGCCATGATCGTCCTCCCGTGCCTCCCTTAACAGGAATACCTATTTCAGACAACGCTCTAACGGTCAGTTGACAGATACCGGCCCCAGGTCTGCAAACCCGTCCCTTCTTCTTGGCCGAAATACTCCCGCCGGAGGCGTCCCGCCCCCGCCCGGCACGCGCCGGCACGGCCCCGGCGGCGCGCTGCCACATGCTCCTCAACAAAGCGGCGCGGCCCCCGCCAGGGGACCGCGCCTCATTTTGGTCAGGGGCGACTGGCTCAGTTGCCAAGCGCCATGTCGGTGATGACATGGGTGAAGGCCCCCTCGGGCTCGGCGGTGATCACCGGGTCCGAGCCGCCAGCCAGCAGCGTGTCCACCGTGCGCTGGTAGGCCGCCTCGTCGAGACGCCCGTCAGAGCCCGCGGTCAGCAGGGCGATCTCGCCCATCATCCGCACCTGGTGCTCTTCGGTCTGCGCGCCGGTCTCGTCATAGTCCAGCACGATCATCGCCGCGTCCTCGGGGTTCTCCTCGGCCCAGTCCCAGCCGCGCATCGAGGCACGCACGAAGCGGGCCATGCGGTCCACGAACTCGGGGTCGCTCAGGTTCTCTTCCAGAACCCACATGCCGTCTTCCAGCGTGGCCACGCCCTGGTCTTCATACTTGAAGGTCACCAGATCGTCGGGGCTGACGCCCGCGTCGATCACCTGCCAGTACTCGTTATAGGTCATGGTGGAAATGCAGTCGGCCTGGCGCTGCAGCAGCGGGTCCACGTTGAAGCCCTGCTGCAGAACGGTCACGCCGCCCTCCGAGCCATCGGTCGGGATGCCCAGCTGGCTCATCCAGCTCAGGAACGGGTATTCGTTGCCGAAGAACCAGACCCCGATCGTGTGGCCGGCCAGGTCCGCAGGCTCGGAAATGCCCGCATCCGCCCAGCAGGTCAGCATCAGGCCCGAGCGCGCAAAGGGCTGGGCGATATTGACCACCGGCAGGCCGCGCTCGCGTGCGGCCAGCGCCGAGGGCATCCAGTTCAGCATCACATCGGCGCCGCCACCGGCCAGCACTTGCGGGGGTGCGATGTCGGGGCCGCCGGGCTGGATCGTCACGTCGAGCCCTTCTTCCTCGTAATAGCCGTTCTCCAGCGCCACGTAGTAGCCCGCGAACTGCGCCTGGGTCACCCATTGCAGCTGCAGCGTCACCTCGTCGGCGGATGCCGCCCCCGTGGCCAGCCCGAGCGCCAGGGCCGAAGTCATCAGTTTCTTCATGGTCTTTACCTCCAGTGTTGGATGCCTGTTGTCGTTGTCACTTGCTACCTGTCAGCCCTCTGCGAGGGGTGCCAGAAGGTGAGCCGTTTCTCCGCCAGCGTCACCAAACCGTAGAATCCCGATCCCGCCAGCGCGGCCACCGCGATTTCCGCCCAGACCATGGCCAGCTCCAGCGTGCCGAACGAGGTCTTGATCCGAAAGCCCATCCCCACGATGGGAGAGCCGAAGAACTCCGCCACGATAGCACCGATCAGTGCCAGCGTTGTCGAAACTTTCAGCCCGTTGAAGATGAAGGGCAGCGCCGCGGGCAGGCGCAGCTTGGCAAAGCTCTGCCAATAGCTCGCCGCGTAGGTCCGCATCAGGTCGCGCTGCATGCTGTCGGTGTCCTTGAGCCCCGCCACCGTGTTCACGAGAACGGGGAAAAACACCATGACCGCCACCACCGCCGCCTTCGACTGCCAGCCGAAGCCGAACCACATCACAAGGATCGGTGCCGTGCCCACGATGGGCAGAGCGGCGATGAAATTGCCCACCGGCAGCAGCCCGCGTTGCAGGAAGCTCGACCGGTCCACCGCGATCGCCGTGCCGATGGCCAGCAGCGCACCGATGATGTAGCCGCTGAGCGCGCCTTTCACGACGGTCTGCATGAAATCGGCCCACAGGACCGGGATCGCGCCCAGCAGAGTCACCCAGATATCGGAGGGCGCGGGCAGAATGACCGGGCTGATGCCGAAGAGCCGCACGGTCATCTGCCACAGGACCAGCAGGGTGATGCCGAAGATCGCGGGCACCACGAAGCGCTTGGCCCCGCCCTGCCCGCCGGTCAGCACGATATTGAGCCCCCAGGCCCCCAGCCAGACCGCCAGGACCAGCCCCAGGCGCCAGTCGAGCAGCGCCCCGCCCAAGATCACCGCCAGGGCGAGCCCAAGGGGCGCGCCAAAACTCTTCGAAGAGTTTTGCAAATTCCTTCCAAGGAATTTCTCCGCCATCGTCCCGCTCATCGCACCAATCCCAGCCGTGTCAGGGTCCGTCTCTCGACCGTGCCGATGATCCAGACCAAGAGCGCGGCACAGACCGCCGCCATCAGGAGCGCCGCCCAGATCTGCACCGTCTGCCCGTAATAGCTGCCCGTGAGCAGCCGCGCGCCCAGCCCGAAGCGGGCGCCCGTCGGCAATTCGGCAACGATCGTGCCCACCAGGGCGGCGGCAATGGCGATCTTGAGCGAGGCAAAGAGATAGGGCAGCGAACGGGGCAGGCGCAGTTTCCAGAACTCCTGCGGCCCGCTGGCCGAATAGGTGCGCAGCAGGTCGATATCCATCGGCCCGGGGCTTCTGAGCCCCTTCACCATGCCCACCACCACCGGAAAGAAGCTCAGATAGGACGAGATCAGCGATTTC
>NZ_CAXREX010000053.1:0-2877 GCF_964229645.1 Nioella sp. | reverse complement strand
ACCCGGGCGCGGCAGAGGCTTGACTCGAGTCGCGCGTCGTGAAATTAATTCAATCAATAAAATAAATATGGCGACCGGGGAGGGCGCCATTGGGAGGACCCATGTATCTTGGTTTGGATCTGGGCACGTCCGGGCTTCGGGCGGTGCTTGTCGATGCGGGTGGGTCGCTGGTCGCCTCAGCCGAAGAGGCCTGGCCCGTCAGCCATCCTGCACCGGGTCACAGCGAACAGGACCCTGCCCATTGGGTCGAAGGCTGTCGCGCTGCAATGGACAAGCTGAAGGCCGACGCGCCCGCCGCCGTCGCGGCCATCAGGGGGATCGGTCTGTCGGGGCAGATGCATGGGGCGACGCTGGTGGATGCCGCAGATCGCGTGCTGCGCCCCTGCATCCTGTGGAACGACACAAGATCCCATGCCGAGGCCGCCGCGCTTGATGCGACGCCCGGTGTGCGCGACCTGTCGGGCAATATCGTCTTTCCCGGGTTCACCGCGCCCAAGCTCCTCTGGGTCGAACAGAACGAGCCCGAGATTTTCGCTAAGATCGCCAAGGTGCTTCTGCCAAAGGATTATCTGCGCCTCTGGCTGACCGGGGAACATGTGTCGGACATGTCGGACGCTGCCGGAACCAGCTGGCTTGACGTTGGCAAACGAGACTGGTCGCCCGACTTGCTGGCCGCGGGCCACATGCGCCCCGACCAGATGCCGCGCCTTGTTGAAGGGAGCGATGCCTCGGGCCAGTTGCGCGCCGATCTGGCCGCCGAATGGGGCATTTCCGGACCCGTGGTTGTTGCCGGCGGCGGCGGGGATAATGCCGTCGCGGCCTGTGGTGTGGGCTGCTTCCGCGAGGGTGACGGCTTCGTCTCGCTAGGCACCTCGGGCGTGCTGCTGGCCGCGAAGGACAGCTTCGCCCCCGCGCCCGAAACCGCCGTTCACAGCTTTTGCCACGCGGTGCCGGATACCTGGTACCAGATGGGGGTGATCCTCGCGGCGACTGACTGCCTGAACTGGCTGGCCAAGACGCTGAACGACAGTCCCGCTACGCTGGCGGGACACTTGCCTGACGCAATCAACGGCCCGTCCGGCACGCTCTTCCTGCCGTATTTGTCTGGCGAGCGGACCCCGCATAACGACGCCGATATTCGCGGCGCGTTCGTGGGGCTCGACATTGCATCGGACCAACAAGCATTGACCCAATCCGTCATGGAAGGCGTCAGCTTCGCACTCAGGGACTCGCTGGAGGCGCTGAAATCCACGGGCACAAGGCTCGACTCTGTTCTTGCCATCGGCGGGGGCACGCAGTCGCGGTTCTGGCTGGAAAGCCTCGCCACCATCCTGGGCCTGCCCCTGCGCCTGCCTGCAAAGGGCGAGTTCGGGGCGGCGCTTGGCGCGGCGCGGCTCGGCATGGCCGCTGACGGAGCCGACATCCACGAGATCATGACCCCGCCCGATGTGGCGGAAACCATCGACCCGCGCGCAGATCTGACGGACGTATATGGCGAAAGCTACGCCCGATACCGCGCCCTTTATCCTTCCATCAAGGCAGCACTGACATGAGCACCGGCTTTTTCAACGACATCACCGAGATCCCGTTCGAAGGCGCTGACAGCGCCAACCCGCTGGCCTTCCGTCACTACAAACCCGAAGAGATCGTCATGGGCAAGCGCATGGAAGACCACCTGCGCTTTGCCGCCTGCTACTGGCACAATTTCGTCTGGCCGGGGAATGACCCGTTCGGTGGCCAGACCTTCGAACGCCCGTGGTTTCCCGGCGACACCATGGCGCTGTCCAAGCTCAAGGCCGACGTGGCCTTCGAGATGTTCAGCCTGCTGAAAGTGCCCTATTTCTGCTTCCACGATTTCGACATCCGCCCCGATGGGGCAAGCTTTGCCGAAAACCGCGATACGCTGAACCAGATCGCGGACTACTTCGCCGAGAAGATGGAGCAGACCGGCGTCAAGCTGCTCTGGGGTACGGCCAACATGTTCTCGAACCGCCGCTTCATGGCGGGTGCGGCCACGAACCCTGACCCGGATGTCTTCGCCTTCGCCGCCGCGACGGTGAAATCCTGCATGGACGCGACGCACCGTTTGGGCGGCGAAAACTACGTGCTGTGGGGTGGGCGCGAAGGCTATGAGACGCTGCTCAACACCAATCTCGCGCAGGAAGACGCGCAGTTCGGACGCTTCCTGAACATGGTGGTGGAGTACAAGCACAAGATCGGATTCGACGGCACCATCCTGATCGAACCCAAACCGCAGGAACCCACCAAGCACCAGTATGATTACGACGTGGCCACGGTCTATGGCTTCCTCAAGCGCCACGGGCTGGAAGGCGAGGTGAAGGTGAATATCGAGCAGGGCCACGCGATCCTTGCCGGCCACAGCTTCGAGCACGAGATCGCAACCGCCGTGGCGCTTGGCATCTTCGGCTCGATCGATATGAACCGGAATGACTACCAGTCCGGGTGGGACACCGACCAGTTCCCCAACAACGTGCCCGAGGTCGCGTTGGCCTATTACCACATTCTGCAAGGGGGCGGCTTCACCAGCGGTGGCACCAATTTCGACGCCAAGCTGCGCCGCCAGTCGATCGATCCGGAAGACCTTCTGATCGCCCATATCGGCGGCATGGACTGCTGCGCCCGCGGCCTGAAGGCGGCCGCCAGGATGATCGAGGATGGTGCGCTTCAGAAGCCGCTCGACGAGCGCTATGCCGGCTGGAACGACGCCGAGGCGCAGAAGATGCTGAAGGGCGAATACACGCTCGACCAGATTGCCGAGAAGGTGGAACGGGAGAACATCAATCCCGAACCGCGCTCCGGTCGTCAGGAATATCTCGAAAACGTCGTCAACCGCTACGTTTGATCCGAAAGCGACCA
>NZ_CAXREX010000052.1:0-4133 GCF_964229645.1 Nioella sp. | reverse complement strand
GCCGCCTTCACCTCGGCCGTGGTGTTCACATAGGTCACCACCGGAGCGCCGGGATATTTGGCGCGCATCTGGGCGATGCCCTCGGCGGTGATGCTTTCGGCCAGGGAACAGCCCGCTTCCATGTCGGGGATCAGCACCGTCTTGGACGGGTTCAGGATCTTCGAGGTCTCGGCCATGAAATGCACGCCGCACTGGACGATCACGTCTGCCTGTACCTTGGTCGCCTCGATCGCCAGCTGAAGGCTGTCGCCGACCACATCCGCGATGCCGTGGTAGATCTCGGGCGTCATGTAGTTATGCGCCAGGATAACCGCGTTGCGTTCCTTTTTCAGCTTGTTGATCGCCGCGACCTAGGGCGCGTAAATCGCCCAGTCTGGGGGCGTCACGACACGGTCCATCCGGGCGAAAATGTCAGCATTTGCCTGGGCGATGTCGGTGGAAGGAGAGAGATCGTAGTGATCGGCGAGTTCGGCGCGCAGCGCGATCTGGTCGAGCAAGTGAGCGGTCCTCAGATGATGTCGAACCACCCCCGGCAGGGCGGTCGGGTTCGCAGCCCCGCTAGGGCCGTCACCTTCGCGTTACATATGGACTGGCGGGGGGGATGACAAGCGCGCAAAGCCGGTCTTTCCGTGGATTTCCGACCAAAAGCGCCGCTTTGCGTGCTGAAAGCGACGCGAATGTCGCGATTGCCTTCCCTTGGGTCAATCTGGCCGGATCATGTCTGCGCTAACAGGTCCGGACCTGCGCGGGGCGGGCCGGAATGCCCGCCTGGGCCCGTGATTACCCGGAATGATCCCGGCGGGACGAGGCATAGCGTTCCGACGCGTCATAGTAGTCGTCAAAGCCGATCCGGCGGCGCAATTCGACGAAATCCATCTGGCCGGGGCGTTCGTCCTGACGCATGTGGCGCAGGGTCGTCACCATCGCCTGCATGGCCGAGGCCATGACCGACAGCGGATAGGCGGCGATCGAAAAGCCGATGTCGTGCAGGGCGGCAATGGGCAGGTCCGGGGTCGCCCCGCCTTCGACGATATTGGCCATCTTGGGGCCGGGCAGGTTGGCGCAGACCTCTCGCATCTCGGACTCGCTTTGCGGGGCTTCGACAAACAGGATATCGGCCCCCAGTTCGGCGAATGTCTCGGCCCGGGCGATGGCCTCGGACAGGCCATGATCGTGGCGGGCATCGGTGCGGGCCAGGATCAGGATGTCGCCGCCGCTTTCGCGCAGTTCCGCCCGCAGGTCGACGGCGGCGCGGATGCGGTCGAAGGCTTCGTCACGGCCGACAACCGCCTTGCCGGGTGTATGGCCGCAGCGCTTCGGGGCCAGCTGATCCTCGATCATGACCGAGGCCGCACCGGCCCGGGCAAAGCCCTGCACCGTCCGCCGCACGTTCATCGCATTGCCATAGCCGGTGTCGCCGTCGCCGATCACGGGGATGTCCACTGCGTCGGCGATGTTGCGCAGCTGGTCGGCGACCTCGCCATAGCTCATCAGGCCCAGGTCCGGGGCGCCGATGCGGCTGGCCGAGGCGGCAAAGCCGGACATGAATGTCAGCTCGTAGCCTTCCTGCGCGATCAGCTTGGCCGAAAGCGCGTCGAAACAGCAGGGCATGATATGGCAGCGGTCCTGCGCAAGAAGATCGCGCAGGCGGGAAGCTTGGGTCATCGGGTCACCATTTGAAGGGGATATAAAGCGCCAGATCCGGCCAGGCGAACAGCACGGCCACACACAGCAGCATGAGAAGAAGGAAGGGCCAGACCCCGCGTGCCACCTGCGACAGCGACACGCGCGCCACCGCCTGGATGACATACAGGTTCAGACCCACGGGCGGGGTGATCAGGGCGCATTCCACCATGATCACCATGAAGATGCCGAACCAGATCGGATCGAAGCCAAGCGCCATGGCCGCAGGAAGCAGCACGGGCGTCATGATCAGGATCATCGACAGCGTTTCAAACACCAGGCCCATGATCAGAAGCACCGCCGAGACCAGCAGGATGAAGGTCAGCGATCCGTCGATATTGGCCGCGATGAAGGCCGAGATATCCTGCGGGATCCGGTACAGCGCGATCGCCTTGCCGAAGACCTTGGCCCCGGCGATGATCAGCAGGATGGCGGCGGTGGTCACGGCGCTGTCGCGCACCGCTTCCCAGAACCCCCGCCAGGTCAGCGACCGCAGTACCAGGCCGGTGATCACCAGGGCGGCGGCAAATCCCACGGCCGAGGCCTCGGTCGGGGTGAAGGCGCCAGAGTAGAGCCCGACCACGATCAGCAGCGCCAGCGCCAGCGACGGCAGCGCGCGAAGCGAGGCCTCGCCGCGTTCCGACCAGCTGGCCTTGGGCATCGGCGTATAGCTGTCGGACACCCGCGCGTAGATCATCGAATAGACCACGAACATGCCGACCAGCAGAAGGCCGGGCCCAATCCCGGCCAGGAACAGCGCGATCACCGATTCCTCGGCCACGAAGCCGAAGACGATCATCGGGATCGACGGCGGGATCAGGATGCCAAGCGTGCCGCCCGCCGCCAGAAGCCCGTAGACAAAGCGCCGGTCATAGCCGCGGCTGACCATTTCCGGGATGGCGACGGTGCCGATGGTGGCCGCCGTCGCAACCGAGGACCCCGAGATCGCCGCAAAAAGCCCGCAGCTGAGGATCGTCGCCACCGCAAGGCCGCCGGGCCAGTGCCCGACCCAGGCCTGCACGGCCCCGAACAGGTCCCGCCCCACGCCGCCCTTGAGCAGAACGTTGGACATCAGAAGGAACAGCGGCACCGCCAGCAGGATGAACCCGTCCAGCGTCGATAGGATCGACTGCGGGGCCATCAGCGGGGAAAATCCGCCGAACACCAGCATGCCAAGGCCCAGCCCGCCAAGGGCAAAGGCGACCGGCACGCCGATCAGAAGAAGCGCGAAGAGGATCGCGAGAATGGCAAGGATGGTCATTCGTGGCTGCTCCCCAGGGATGCGACATGTGTGGTCCGCAGGCGGATCAGTTCGACCAGCGCCTGTGCGGTCAGCAGGGCAAAGCCCACGGGCACCGAAAGCTCGGCCACCCAGGCGGGCAGGTTCAGAAGCGATCCGGTTGTCCGGCCGCGCACGAAACTTTCATGGAAGATCTCCCAGCCCCAGATCGTCACCACCACCGAGAAGACGATGATGACGCAAAGCGACAGCAGCACGCAGATCCGTTGCGCGGCGGGCGGCAGAAGGTTCGTCACCGCGTTCACCGTGATGTGCTGGCGCAGGCTCAGCACCCAGCCCATGGCCAGAAGGCAGCCCCAGATCAGGCAAAGCTGGCTCAGCTCGGCCGCCCAGATCGTGGGTTTCAGGAAGAAATAGCGCGCGATCACCTCGTAGGTCAGCATCGCGCCGGTCGCCGCCAACAGGCACGCGCCGAGGATCCCCGCCATGCGGGACAGTGAGACGATGAATGTCATGGGGCCACCCGTCGGGCGACCCGTCGCCGGGCCGCCCGTTGCTAGAGGTCAGGTTACTGCTGGGCTGCGTCCAGCACCGTCTTGCCGGCTTCCCCGGCCGAGGCCAGGTAGGCGTCGTAGACCGGCTGCGACACGGCTTTCCACTGGGCCAGGTCATCCTCGCTCAGCTCGACCACGGTCATGCCGTTTTCCTTGGCGGCGGCATAGGCTTCGGCCTCGATCTCGGACATGCGGTCACGCACGGTGTCCTGGGCCACGCGGGCGGCATCGCTGATATGGCCGCGGATTTCATCGGACAGGCCGTTCCACCAGTCGGTGTTCACCACGACGACGAATTCGATATCGGCATGGTTGGTCACGGTGATCGTGTCCATCACCTCCCACAGCTTGCGCGACTTCACGCCCGAAACGCCGGTCATGCCCACGTCGACCGTGCCGCGCTGATAGGCCAGGTACTGTTCGGATCCCGAAACCAGCGTCGGTGCGCCCCCGGCGGCGGTGACGAAATCACCCAGGGTCTTGCCGAAGACGCGGACCTTCTTGCCCTTGAGGTCGGCGGGCGTTTTGATCGGGCCGCCCTTGGACAGCATGATCGCGCCGCCATAGGCCTGCCAGAACAGGATCTGCCCGCCGGTCTTGGCGACCTCGGCCTCGATCGTGGTGCGCACGGGCGATCCTTCGGCCACCGCGGCGCG
>NZ_CAXREX010000051.1:0-13627 GCF_964229645.1 Nioella sp. | reverse complement strand
ACAGCCCCCAAGGGATCCCGTATCCTGTGCATGCTGCCCGATACCGGTGAACGTTACCTCTCCACCCCGCTCTTCGATGGGGTCGAAAGCGAGATGACGGAGGAGGAAGTGGCGCTCATGCGCTCCACCCCCGGCTACCAGATGGGCTGACCCCTTCTTCTTTGCCCAAATACCCCCGCCGGAGGCATCCGACCTTGCCACCTGGCGCTGGCCTGAACCGGGCAGGACGGACCGCTCCACCATTCCGTGGCAACGCGGCCCGACGACGGCCCCAAAGGGGCCCGAGGAGGGGCGCTCCCCGGATCGACGCCGCAGGCGGCGAAATCGCATAGAAAAAAGGGCGGCCTCGGTGGCCGCCCTTCCGGATCCTACCGACTGAAGACTCACGCCAGAATGGTCAGCGGGTTTTCCAGGTTGTCGACGATGGCCTGCAGCAGTTCCGCCCCAAGCGCGCCGTCGATCACCCGGTGGTCCACCGACATGGTGACCGACATCACGGTCGCCACCGTCAACTCGCCATCTTCGCCCACGACGGGCTTCTTCACGCCCGAGCCGACGGCCAGGATGCCCGCATGCGACGGGTTCACGATGGCGTCGAAATTGTCGATTCCGAACATGCCGAGATTCGAGATCGCGAAGGTGCCGCCCTGGTATTCGGCGGGCGCGAGCTTGCGGTCTCGGGCGCGCTTGGCGAGGTCCTTCATCTCGGTCGAGAGCGCCGAGAGCGACTTCATGTCGGCGTCTTTCAGGACCGGGGTGAACAGGCCGCCCTCGATGGCCACGGCCACGGCCACGTCCGAGGGCTTGAGTTGAAGCACCCGGTCTCCGGCCCAGACCGCGTTGCAGGCCGGCACCTGCTGCAGCGCGTTGGCCACGGCCTTGATGATGAAGTCATTGACCGAGAGCTTCACCCCGCGCGCTTCCAGCTGCTTGTTGAGCTGGCTGCGGAACTTGAGCAGTGCATCAAGCTTGATGTCGCGGCGCAGGTAGAAATGCGGAATGGTCTGCTTGGCCTCGGACAGTCGCGCAGCGATGGTCTTGCGCATGCCGTCGAGCTTGATTTCCTCGTATTCCCGGCCTTCGTACATCCGCGCGACCATGTCGGCAGAGGGTCCGGCAGGCGCGGCTGCGACCGGGGTCGGAGCTGCGGCGGCGGGGGCTGCGGCAGGGGCGGCTGCGGCAGTAGCGGGGGCTGCGGTTGCCCCTTCAACGTCGGCCTTCACGATCCGGCCACGCGGCCCCGAGCCCTTGATGGCAGCGAGGTCGAGCCCCTTCTGGGCCGCGATCCGGCGGGCCAGGGGCGAAGCGAAGATGCGGCTGCCATCGGCACCGGCAGGCGCTGCCGGGGCAGGGGCGGGGGCCGCCGCTGCAGCGGGGGCCGCTGCGGGCGCGGCGGGAGCGGATGCCTCGGTCGGGGCGGCAGAAGCTGCCGGGGCCGGGCTGGCCGCAACGTCACCGGCGCTTTCGCCATCGCCCAGAAGCACGGCGATCGGCGTGTTCACTTTCACGCCCTCGGTGCCCTCGGCGATCAGGATCTTGCCGATCACGCCATCGTCCACGGCTTCGAATTCCATCGTCGCCTTGTCGGTCTCGATCTCGGCCAGAAGGTCGCCCGAGCTGACCTCGTCGCCTTCCTTGACCAGCCATTTCGCCAGCGTGCCTTCCTCCATCGTGGGGGAGAGGGCGGGCATGAGAATTTCAGTAGGCATGATGCGCTCTCCTCAGCGGTAGGTGACTTGCTTGACGGCGGCGATGACCTCGTCGGTCGTGACCAGCGCGTGGCGTTCAAGGTTGGCCGCGTAGGGCATGGGCACGTCCTTGCCGGTGCAGTTGATCACCGGCGCGTCGAGATAATCGAACGCCCGCTCCATGATCGTTGCCGACAGGTGGTTGCCGATCGAGGCCACTGGGAAGCCCTCCTCCACGGTCACGCAGCGGTTGGTCTTCATGACCGAGGCAATCAGCGTGTCGTAGTCGATGGGGCGCAGGGTGCGCAGGTCGATTACCTCGGCGGAAATGCCCTCTTCGGCCAGCTTGTCAGCCGCTTCCAGCGCGTATTGCATGCCGATGCCGAAGCTGACGATGGTCACGTCGGTGCCTTCGCGCCAGATGCGGGCCTTGCCGAAGGGAATGGTGAAATCATCCAAGACCGGAACGTCGAAACTGCGCCCGTAGAGGATCTCGTTTTCCAGGAAGATGACCGGGTTGTTGTCGCGGATCGCGGTCTTCATCAGGCCCTTCGCGTCCGCTGCCGAATAGGGCATGACAACCTTGAGGCCCGGGATCTGCGCATACCATGCGGCGTAGTCCTGGCTGTGCTGGGCGCCCACGCGCGCTGCCGCGCCGTTGGGGCCTCGGAACACCATCGGCGCGCCCATCTGGCCGCCCGACATGTAGAGCGTCTTGGCCGCCGAGTTGATGATGTGGTCGATGGCCTGCATCGCGAAGTTGAAGGTCATGAATTCCACGATCGGGCGCAGCCCGCCGAAGGCCGCGCCGGTGGCGATGCCGGCAAAGCCGTGCTCGGTAATCGGCGTGTCGATGACGCGCTTCGATCCGAACTCGTCCAGAAGCCCCTGGGACACCTTGTAGGCCCCCTGGTACTCGGCCACCTCCTCGCCCATCAGGAACACGGTGTCGTCGGCGCGCATTTCCTCGGCCATGGCGTCGCGGATCGCTTCGCGCACGGTCTGGGTCTTCATCTCGGTGCCCGCCGGGTAGTCGGGTTCAAGATTGACACTGGCCACGGGGGCCGCGGCTGCGGCAGCCGGGGCAGGGGCGGCTTCGCGCACCACGTCCTCGGCGGGGCTTGCTGCGGGCGCTGCGGCGGCGGGGGCCGGTGCGGCAGAGGCGTCTTCACCCTCTTCCAGCAGCACCGCGATGGGGGTGTTGACCTTGACCCCTTCGGTGCCTTCGGCGACCAGGATCGGGCCCATCACGCCTTCGTCCACGGCCTCGAATTCCATCGTGGCCTTGTCGGTTTCGATCTCGGCGATGATCATGCCGGATTCGATGGTATCGCCTTCCTTGACCAGCCATTTGGCCAGCGTGCCTTCCTCCATGGTCGGCGACAGGGCGGGCATGAGAATTTCAGTTGCCATTGGTCTTCGTCCCCCCTCAGGCGTAAATGTCGGTCCAGAGTTCCTCGAGCGCGGGCTCGGGGCTCTCCTTCGAGAATTCGGCGCTTTCGTTCACGACGGCCTTGATGTCCTTGTCGATGGCCTTGAGGTCATCTTCGGAGGCGTGGCCGCCAGTGAGCAGAAGCTGGCGCACATGTTCGATGGCGTCGCGTTCCTCGCGCATCTTCTGCACTTCCTCGCGGGTCCGGTATTTCGCCGGGTCCGACATGGAATGGCCGCGATAGCGGTAGGTTTTGACTTCCAGGATGTAGGGGCCCTTGCCCGCGCGGCAGTGTGCGACGGCCTTTTCGCCCGCGGCCTTCACCGCCAGCACGTCCATGCCGTCGACGGTTTCACCGGGGATGCCGAAGGGCTCGCCGCGGGTGTAGATGTCGGCGGTCGAGGTCGAGCGGTTTTGCGCGGTGCCCATGGCATACTGGTTGTTCTCGATCACGAAGATCACCGGCAGTTTCCACAGGGCGGCCATGTTGAAGGTCTCGTAGACCTGGCCCTGGTTCGCCGCGCCGTCACCGAAATAGGTGAAGGTGACGTTATCATTGCCGCGATACATGTCCGAGAAGGCGAGGCCCGCACCAAGCGGCACCTGCGCACCCACGATGCCGTGGCCGCCGTAGAAATGCTTCTCTTTCGAGAACATGTGCATCGAGCCGCCCTTGCCCTTGGAATAGCCGCCTTCGCGGCCCGTGAGCTCGGCCATCACGCCCTTGGGGTCCATGCCGCAGGCGAGCATATGCCCGTGATCGCGGTAAGAGGTGATGCGTTTATCGCCTTCCTTGGTGGCCGCTTCGAGCCCCACGACGACCGCTTCCTGGCCGATATAGAGGTGGCAGAAGCCACCAATGAGGCCCATGCCGTATAGCTGGCCAGCCTTTTCCTCGAATCTGCGGATGAGCAGCATCTCGCGGTAGTATTCGAGCAGTTCTTCAGGCGAAACGTTTGGTTTTGCAGCGGTTTTCGCCGTTGTCTTGCGTGCGGCCATGGCGGACCCTCCTCACCGTCAACGAAAATAGTTTAACGTTGAACTATCTTCTAGCAGAGGGGTTCGAAAAAATCACGCATAGAATTGACCCTGCGTCCGATCGCGCATGAAAACCCGCTATGCACCTGGGGAAAGGCTGGCCCGGAGGGGCAGTATCAGGGCAGGACGATCTCGTCGGGGCGCAGGTAGCCAAGCCGCTCGCGCGCCTGTTCTTCGAGAAGATCGAGGTCGAGATAATCATCCGACAGCCGATGCGTCAGCAGCGCCATCTGCTGCGTTTCCACGCGCAGCGCGTCGAGCTCGGCCCGGTGGGTGTCGCGTTCCGCTTCGATCTGGATGCGCCGGAACAGCCCGTAATCCCCCTGCACCGCGGCAAAGGTGAAATAGGCCCCAACAAGGAGCAGCCCGAGGGGCAGGAAGAGCCCCGATAGGGTTCGTCGCCGTTGCATGTCTCTGCCTCATCTCCACCCGTCATGTCGCGGGCGGTTGCTGACAGATTCGCATATCCCGTTTCAAAAGGGAATCCCCTGATTCGCCTGTCTTTCGAGTCCCGGCCCAAGCAAATGAGTCTCATCGCATGGCGGTGCGGGATGGTTGCCGTGACATGGCCATTGACAGGTGCCCCCCGGTCCCCATATCGGGCAGCCGAAGGCCCCATATTGCGGGGCGCGTGACCTTCGCCGCGTGGCCGGGACCCCGGCAAATGAGCGAAGCCCTTTGAAAGAGACAGCCATGGTCGGACGGCCATTTCCTTCTGGCGACCCGGCGGCGGACCGGCGTGCGGGCTATGCGGAAACGCTGGCCCATATCGGCGATATCGCGGCGGCGGTCGAGGTGATGCAGGGCGCGCTGGAGCTTGCGCCGGGATGGGCTGCGGGCTGGGTCCGCCTTGGCGACTACTGCGAGATGAGCGGCGATGTGGAAGGCGCGCGCGCGGCTTTCGCGCGGGCGGTCGATGCCGATCCCGCCGATCCGCTCGGGGCCAGCCTGCGGCGCGAGTTGCTGGGGGCCGAACCGATGCTGGACGCGATGCCGCCCGCTTTCGTGGAACTGCTCTTCGACCAGTATGCGCCGCGCTTCGAGGTCTCGCTGGTCGACAAGCTGGGGTATCGAGGGCCGGAGCTGGTTCTGGCGGCGCTGGACCGGGCCGGGGCCGGTAGGGCCGCGCGCGCGCTCGATCTGGGTTGCGGGACCGGCCTGATGGGGCAGGTGCTGCGCGGGCGCTGCGACTGGCTGGAGGGGATCGACCTGTCGTCGGCAATGCTGGAAGTGGCGCAGGGCAAGGGCGTCTATGACCGGCTGGACAAGGCCGATATCGCGACGCTGGACCTGGGCGGTGCGCCTTACGACCTGATCGTCGCGGCCGACGTGTTCATCTACCTTGGCGCGCTGGAGCGGGTCATTGCCTGGGTCGCGGGCATGCTCAGGCCCGGCGGGCATCTGGCCTTCACCGTGGAAACGGGCAGCGCGCCTGTCGAACTGCGCCAAAGCCGCCGCTTCGCCCATTCGCGTGTTTATGTCGAAGGGCTGCTGACGGATGCCGGGTTTACCGGTCTGCGGCTTGCCCCTTGCGTTCTGCGCCAGGATCGCGGCGCGCCTGTGGACGGGCTGGTGGTGGTGGCCACCGCACCCGCGATGGCCTGCGCGCGCCCAGAAGGCGCGGGCGAGGCCGGGGCGATGGCCTGACACGGAAAAACCCCGGGTCCTGCGGGACCCGGGGCCTGTGCCGTATCGGTCTGCTTCGGGCTCAGCCCGCGACGGATGCCTCGTAGATCGCCTGGATCGCGGCATCGAGCGTCTTGTCGAATTCCGCGTCGCTCTGCTGTGCGGAAAGCCCTTCGGTCAGGGCGCGGCTGAAGCTGGCGATCATGCCGGTCTGGCGCGACAGGCGATCATTGGCCTCGTCACGGCTGTAGCCGCCCGACAGCGCCACGACCTTGAGCACGCGGGGATGATCCACCAGCGGCTTGTAGAGATTGTCGACCTCGGGCAGCGTCAACTTTAGCATGACCTCGACATCGGCGGGCAGGGCGTCGAGCTGCGCCAGGATCGCGTCGCGCAGCATCTCTTCTGCGGCGGCCTTGTCGGAGATCGAGATCGTCACCTCGGGCTCGATGATCGGCACCAGCCCGTGGCCCAGGATCTGCTTGCCCACCTCGAATTGCTGATCGACCACGGCCGCGATGCCCGCAGCGTTCGCCGCCGAGATGACCGAGCGCATCTTGGTGCCATACATGCCCTTGGCGACGCCACGGTCCAGCAGCGCGTCGAGATCGGGCATCGGCTTCATCACCTGGCAGCCGTTTTCCTCGGCCGCCAGTCCCTTGTCGACTTTCAGGAACGGCACCACGCCGCATTCTTCCCACAGGTATTGCCCGGTCGGCACCCCGTCGATGTCGCGCTCCATCGTCATTTCGAACAGGATCGCGCCAACCACGCGCTCGCCCGTGAAGGCGGGCGACTTGATGATGCGGGCGCGCATCTGGTGGATGAGGTCGAACATCTCCGCCTCAGAGCCGTAGCCGTCCTCCTCGATGCCATAAAGCCGCAGCGCCTTGGGCGTCGATCCCCCCGATTGGTCGAGCGCGGCGATGAATCCCTGTCCGGCGCGGATACGGGCGGTCTGGTCCTGGTTCGGCATGTCTGTCTGTCCTCGGCAAGTCGCGTGGGGCTCGCGCCCCGCAGGGGCGCGCTTGCCCCCCTGATATTGCAGCCCCGGCGGGGCTGCAATTCTGGTTACGCTAACGGTAGCCGCGGCAAAGGGATGCCGCGGCCTATGCGGATGCGCGCCTCACTGGTCGGATGGGGCGGGGCTGAGCGTGGCCGGGGCCTGCACCGCGAACCATTCTTCGCTGGCATGGTCGTTGACCTGGCCCAGAAGCCCCAACCACCGTTCGGCGTCTTCCTCCTCCATCCGGTCGGCCATCGTCTCCAGCTCGTTCACGATCGAGGCCGAGGCCATGTCGCCCGAAGCCAGCGCCAGCAGCCCGTAGAAATAGGCCACCGTGTAGCGGCGCGGCGCGCCAAGCCCGGTCAGCGCGGCTTCGGCGCGGGCGCGCAGTGCGCGTGCGGGTTCGGTGCCGTCGAATTCGGGCCGGTCCCCGGTTTCTTCCTGCAGCGCGATCACGTCGCCCATGGGCACCAGCGCCTCCAGCCGGTCGAGCTGGGCAAATGCCATGCGGTCACCCGCTGCGGCGGCCTCGCGCGCGATGCGGTAGGCGAAAGCGGGGTCGAGCGCGTCGAGCGTTTCGAGCGCCATCTCCAGCGCCTCGGCATGGCCCGCTTCCAGCAGCGGGGTCAGAAGTTCCATCGCCCGTTCGGGGTTGCGCGGCACGCCCACGCCGCTCAGCAGCGCGTGCGACAGGCGCAGGATGTCCCCGTCGCTGAACGGCACGTCGCCGCCAGCCACCCAGGCCGCGATCAGATCGCCGTCTTCGCGCGTCAGCCGCGTGTCGGGCCGGTCGGCATCGGTCAGCAGCGCGGGCGCAAGATCAGCCACGAAGAGCGCGAAATCCTCGAAGTGATCCTCGGTCAGCCGCACTGGGGCTTCGGGTGTGAATTCCAGGCGCAGGGTGCCCGGGCTCTCTGCGAAGGCGAGGAAGGCTGCAACGCCTGCCTCGATCACGTCATAGGCGGCATCCAGCTCGGGGGCATTCACGGGGGGCGGTGCGGGTGTGGCGGGCGTGGCCGGGTTTTCATCGCCCTTGCCGTCGGAGGGCGCCGGCGCAGGCTCCGGCGTGGGCAGCGGCACCGACGGATCGCGCCACTGGGGCAGCACTTCGCCCACCAGCATCGGCACCAGCACGTCCGGGGACAGCATGGCAGGCGGGATCTGGGCGCCAAGGGCAGACCAGACACCCCGGTCGGTCAGTTCGATCTCGGCATAGGCGAGGTCGGCGACCGGCTCCTCCGCGTCGAAATTTACGGCGAAATAGTCGAAGGCCACATGGGCGCGCATCTCGGCCAGCCCCTCGGAGACCCCTTGCGCATCCACCGTCAGCGCCGCGCTGGCATAATCGTATTCCAGGCGAATTTCACCCCGGTCGAGTGCAAAGCGCGTGATCCCGGCCTCGGCCATGTCGCGACGCTCGGAGGCGCTGAAACAGCCCTCGCTCATCTCGGCCCCCATCACGTCGATATCGAGCGCGCCATAGGCAATCTGGTCGAGCGGCGCGGTGGTGATGACGGCCCGGTCGAGCGTCACCAGGCAGTCGGGCTGTTCATAGGGCGAAAGCTCCAGCCCGGTCAGGATCATGCGGCCATCCAGCGGGCGGATATCCATATGCGCATAACGCAGGTCCGCGACCCCGCGCAGCGCCGAGACCAGCAACTGCCCCCCCATATTGGCCAGCCGGTTGAGGCTGAAGAGGTCATATAGCGTGACGGGCGTCGCCCCGGCGGCAGAGGCCAGAAGGCCCGCCAGGGTGGTGGACAGAAGAACCGGCTTGAGGGACATGGGAAACACCTCGGGCTTGAAATGAAAAAAAGCGGATGAGGCCAGCAAACCCCATCCGCCCTATCCATGGCAAGCCGGGAAGGACGGTCAGCCCTCCAGCGCGGCCACGCCCGGCAAGGTTTTGCCTTCCATCCATTCCAGGAAGGCCCCGCCTGCGGTCGAGATATAGGTGAAATCATCCGCCACCCCGGCCTTGTTGAGCGCGGCCACCGTGTCGCCGCCCCCGGCCACGGACACGAGCCGCCCCGCGCTGGTCAGTTCTGCCGCGACGCGGGCCGCGGCATTGGTGGCGCTGTCGAAGGGCTCGATCTCGAAGGCACCGAGCGGGCCGTTCCAGACCAGCGTTTTCAGCTGCGCGAATTCCGCGACGATGCCCGCGACCGCGTCCGCGCCCGCATCGAGTACCATCTCGTCGGGCTCCAGCACGGTATCGGCATCGAGGAACTTGTTCTGATGCGCCGCGCCCGCCTTGAATTCGCGCGCCACCAGCCCGTCGGTCGGCAAGAGGATCCGGCAACCGCTCGCCTCTGCCTTGGCCATGATCCCGCGCGCCGTGTCCAGAAGATCCGCCTCGACCAGCGAGGCCCCGAGCCTGGCCCCCTTGGCCATCAGGAAAGTATTGGCCATGCCGCCCCCGATCACGAGAACATCCAGCTTTTCCACCAGGTTGTTGAGCAGGTCGAGCTTGGTCGACACCTTGGCGCCGCCCACGACCGCGCCCACCGGACGCGCGGGGGTGCCAAGCGCCTTGTCCAGCGCCGACAGTTCCTCGGCCATCAGCCGCCCGGCGCAATTGGGCAGCAGATGCGCCACGCCCTCGGTCGAGGCATGAGCGCGATGCGCCGCTGAGAAGGCGTCGTTGCAGTAAACATCCCCGAGCGAGGCCAGGAACCCGGCCATCTCGGGCGCGTTCTTTTCCTCCATCGGGGTGAAGCGGGTGTTCTCCACCAGCACGACCGCGCCATCGGGCAGGGCCTCGATCGCCTCGCGCGAGGGCTTTTCAATGAAGGTAACGGGTCTGCCCAGCTTCTCTTCCAGCGTGGGCAGCGTCACGCGCAGGCTCATCTCGGGCACCGGGGTGCCCTTTGGGCGCCCGAAATGGGCCAGCAGCACCGGGGTGCCCCCCTTGGCCAGGATGTCCTTCACCGTGGGTACGATCCGCTCGATCCGGGTGGCGTCGGTCACGCGGCCCGCCTCGACCGGCACGTTGATATCGACGCGGGTCAGAACGATCTTGCCCGCAAGCTCCATGTCGTCGAGCGTTTTCCAGCCCATGGAATCCCTCCTGTCTAAACTCTGCCGCTCATAGCATCCCGAACGCAAAGAGGCAGCCGCCATCATGCCGCTGCCCCTTCTTCTTTGCCCAAATACTCCCGCCGGAGGCATCCTGTCCCCGCATCCCCCGCCATTGGCCCGACAGGCAGCGCCGCCCATTCGGGTCTTCCGTGGCAACGCGGCCCGACGAGGTCCCCGCGCAAGCGGGGGGTGAGGCGGGGCGCTCCCCGATCGCCGCGCATCGCGCGGCGACACGGCTTACAGGTGCTTGCCCATCTCGGCAGCGGTGTCGAGCATGCGGTTGGAAAAGCCCCATTCGTTGTCATACCAGCTCAGCACCCGCACCATGCGGCCTTCCAGCACCTTGGTCTGGTCGGTCGCGAAGGTCGAGCTGTGCGGATCGTGGTTGAAATCCATCGACACCAGCGGCTTGTCGGTCACGCCCAGGATGCCCTTGAGCGGGCCCTCGGATGCCGCCTTGCGTATCAGCTCGTTGATCTCCTCGGCGGTGGTATCGCGCGCGGCCTCGAAGGTCAGGTCGACCACCGACACGTTGGGGGTGGGCACCCGCACGGCCACGCCGTCGAGCTTGCCTTTCAGTTCGGGCAGCACCAGCCCCACGGCGCGCGCGGCCCCGGTCGAGGTGGGGCTCATGCTCAGCGCCGCGGCGCGGGCGCGGGAGAGGTCCGAATGCATCGTGTCCAGCGTCGGCTGGTCGCCGGTATAGCTGTGGATCGTGGTCATGAAGCCGCGCAGGATCCCGACCCCGTCCTGCAGGACCTTGGCCACGGGGGCGAGGCAGTTCGTGGTGCAGGAGGCGTTCGAGACATGCAGGTCATCGGCCGTCAGCGTGTCGTGGTTGACGCCATAGACGATGGTCTTGTCCGCCCCGGTCGAGGGGGCCGAGACCAGCACCCGGCTGGCGCCGTTTTCCAGGTGCACCTTGGCCTTGTCGCCCTTGAAGATGCCGGTGCACTCCAGCACGATATCCACATCGCCCCAGGGCAGCTCGGCGGGGTTGCGGATCGCGGTCACCGCCATCTTGCCCCGGCCCGCGTCGATCCAGCCCTCGCCATGGCTGACCTCGGCGGGGAAACGCCCGTGCACGCTGTCGAATTGCAGCAGGTGCGCATTGGTTTCCACCGGCCCCAGGTCATTGATCGCGACAATCTCGATATCGGTGCGTCCGCTTTCGATCAGGGCGCGCAGCACCAGCCGTCCGATCCGACCGAAGCCGTTGATGGCAACTTTCACGGTCATGGCTCATCCTCTCTCGTCTTGGATGACCCCCTCTGCCCGGGGATCATGTTAACGCTAACATGGGCGCTGTGTAGACGATCCCCACGCAAAAAGGAAGGCGAATTTGAGGGGCAGGCGGGCTATCGCCAGAAGGCCACCCAGTCCAGCAGGCGCAGCAGAAGGCGCCCGGCCAGAATGTGCAGGTCCCAACCGAAAACCAGGAGGTCGGCGGCAAAGAGGCCGATGATGAGAAGGCCGAGCCAGAAGGCGATGGTATTGGTCATGAACCTGCCGTGATCGAAAAGCACTGCGGCCACTCTAGGCAAGCCCGGCGGCCGCGAAAAGGGGCAGGGTGGTCAGAAGTACTGAACGAATCCCAGGCGGATCAGACCGACCCGGCCCGGGCTTGCGCTCCAGCCGCCTTGAAGGGGCAGCGCCCGGTTTCCGAATTCCATCACCTGCGCCTCGGCGCGCAGGATCCAGCCGCGCGACATCGGGTGTTCGTAGCCGATCCCGGCCAGCCAGCCGGTCCGGTGATCTTCCACCTGCGCCAGCCCGGCGCGCGCATATTCGAACTGCCCAAGCGCCAGCCCGGCAAAGCCGTAAAGATGCCCGCGCCCGACACGTTGGCCGATCTGGGCGCGCAGGGCGATGTAGCGGTCGAGACGGGCAAGGCATGTGCCGCCACAGCCCGCTCCGGCAAGGCCCTCCGCCCCAGGCACGGTCATGTCGAGCGCGATCCCGTAGACCAGCCCATCGAGCGGCCAGGAATAGCCCAGGATCAGGCTGCCCCCGGCCCCGTCCATGTCGAGCCCGGTGACGGTTCCGGGCGTGCTCCAGCTGCTGTCGGCTCGGGCCAGGCTGCGGCTCAGGCCGGCATGCAGGCCCGCGAAGCGAGGGTCGCGATCCTCCTGCGCCATCACGGGTGGCGCACTCATGGCCGCAACGGCGACAAGACACACCAACCCCATGATTTTACGGATCATCTGCTCCCCCAAAATGCCCCGGACAGGCGATTCTCATTCGCTTGCCTGTGTTAACTAAAGGGGAAGCCCCGCGTCTTTGCCAGAGAAATCTTGCGCCGGGAGACCGCCCGGGATCAGGCGGTGCCCGGGGCCCTGCGGTCCATCAGTTCTTCTATCAGAAGGCTGAGCAGCTCCCCCCGGTTTCCGACCCCGGCCTTGCGGTAGATCGCGTTGAGCTGCGACTTGACCGTGCCCTCTGCCGAGCCGCGCATGGTGGCGATCTCGGTGATGGAAATGCCCTTGACGGTGAAGTGCCCCACGTCGCGTTCCGCGATCGTCAGGCCCCAGCTGTCGAAGCGGTCCTCCACGAGATCGTGAAAGGCCTTCGCGGCCAAGTCGACCTGGGCCTCCAGGTGGGCCTGGCGATGCAAAAGGCGCTGCAGGATGCGGCTTTCGAAACCGATCGCGGCCAGCAGCGCCAGCGTGGCGGCGGACTCGAGCAGGAAATGCAGGTTCGGCCAATCCTCGCCTGGCCTCAAAAGGGCATCCTGCGCCACGTCCCAGACGAAGAACATCGTGCACAGGAGCTGGGCGATGATCAGCATCGCGGTGGCCGAGGGGCGTTGGGTCAGGTTCGTCATGTCGGACACAGGCTACGCTGGAGACGGTCGACGGATCACCGAGGTAAATTGACGCCGCTTTAACGCGGGCGCAAGGCAACGAAAAACGCCCGGTCACTCGGGCCGGGCGTTCCTTGTTTTCCAGTCCGCGATGACGCGGCCGAGGTCAGTTCAGCAGGCGGCCCATATGGGCGGCCACGTCGGCCATGCGCGCCGAGAAACCCCATTCGTTGTCGTACCAGGCCAGCACCCGCACCAGCCGCTTGCCCGACACCTTGGTCTGATCGGGGGCGAAGATGGAGGACTGGGTGGTGTGGTTGAAGTCGATCGAGACCTTGGGCTCGGGATCGTAGCCCATCACCATGCCCATGTAGCCATTGGCGGCCTCTTCGACGATCTCGTTCACGTCGGCAACGGTCACGTCCTTGCCAGCCACGAAGGTCAGGTCCACCGCCGACACGTTGGGGGTGGGCACGCGCATCGCGGTGCCGTCAAGCTTGCCCGCCAGCTCCGGCAGCACTTCGCCAAGCGCCTTGGCCGCGCCGGTCGAGGTCGGGATCATCGCCATCGCGGCGGCACGGGCGCGGTAGAGGTCCTTGTGCCGGCGATCGAGCGTCGGCTGGTCACCGGTGTAGCTGTGGATCGTGGTCATCAGGCCGCTCTCGATACCGATCGCGTCATTCAGAACCTTGGCCAGCGGCGCCAGGCAGTTGGTGGTGCAGGAACCGTTCGACACCATGGTCTCGCCGGGCACCAGGTCGCGGTGGTTGACGCCGTAAACAACCGTGCGCTGCACGTTCTTGGCCGGGGCCGAGATCAGGACCGCCTTGGCGCCCTGTTCCAGGTGCACATTGGCCTTGGTGCCATCGTTGAACTTGCCGGTGCATTCCAGCACCACGTCGCAGCCCGACCAGTCAAGCTCGCGCGGGTCATAGGTCGAGAAGACCTTCATC
>NZ_CAXREX010000050.1:0-17836 GCF_964229645.1 Nioella sp. | reverse complement strand
CAGGATCAGCCAGTGATGGGCGTGCTGCTGGAATTCGACCGGGATATTGTCTTCGATGGCGCGCTCCACCGCATCCACGTCCTTGCCGGGACAGATGCCCGAGCGGTTGCCGACACGGAAGATATGCGTATCCACCGCCTGCGCCGGGTAGCGCCACCACATGTTCAGGACCACGTTCGCGGTCTTGCGCCCCACGCCAGGCAGCGATTGCAGCGCCGCACGGCTGGAGGGCACCTCGCCGCCATACTCCTCGACAAGGATACGGCTCAGCTTCATCACGTTCTTGGCCTTGTTGCGATAAAGGCCAATGGTCTTGATGTGCTCGATAAGGGCGTCTTCCCCAAGATCGAGCATCTTTTGCGGGGTATCTACGATCTCGAACAGCTTCGCCGTCGCCTTGTTCACGCCGACATCCGTGGCCTGCGCGGACAGCGCTACCGCCACCAGCAGGGTGTAGGCATTGGTGTGGTTCAGTTCGCCCTTGGGTTCCGGCTCGGCGGCCTGGAACCGGGTGAAGATCTCGTGGATCGTGTGATAGGGCAATTGCTTGGCCATGCCGGCGGTATGGCCCGCAGCGCCACGGGTGGCAAGCCCCCGATAAAGCGCAGGTTTCGGGTCGCCCCGTCAGGGTTGCACGGCTACATCAGGGGCAGGAGACTACCATCATGACCCCGCCCGACGAATCCGCCTACCACTACAACGTCATCCGCCGCGCGCTCGACGTGATCGACGCGGCCCCCGGCCCCGGCCCGTCGCTGGAAGATCTGGCGCAGCGCCTTGGCATGAGTCCCGCGCATCTGCAGCGCGTGTTTTCGAGGTGGGTGGGCGTCAGCCCGAAACGCTACCAGCAATACCTGACGCTCGACCACGCAAGGCACCTGCTGCGCGACCGGTTCACGACGCTGGCCACGGCGGACGAGGTCGGGCTGTCCGGTTCTGGCCGGTTGCACGATCTGTTCCTGACATGGGAAGCGATGAGCCCCGGCGACTACGCCCGTGGCGGTGCGGGGCTGGAGGTCTTCTGGGGCTGGTATGAAAGCCCGTTCGGACCGGCGCTCATCATGGGCACCGACAAGGGCATCTGCGGCATTGCCTTTGCCGCTGAAACCGGGCCCGAGGCGGCGATGGAAGACATGCTGTCCCGCTGGCCCCATGCGGCCTTTACCGAAGACCCGATGGCGCTGAAACCCTGGGCCGATGCGGCCTTCGGGGCGGCAGGGGGCGAGGCGCGGCTCTACCTCATCGGGGCGCCCTTCCAGATCAAGGTCTGGGAAGCGCTCTTGCGCATCCCCTCGGGCCACGTGACCACCTATTCGGAAATCGCAAGCGCAGTGGGCAACCCCAAGGCCGTGCGCGCCGTGGGCACCGCCGTGGGGCGCAACCCGATCAGCTGGCTCATTCCCTGCCACCGGGCGCTGCGCAAGTCGGGCGGGCTTGGCGGCTATCACTGGGGGCTTCCTGTCAAACGCGCCATGCTGGCCTGGGAAGCGGCCGGGGAAGAGGCGCGCGACAGCGCTTAACCGCCTTCGCGTATCCGGGTCATCTCGGCGCTCAGGGCCTGCTCGAATTCCTCTCGGAACTCGGCGACCCTTGCGACATAGGCCTCGTTTTCATGGGGCGGAATGTCCAGCCGGTGCACATCCGCCACCTTCAGCATCGCCTCGCGGTCGCTGGCGTTGAAGGCACCGATCATGGCGTCGGACCGGGCCCGGTCGAGCCCGAAGGCTTCGATCACCGAGCGGCCCATGCGCAGGCTGCTGTCATAGGTTTCGCGGATGATGTCACGGCACCCGTGTTGCCAGAGGTCATAGACATGGTCACGGTCGATGGCGCGCGCGATCACGTGGACGTTGGGATAGGTCGAGGTCACGTGATGCACGATCTGGGTGATCCCTTCACGGTCGTCGATGGCCACCACCAGAACCCGCGCCTCGGCGATGCCAGCCGCATGCAGCAGGTCGGGCCGGGTCGCATCCCCGAAATAGGTGCGCATCCCGAAGCGCGCCATGATATCGAGCCTTCGCGAGGAATAGTCGATCACCGTGGTCTGGTAACCCGCCGCACGCACGATCCGGTCGATCAGCCCGCCGACCCTGCCTGCGCCCGCGATGATGACATGCGAGCCTTCGGGCATCTCGTCGGCCTCGCGTTCCTGTTCGGCGGTGTAGCGCGGGCGGATCACCTGTTCGTAGAGGATAAAGAGCGCAGGGGTCAGCAGCATCGACAAGGCCACCACCAGCAATAGCTGATCGGCCAGGGCCGCCGGGATTACCGCATTGGCCACGGTGAAAGACAGCAGCACGAAGCCGAACTCACCCGCCTGCGCAAGACCGAGGGCAAAGAGCCACTTGTCCGCCCCGCGCAGCCGGAAGGCATAGGCCAGCACCAGCAGCACCGCGACCTTCAGCGCCATCAGCCCAAGCGTCAGAACCAGGGTCGTGACCAGGTTGTCAAAGAGCAGGGCGAAGTTGATCCCTGCCCCAACGGTCATGAAAAAGAGCCCCAGCAACAGGCCTCGGAACGGGTCGATATCGCTTTCCAGCTCGTGCCTGTAGGGTGAATTGGCCAGCACCACGCCCGCAAGAAATGTGCCAAGCGCAGGCGAGAGGCCGACAAGTGACATCAGAAGCGCGATCCCCACCACCATCATCAGCGCGGTCGCGGTGAAAAGCTCGCGCAGGTTGGCCACCGAGATGAAGCGGAAAATCGGGGTCGTCAGGTAGTTGCCGCCTGCCACCACGGCACCGACGGCCCCAAGGGTGACCAGCGCCGTCTGCCAGCCTGACAACCCGTCGACAAGGCTCAGCCCGGGACCGTGGCCGTCCTCGTCGGCATGGGCGGCGCCGTGGCTCAGCGACTCGACCAGCTCCGGCATGGCCAGAAGCGGGATGAAGGCCAGCATCGGGATAACCGCGATATCCTGTGTCAGCAGCACCGCGAAGGACGACTGCCCGCCATCCGAGCGCATCAGCCCCTTCTCGTTCAGGGTCTGCAGCACGATTGCCGTCGAAGACAGCGCAAAGACGAGTCCGATGGCCAAAGACACGCCGATTGGCTGACCCAGGATCATCGCCACTGCCATGACGCCCGCCGTGGTCAGCCCGATCTGTCCGCCACCCAGCCCCAGAAGCTGCGCCCGCATCGACCACAGGTTCTTAGGCTCCAGTTCCAGCCCGACCAGGAAGAGCATCATGACCACGCCGAATTCCGCGAAATGCTGGATCGAGATCACGTCCACATGCAGAAGCGCCAGAACCGGGCTGATCAGGATACCCGCGATGAGGTAGCCCAGGACCGACCCAAGCCCGAGCTTGGAGGCAATCGGGACGGACACGACGCCCGCAACCAGGAAGATGAAGGCCAGCAGAAGAAAATCGGTCATTGTTGTCGTCCCCCGTTCGCGCCTGGTGACGGTAGGGCATCACAGGGGGAATGCAACTTTCGATAGGTGCGCAGATGCACAAGACGGCTTGGCATATTTTCGCCGGAAAACAAGTTACCCCTGCCCGTGCGCGAAAGCGCTGTTATAGTCCCCTTCGAAAAGCCCGCGAAAGACCGGGCCTGTTGATTGAGAAAGGCAGACCTCATGAACAACCGCACACGTCTCGTTTCCCTTGGCCTGATCTCCGTTCTCGGCCTTACGGCCTGTGAGCCCGCCTACCTTCAGGACCCCAACCAGAACCGCACCCGTGACGGGGCGATCATGGGCGGGATGCTGGGCGGTTTCCTTGGCGCGATTTCCAGCGATAACAACCGGGGCCGGAACGCGGTTCTCGGGGCGGCGGCGGGCGCGGCTCTTGGTGGGGCCATCGGCTATTCGCTCGATCAGCAGGCCGCCGATCTGCGCGCCTCGATGGCCAACCAGGACATCTCGATCGTGAACCGGGGCGATCACCTGATGGTCACCATGCCCGAGGGGATTCTCTTCGACACCGACAGCGCCGCGATCCGTGCGGGCCTTCAGGCCGACCTGCGCGCAATGGCCCGCAACCTCCAGGAATACCGCACCTCCACAGTCGACGTGATCGGCCACACCGACAACACCGGGTCGGCGGAATACAACCAGGATCTGTCAGCCCGTCGCGCCAGCGCCGTTGCCGGGGTTCTTCTGGAAGCCGGCGTCGACCCCGCCCGCGTGCGCAGCTTCGGCCGCGGTGAGAATGAACCGGTCGCCACCAACCTGACCCCGGAAGGGCGTCAACAGAACCGCCGCGTGGAAATCATCATTCGCCCGGTCGAGTAAGAACACGCTTTCTCTGGACTTCCCCTGATCTGGTCATTTAACCTGACCAATCAGAGGGAGGTCCGCGCATGCCATTCCAACGTATCGACGCCGAGAAGCTGTCGCAGTCGGTTGTTCGCCAGATCGAGCAGCTGATCCTGCGGGGAATTCTGCGCCCCGGCGAGCGTCTGCCGTCCGAGCGGGAACTGTCGGAGCGCCTTGGCGTGTCGCGCCCCTCGCTGCGCGAAGCGATCTCGGAATTGCAGGAACGCGGGCTTCTGACGACCCGCGCCGGCGCGGGTATCTACGTGGCCGACGTTCTGGGCAGCGCCTTTTCCCCTGCCCTGATCCGGCTCTTTGCCGCCCACGATCAGGCGGTGATGGATTACATCAGCTTCCGCCGCGACCTTGAAGGCGTGGCCGCGGCGCGGGCGGCAGAGGCGGGGACCGAGACCGATCTCAAGGTCATCGACACCCTCTTTCGCAAGATGGAAGTGGCCCACAACAAGCGCAACCCGGCCGACGAGGCGGAGCTCGACGCGCAGTTTCACCTGGCCATCATCGAGGCCAGCCATAACGTGATCATGCTGCACATGATGCGCTCGATGTTCGACCTGCTCAAAGAGGGCGTGTTCTACAACCGCCAGATCATGTTCAAGCAGCGCAACACGCGCGACATCCTGCTGGAACATCACCGTGCCATGAACGAAGCCATCCAGGCGCGCGATCCCGAGGCCGCACGAGAAGCCGTCAACCTGCATCTGACCTTCGTGGAAGAGGCGCTGGACCTGCAGCACAAGATCGCCAAGAACGAAGAAATCGCCAAGCTGCGCTACGCCCACGAACAGGAACGCTAAGGGTCAGGATCGGCGGGCGCTCGGTCGCCCGAGCGCGGCAGGCGACCCTTCGGGTCGCATCCCAATTATTCCGGCGAGCCCCCCGCAAAGGCGTTGCCGTTCTGCCAGTCGCAGGCTGCGTCCTGCATTTCCAGGTGCAGCCCGGCGCGGTCACAGGGATGGGCGCGGGCGAGGTCCTCGTTGAACGCGATCCCCAGCCCCGGTCCGTCGGGCGCCGTGACGAACCCGTTCTCGACCTTGATCGTGCCGCCAATGAGATCGCGGTGGAACTCGGTCTCGATCGTCTCGACCAGCAGAAGGTTCGGGCAGGTCGTGCCAAGGTGGATATTGGCCGCCCATTCCACGGGGCCGGCATAGAGGTGGGGCGCGATCTGCGCGCCGAAGGTTTCGGCCAGCGTGGCGATCTTCTTGCCCTCCCAGATGCCGCCCGCCCGGCCAAGCGCCGGTTGCAGGATCGTGGCCGCACCTGCGCGCAGCACATCGGCGAACTCGGCCTTGGTGGTCAGCCGCTCACCCGTGGCGACCGGAATGCGTACCGCGCGGGCGACCTCTGCCATGGCGGCATGATTGTCGGGGGGGGTCGGTTCTTCGAACCAGAGCGGGCTGTAGGGTTCCAGCGCCTGCCCGAGCCGGATCGCGCCGCCGGGGGTGAACTGGCCATGGGTGCCGAAGAGCAGGTCGGCCTTGTCGCCCACGGCCTCGCGGATCGCCTTGCAGAAAGCCACGGACCGCGTGATGTCGGACATGGCGGGCATATGGCCGCCGCGCATCGTGTAGGGGCCTGCCGGGTCGAACTTCACCGCCGTGTAGCCGCGCGCGACGCAGTCGGCGGCGGCCTCTGCCGCCATCTCGGGCGAAATCCAGAACTCCGTCGGGTGATGATGGGCCAGCGGATAGAGGTAGGTATAGGCCCTCAGCCGCTCGTTCATCTTGCCGCCGATCAAGGCCCAGACCGGGCGGTTGCGCGCCTTGCCCAGAATGTCCCAACAGGCGATTTCCAGCCCCGCATAGGCGCCCATCACCGTCAGGTCGGGCCGCTGCGTGAAGCCCGAGGAATAGGTTCGGCGGAAGATGCGTTCGATGTTCTCGGGGCTTTCGCCCTCGAAATAGCGCTGGAACACGTCCGCGATGACGGCGCGCATCGCCTCCGGCCCCACCGAGGACGCATAGCATTCGCCATAGCCCGTGATCCCGCAGGCGGTGGTCAGCTTCGGCACGATCCAGTAGCGCCCGCCCATGCCGGGGTTGGGCGGAGCAATGACGAAAATTTCCAGGTCGGCCAGCTTCATGCACCTGCTCCCTAAGCTTTTCTTGCGCAACCCTGCCCTGCCCGGCACGCTCGGACAAGCAGGGTCTGTCATGGATGCTATTGAAATTCGTCGTCTCGGATTGCTGGATGCCGACCTGGTCCTGTCTGTCCGCGACGGGGTGTTCGACGGGCCGGTCCGCCCGGACCAGGTAGCGCGCAAGCTGACCGCGCCGGGCCAGGTGCTGGTTGGGGCGCTTGCCGAAGAAGGACTGGTCGGGATGGCGTCCGGTGCGGTGGTGCTGATGCCGGACAAGGCGCCCAGCTTCTACCTCGATGAAATCGGCGTGCACCGGGACTGGCGGCGGCGCGGGATCGGGATGGCCCTTGGCCGGGCGGTGCTGGAAGAGGCGCGCGCGCTCGGATGCGCGGGGGTATGGCTGGCCACAGAGGCGGACAACGCCCCCGCCCGCGCGCTCTATGCGCGGCTTGGCGCAGAGGCGCAGTCCGGGGTTGTCGTCTACAGCTGGGACCTGGGCACCGGCGCGGCCTAGTCGGTATCGCCGAGCAGAATCACGTTGCGCCGGGCATGGCCGGTCTTGGTGTCGGCGATGGCCTCGTTGATCTGGTCGAGCCGCCAGCGATTCGAGATGAGCTCGTCCAGCTTCAGGCGGCCCTGGCCATACATGTCGACCATCCAGGGGATGTCGCGCGGCAGGACCGCATCGCCCATCTTGGACCCTTTCATGCCCTGCCCGACGGCGGCGATGATGACGGGTTCGTATTCCGCCATCGCCCCGCTATGGGGCATGCCGACAGCATACATCATGCCGCCACGCGCCAGCAGGCGCAGGGATTGTTCATAGGCCGGGATCGCGCCCACGGTTACGAAAACCGCGTCCGCCATCTTGCCACCGGTGATTTCGGCCACCGCCTTCCAGGGTTTCGGATCGGTCGCGAGCACCCCGTCCGTCGCCCCGAAAGCCTTGGCGTCGTTCAATTTTTCCTCGGACATGTCCATCGCGATGATGCGCGCGGCCCCGGCGATGCGCGCACCCTGGATAGTGTTGAGCCCAACGCCGCCCGCGCCGATCACCACCACGTTCTGACCGGGTCGGACCTTGGCGGTATTGACCACGGCCCCCACACCGGTGATGACACCGCAGGCCAGCAGGCAGGCCACGTCGGAGGGCATCTCTTCGGCAAGAGGGGCGAGCTGGCTTTGATGGACGACCACGGCCTCGGCGAAGGCACCGCATTCCATGGCCTTGGTGGCAGGCGTGCCGTCGGCCAGGCGAATGGCAGGCTCCACGGGGGCGTTGCCGTCGCAGTAGACCGGCGCGCCGGAGGCGCAGGAACCGCAGGTTCCACAGGACTTGATGAGCGTGACCAGCACCTTGTCGCCCGGCTTGTAGGCGGTCACGCCGGGCCCCGTCGCCGTGACGCGACCGGCCGCCTCGTGGCCGTAGACGGCAGGCAGGTCGCCGCCCCATCCGCCGTCGATATAGGAGATGTCGGAATGGCAGATGGCCACCGCGTCGAGGCGCACCTCGAGCTCGCCCTGCCCCGGGGCGCGCAGGTCGATCTCTTCGATCTTCAGTGCCTCGCCGAACGCATGGCAGACTGCGGCTTTTACTCTGGTCATCCTGCGATTCCTCCCTCGCGTTGTTGCACCGAGACTGCGGGGCGCGGGCGCCCGGTTCAAGCCCCGGCAGCGGCATCGGGCGTGTTCCGTTGCGACATATCGGGCGGGAAAAGAGGGGGGTGCCATGCGTGCACCCCCCGTACACCCCCTGTACACCCCCGTGCAGACGAAACGCGGGTTTCGCCGCGCCTGCGGCGCGACGACCCGCGCGCGATCCGGCGCGGATCGCGGGGCGTTTTCCGCGCCGGAAACCGGTTGGGGGCGCTGCCCCCGACGCCTGGCGGCGTCGCCCCCGGAGTATTTCAGCCAAGAAGAAGGGGCGGGGTTGGGGGGGAGACGCTGCTGGCCGAAAAGGAGGCACGAGCGAGGAGGCGCAAATGGCACGGATCGAGACCGGGCAGATCGGGCTGAACGTGGTTGAGAGCGGTCCGGCGGATGGCGCGGCGGTTGTCTTTGCCGGGGCGCTTGGCACCGAGCTTGCGATCTGGGACGCGGTTTGGGCCCTGCTGCCGGACCGGTTTCGCCTGATCCGCTACGACATGCGCGGGCATGGCGAATCCGATTGCCCGGCCCCGCCCTATGCCATGGGCGCGCTGGTGCGCGATGCGGAGGCGCTGCTCGACCGGCTGGAGGTGCGAGACGCGGTCTTCGTCGGGCTTTCGGTCGGCGGGCTCGTGGCCCAGGGGCTGGCGGTCAAGCGCATGGACCAGCTGCGCGCGCTGGTCCTGTCGGGCACCGCACCCAAGATCGGCACCAAGGCCGGCTGGCAGGCCCGGATCGAGGCAGTGCGCACGGGCGGGATGGGCGCGATTTCCGACGCGTTGATGGCGCGGTGGTTTGCCCGCGGCTTCCGCGAAGCGGGTGGGGACGCGCCGATCCGCGCCATGGTGGAGCGGCAGGATCCGGAGGGCTATGCCGGGGTCTGCGCCGCCATTGCCGGGACCGACTTCATCACCCCCACCAGCGGCCTGCGCCTGCCCACCCTGGTGCTGGCAGGCACCGAGGACAGGGACACGCCGCCCGACCTCGTGCGCGAACTGGCCGACCTGATCCCCGGATCGCGCTTTGCGCTGCTTCGGGGAGCGGGCCATGTGCCATGCGTGGACTCTGCGGCGCTTTTCGCCGAAAACCTAACCCAGTTCCTTACCGCCATCGGCCACGGAGACGAGATATGAGCGTCAGCCCCTTCGACAGCGCGATGCTGCGCGACCTCTTCACCGATCGGGAGGTGGCGACGCTTTTCACCGATACCGCCGAGCTGCGGGCCATGCTGGTGGTCGAGGGGATGCTGGCAAAGGTGCAGGGCGCGCTTGGCGTGATCCCGTCCGGGAGTGCCGCTTTCATCCACCGCTCCTCGCTTGAGGTGCAGATCGACCCGGCGGGGCTGTCGGAGGCCACCGGGCAGAACGGCGTCTGCGTGCCCGCGCTGGTGGCCGCGTTCCGCAAGGAGATGGAGGCGCCCGAACACGCGCAATACGCCCATTGGGGGGCCACGTCGCAGGACATCATCGACACCGGGCTGGCCCTGCGCCTGCGGCAGGCGCTGGCGCTGATCGAGGCGCGGGGCGAGCGGATGACAAAAGCGCTGGCACGGCTGGCGGAGAGCCATGCCGAAACGCCTATGGTCGCGCGCACCTACGGGCAGACCGCCAACCCCACCAGTTTCGGCGCGGTGGCGGCAGCCTGGGGCTGGCCATGGCTGGCGCACAAGGAGCGGCTGGCTGCGCTTCGGCCCCGGCTGCTGGCAGTCACGCTGTCTGGCGCGGCGGGCACCGGTGCGGCCTTCGGACCCCTTGCGGCAGAAACGCGGGCCGGGCTGGCCGAGGCGCTGAAACTGGCCGATCCGGGCCGCAGCCTGCACTCCACCCGCGACCACGTGGCCGAGCTGGCGGCGTGGCTGGCGCTGGTGGCGGGCAGCTTCGGCAAGATGGGCGAAGACCTGATGGCGATGGCGCAAAGCGACGTGGGCGAACTGCGCTTCCGTGGCGCGGGCGAAAGCTCGACCATGCCGCAGAAACAGAACCCCGTGGGGGCCTCGGTGCTGATCGCGCTGGCACGCCACGTGCAGGCGTTGAACGGCGCGGTGCAGGGGGCCGCGCTCCATCGCCAGCAGCGCGACGGGGCGGCGTGGTTCACCGAATGGCTGAGCCTGCCCGCGATGGTGATGGGCGTGGCCAAGGGGCTGAGCGTGGCCGCAGACCTGGCCGAGACGCTGGAGCCGCAGGTCGCGCGCATGGCCGACAACCTCGACGATCCGCTTGGCCTGATCCATGCCGAGGCGCTGTCTTTCGCGCTGGCCGCGCATATGACCCGCCCCGAGGCACAGGCCGCCGTGAAGGCCGCCTGCAAGGAGGCGCTTTCCAGCGGCACGCCGCTGCTGAGCCTGCTGGAAACCGCGCATCCGGGCGTGGAACTGGCCGGGGTGACCGAGACGCTGACAGCGATGGGCGAAGCCCCTGCCGAAGCGCGGGCCTTCGCGCGTGCGGTGGGCCGTGACTGACCGTCTGCCGCTCTACTTCATCCTCGTGACCGTGGTGCTCGACGCCATGGGGATCGGGCTGATCATGCCTGTCATGCCGGACCTGATCCGCGAGGTGCAGCATGTGGCGCTGTCCGATGCCGCGGTCTGGGGCGGGGTCATGGCCGCCACCTTCGCCGTCATGCAATTCGTCTTCAGCCCGATCCTGGGCGGGCTGTCGGACCGGTTCGGGCGGCGGCCCGTGCTGCTGATCTCGATGGGGGCGCTGGCGCTGGATTACGTGATCATGGCGCTGGCGGGTTCGATCTGGTGGCTGCTGGCGGGCCGTGTCCTGGGCGGGATCACCTCGGCCACCCATTCCACGGCCAATGCCTATATGGCCGACATCACGAGGCCCGACGACCGGGCGGCGCGCTTTGGCCTGCTGTCGGCGGCCTTCGGGGTGGGCTTCGTGCTAGGGCCGATGCTGGGCGGGCTGCTGGCGGGGTTCGATACCCGCGCTCCCTTCTGGGTGGCCGCAGGGTTGGCGGCGGCGAATTTCACGCTAGGGCTGGTGGTGCTGCCGGAATCGCTGCCGGTCGGGAAACGCAGGGGGTTCGACTGGCGCCGGGCCAACCCGCTTGGCGGGCTGATGCAGATCGGGCAACTGCCGGGTCTGGGCTGGATGCTGCTGATGCTCTTTTTCTACAGCGTATCGGGCTATGTCTACCCGGCGGTCTGGGCCTATTACACGCAAGCCGCCTTTGGCTGGGACAGTAGCCTGGTGGGCCTGTCGCTGACGCTTTACGGGCTGTCGATGGTGGTGGTTCAGGCCGGGCTTGTCGGCCCGGTCATGGCGTGGCTGGGCGAGGTGCGGGTCATCCTGTGGGCGCTGGTGCTGGACCTCGCGGTGCTGGCGGCCTTCGCGCTGGCGGGCCAGGGCTGGATGGTCTGGGTTCTGACCCCGATCGCGGCCCTGGGCTCGATCGCGACCCCGGCCATCGCGGGCTACATGAGCCGCCGGGCCGGTGACGACCAGCAGGGCGAGTTGCAAGGCGTCATGGCCTCGGTCAACGCGCTGTCGATCATCGTGGCGCCGCTGGCGATGACGCAGGTGTTCTTCTGGTTCACGCGCGAGGGCGCGGCCGTGCAGTTCCCCGGCGCGCCTTTCGTGCTGGCGCTGGTGCTGATGGTGGTGGCCCTTGGGATGTTCCGGGCGGGGCTTCGGACGGGGGATGAGAGCGCCGGTTAGGCGCCCTCGCCGAACTCCTCCAGCACTTTCGCAAACAACGCGGCGTCCACGTTGCCGCCCGAGGCGACGGCAATGACCGCATCGCCCTCTACCGTTTCGGGATGAAAGAGCGCTGCCGCGAGCGCGATCGCACCGCCGGGTTCCAGCACCACCTTGAGCCGCGTGAAGGCCAGCGCCATGGCACGCAGGCAGTCGCGTTCGGGCACCACGATGCCGGGCCCGCAGAGCCGGTGCATGATCGGGAAGGTCATGTGTCCGGGCGAGGGCGTGATGATCGCGTCGCAGAGCGACCCGGAGCTGCGCGCGTTGCGCTCGATCTGACCGGACTTGAGCGAGCGGGCCACGTCGTCGAAGCCCTCGGGCTCCACGGGGCGGGTGCGCAGGCCGGGGGCGCGGGCCTCAAGCGCAAGCGCGATGCCCGATGTAAGCCCGCCACCGCCGCAGCAGACCAGCACATCGGCCGCGTCCACGCCCTCCTCGGCGGCCTGTTCGGCGATCTCCAGCCCCACAGTGCCCTGCCCCGCGATCACGTAAGGGTTGTCGAAGGGCTTGATGAGGCTCAGCCCCCGCTCTTCGGCCAGACGGGCGCCGATGGCGTCGCGGTCCTCGGTCGCGCGGTCATAGGTGATGACCTCGGCCCCGAGCGCGCGGGTATTGTCGATCTTCAGGCGGGGCGCGTCGGCGGGCATGATGATGACGGCGGGCGCGCCATGGAGCTTGGCGGCATAGGCCACCCCCTGCGCGTGGTTGCCCGAGGAAAAGGCGATGACGCCGCGCTTGCGCGTCTCGGGGTCGAGCGCAGAAACCGCCGACCAGCCGCCCCGGAACTTGAAGCTTCCGGTATGTTGCAGGGCCTCGGGCTTGACCAGCACGCGGCGGCCCGCGATCTCGTCCAGAAAGGGCGAGGACAGAAGCGGCGTGCGCCTTGCATGGCCCTTCAACCGGGCGGCGGCGGCGTCGATCATGGTGATGTCGGTCATGTCAGGCGATCCAGGAACTGGGTGATGACGGAGAGGCTTTCGGGTTCGTCGAGGAAGGGCACATGGCCCCGGTCGGCGACGTCGGCAAAGATCATGTCGGGGCGCATGGCGCGCATCCGCGCCGCCGTATCCGGCGACAGAAGGTCCGAGTTCGCGCCCCGGATGAGACCCACGGGCAACCCGTCGAGCGCTGCGAAGAGCGGCCAGAGATCGGGGGCCGGCTGGCCCTCGGCAGCCTGCATCTGCGCAAGGGTGGCGTCGCGCAGCTTGGGGTCGTAGCGCGGCGAGAGGCGGCCATCCTCGGCCACCTGCCAGACGCGTCGGATGTAATTGGCCCAGGTCGCGGGCGGCACATCGGGGAAGCGTTTGCCCATCCGTTTCGGCACCTCGCGCAGGGCGGTGTCGAAGTCGGGGTCCATCGGCGGCAGGCCGAGATAGCCCATGATGTAGGTCAGCCCTTCGGCCTCGATCACCGGGCCGATATCGTTGAAACAGACCCCTGCCAGCCGGTCCTTGGCCGTCGCGGCCAGCGTCATTGCCACCAGCCCGCCACGCGAGGTGCCCAGGATCGCGGCCTTGTCCAGCCCGAGGTGATCGAGAAGGCCGATCACGTCCTGGCTTTCCTGCACCACGTTGTAATGGCTGAAATCGGGGTCATGATCCGATGCGCCGCGGCCCCGGAAATCCATCCGGATGACCCGCGCGCGATGCGCGAAATGGTCCACCACGGGTTCGAAATCGTCCATGTTGCGCGTGAGCCCGGGCAGGCAGAGCAGCACCGGCCCCTCGCCTCGGTCGTCATAGGCCAGTTTCAGCCCGTCAGCGGCGGTGAAAAGAACCATCACAGGTCCCTGGCGATCTGGGGCACGGTGGTCAGGTCCGAGGCAATGCGGTCGGGCGCGTCGGGCAGGCGATCGAGCGGCTCGTGCGCGCGGTTGACCCACAGGACGCGGAAGCCGAAGGCGCGGGCCGAGGTCGCGTCCCACCCGTTGGACGAGACGAAGAGCACCTGTTCCCTGGCGCAGCCGAACCGGTCGGTCACCAGCTTGTAGACGCTGGCATCGGGCTTGAAGATCCCCACGCTTTCGACGCTGAGCACGTCGTCCAGCAGATCGCCGACCCCGGCGCTGTCAACCGCGCCGTTCAGCATCGGGGGCGACCCGTTCGACAGGATTGCGGTGTTGAGCCCCGCCGCCTTCAGCGCGGCCAGCATCGCGGGCACTTCGGGATAGGCTTCGAGGTTGAAATAGAGCCCCAGCAGACGTTCTCGCAGTTCCGCATCGGCCTGGCCCGTCTTTTCCAGCGCCCAATCCAGCCCGTCCTGCGTGACCTGCCAGAAATCCGTATGCTGGCCCGTGAGAGCCCGGATCCAGGTGTATTGGAGTTGCTTGGCGCGCCAATGGGTGGCGACCTCGGGCCAGACGGCTGCGAAGGCCTCCTGCCCAGGTTCGGCGGCCACGGCCCGGGCGGCGGCGTTCACGTCAAAGAGCGTGCCATAGGCGTCGAAGACACAGGTGGTGATGGTCATTGAGATCCCCCTTCGCGGCGCAGGTTTGCACAGGGGCACGGCGGGGGGAAGGCCCCCCACGCGCGGTTTGGCGGGGAATCCGGTTTACACCGGGGGTCAGGCTGATAGCCTAGGGCCACGCAATCGGAAGGATGGGCCGGGATGACCGTTGGCCCGCCCCGGAAAGTCACCCCCCGACACAGGATGAGTTCATGACAGAGGCCAAGAGCGGCAGCAAAGTCGCATTCCATTACACCGGCACGCTTGCGGATGGCAGCGTCTTCGACAGTTCCGAAGGACGCGATCCGCTGGCCTTCACCATGGGCCAGGGCCAGATCATCCCCGGCCTGGAAAAGGCCTTCGACGGCATGGCCGCGGGCGACGAGAAAACCGTGACCGTGCCTGCCGCCGAAGCCTATGGCGAGCATAACCCGCAGGCCGTTCAGCAGATCCCGCGCAGCGAGATTCCCGACAATATCCCGACCGAGCCGGGCACCCAGTTGCAGATGCAGGCCCCGAACGGGCAGGCGATCCCGGTCATGGTGACGGACGCAACCGACGAGCACATCACGCTCGACGCCAATCACCCGCTGGCGGGCAAGGACCTGACCTTCGCGGTCAAGATCGTTTCAGTGGACTGAAACGCCCGGCGGCACCCGCCGGGTGCCGCCACCGCCCCGCCGCGCAGGCGGGGCACGGGACCGGAGGCCCGTCAGAGGTTTTCCGGCTGCATCATTCCCAGAACGTGATAGCCGCCATCGACGGTGATGATCTCGCCGGTCGTGCAGGCTCCGTAATCGGAGGCCAGGTACACCGCCGTGCCGCCGATCGATTCCAGCGTGGCATTGTCGCGCAAGGGGGCGTTGTCGCGCGCGGTGGTGAAGGTCTTGCGCGCGCCCGAGATGGCCGCGCCTGCAAGCGTCTTCATCGGGCCCGGGCTGATCGCGTTCACGCGGATACCCTTCGGCCCCATGTCGTTGGCCAGGTAGCGCACCGAGCTTTCCAGCGCGGCCTTGGCCACGCCCATGACGTTGTAGAACGGCGTGACGCGGTTCGACCCCATATAGGTCAGCGTCAGGATCGTGCCGCCCTCGGTCATCAGCGGCTCGGCCCGGCGGGCCACGTCGATGAGCGAGTAGCAGGAGATCGTCAGCGAATTGCGGAAATTCTCACGCGAGGTGTCGATGAAGCGCCCCGCAAGCTCGTTCTTGTCGGAAAACGCGATGGCGTGGACCACGAAATCGAGCTTGCCCCAACGGGAAGCGATTTCTCCGAAACAGGCATCGAGCGAGGCGTCATCGGTTACGTCCACGTCGACCAGCAGGTCCGCGCCCACCTGGTCGGCCAGCGGCTTCACCCGTTTGCCAAAGGCCTCACCCTGGTAGGAAAAGGCCAGCTCCGCGCCCTCTTGATGCAGCGCCCGGGCAATGCCCCAGGCGATCGAACGGTCATTGGCAACGCCCATGACCAGCCCGCGTTTGCCCTTCATCAACTCAGCCATAGGAAATCACCCGTTATACCTGGACAGAAGCATCGACCCGTTGGTGCCGCCAAAGCCGAAGCTGTTGGTCATGACCGTATCGAGCCCGGCGCCGTCCACGTAGGCGGTGGCGATCTCGCCGGGGTTGATGCCCTCGGCCAGGGTCTCGACATTGATCGAGGGCGTGATGAAATCGCCCTTCAGCATCAGCAGGCAGAAGATCGCCTCCAGCGCCCCGGCCGCGCCTTGCGCGTGGCCCGTCATCGACTTGGTCGAACTGATCGGCGGCACGTTGCCTTCGCCGAAGACGCGGCGCACGGCCGCGACCTCGCCCACATCGCCCACCGGGGTCGAGGTGCCGTGGGCGTTGATGTAGCTGACGGTGCGGCCTTCGGGCAGGGATTGCAGCGCCAGGCGCATGGCCCGTTCGCCGCCCTCGCCGGAGGGGGCCACCATGTCATGCCCGTCGGACGTGGCCGCGAAACCCGTCACCTCGGCATAGATCGTGGCCCCGCGCGCGAGCGCATGATCGAGATCTTCCAGCACCACGATGCCGCCGCCGCCCGAAATCACGAACCCGTCGCGATCCTCGTCGAAGGCGCGGCTGGCCTTCTGGGGGTCGTCATTGCGCTTGGAGGACATCGCGCCCATGGCGTCGAAGAGGCAGGACAGCGTCCAGTCCAGTTCCTCGCCACCGCCGGCGAACATGATGTCCTGCTTGCCCATCATGATCTGTTCGGCCGCGTTGCCGATGCAGTGCAGGCTGGTCGAGCAGGCCGAGGTGCTCGAATAGTTGATGCCCTTGATCTTGAAGGCCGTGGCGAGGTTGGCCGAGATCGTGGACGACATGCACTTGGGCACCGCGAAGGGCCCGATGCGCTTGGTCGCGCCCGTCGACAGCACCGACTGGTGCGCGGTCAGCATGGCCGAGGTGGAAGGCCCACCCGACCCGGCCACGAGCCCCGTGCGCTCGTTCTGCACCTGCTCCTCGGAGAGGCCCGCATCGGCAATGGCCTGGGTCATGGCGATATGGGCATAGGCCGCGCCCGGCCCCATGAAGCGCAGGGCGCGCTTGTCCACATGCTCTTTCGGGTCGATCTTGATCGTTCCCGCGATCTGGCTGCGGAACCCGTGCTCGGCCATTTCGGGGCTGGCCTCGATGCCGGACTTGCCCGCCCGAAGGGAGGCGGTGACTTCCTCGGCATTGTTGCCGATCGAGGAGACGATCCCCAGACCCGTGACGACTACTCGGCGCATGTGGCCTCCCTTTATTGCTCTTGCCTTAGTAGGGCATTGCCGGGGGAAGGTGCAAGCGAGAGCGGTGGGGGCGTGGGAGGGGATGTGGCAAGGGCGGAGAACGGTCAGTCGCTGCTTCAACCCCAACGGTCGGCAATGCGGACGAAGTGGGTCTTTGCCGCGATCGTGCGAATGTCGGCTGCAAGTGCCCGCGCGATTGACTCTCGATCCCAAAGGCGGGCTTCATCCAGACTACCACTGGGAGGGGCTGGGATGACAGAAATAGCTATTCGGCTAGCAAGCAACAAAGACGATGTTCATGCCGCACGTGGGCTGTGTCGTGAATGGCTAGATTGGCACTGGAAAAACTACCCATCCGATTGGCCTAGAGGCGATGATCACCCCATGGACCCTGCCAGGTTCCAAGACATCCTGAATGACTTGCCCGATCTGCACAAACGACCGCTAGGTGGCATTCTTATTGCTTCAGTGAATGGCAAAGACTGTGGGTGTGTCATGTATAGCGAAGCAGCCCCTGGCACCGCTGAATTCAACCGAATGTTCGTAAGTGCCGATGGTCGTGGTCACGGTCTTGGCCGCAAATTGCTCGACCACATGTTCGAGCAGATGGCTATGGACGGTTACGCGCGCGTCTTCTTCTCGTCAGCCACGTTTTTGACCCATGCACGCTCGATGTATGAAACCGCTGGCTTTGTCCCAATGCCACACCCTGCAGGGTTTCCAAACGCGTGGCGTGACAGGGTCTACTTCATGCAACGTTCGCTTACCTGATCGCGCAAGCTGTTTGGATTTTCCTTCAGTCAATCTGGATAGTGCGAGCTTCCGTCAATCACATTGCCCCCGCAGATTTGGGCTCCAAGCGGCCATCCGCTGCGCCAACTGCGAACATCCGATCTGGGCCTTCACCGTCACCCCAACGAAAAAAGAGGCCC